>JAZKDM010000115.1:1220-18461 GCA_040387535.1 Pseudomonadota bacterium | reverse complement strand
GCATTATCGGTTGGATTTGCTTTTTCAAATACAGCCGCAAAGAAACCATCGGTGCCATGCAAGTGCGGCAGCAGTTTTAAATAATCGCCCGTATCCAGTTTAATTTTCTGATGACTTAATACCGTGTTGGCGGGCACTAATTTGAAATCGGGATTTGCGGCTAAAAATGCTTCAGCAATCGCTTCGTTTTCATCTTTTAATAAGCTACATGTGGCGTAAATCAAGCGGCCACCTGTTTTAGTCAGTTTGGCGGCGCGTGCCAAAATATTGCTTTGTTTTATATTTAGTTCGGCTATATCGGCTTCTTCAAAGCGCCATTTTAAATCGGGATTGCGGCGCAAAGTGCCAAAACCACTGCATGGCGCATCTACTAATACACGGTCAAATTTACCGTTTAGGCGCTTTAATTTAGGGTCGGTTTCAGAGCTAATGACTTGCGCATGCAAATTAGATAAACCAGAACGTTTAAGGCGTTTGCCTAGGTTAAATAAACGCTTTTCAGAAATATCAAACGCATATAAACGGCCTGTGTTTTTCATCAAAGCGCCAATCGCCAGCGTTTTGCCGCCTGCGCCAGCACAAAAATCTGCCACCATTTGGCCGCGCTTTGGCGCAACCAAATATGCTAACAACTGGCTGCCTTCGTCTTGCACTTCAATCTTGCCTGCTTCAAATAATACATGTTTGCTAATGTTTAAGCGCGCGCCCATGCGGATGCCGATAGGTGAATACGGCGTTACTTCAATCACATTATCTTTAATGGTATTTTCGGCCAACATGCGCGCCAACACTTCTTCGCGCGTGCCTTTAATGGTATTCACACGCAAATCAAGCGCGGCTTGATCAAACATACTGCGGCAAATAGTCAGCGCTTCGGTTTCACCGTATTGCGCTACTAGCTTATTCCAAAGCCAATCGCGCACATCGGCCTGCACAGGTAGTGGAAAATCTTGGGTTGATTTAGCCTTAATGGAGTGCGCCCACTCGGTTTGCTGCTCATTTAAAATCGGCTCTAATTCACGGATGCTTTTACCCTGTACGCGCAATAGCCACGCCAAAATTAATTTACGCGCATCGTCCGGGTCGTTTTCTTCGTTTGCGGTAACCGCGCTTAAATAACGTAAGCGACGTAAGACGCCATAAACACTCTCTGCCACAAAGGCGCGGTCTTTAGTGCCTAGTTCGCGATTATTGCGAAAAAAGTCGCCTAATTTGGCATCGGCTGGACTATTAAAATCCAGCAGATTCGTAAGTAGCATGGCTGCTTGGCGCAGTAAATTTGGGGTCATGTTGTAATCTTAAATATCTAAAGTTAATTGAGTGTGGGTCGTGCAGTGTTAATGTGGTTTGCAACCAATTCGTACACTTTACCGTTTTTTTCTATTTTACGAATTTTTACTGGCAAATATTGATAATCTACTGCCAGCCAAAGCTCTGTTTTTTCATCTGAATTTTCACCCTCGTGAAAAATATGCAAGGCTTTAATTTCACCAAGCGGAATATTAATACTCTCTTCGCCGCTAAAACTATAATTATAACTGCTCAATTTTTTGCCAGTGGCAATACTAATTTGCATGCGCTCTAGCGGCGCCACGTACATAAATTGATACATAAAACTGAGTAAATCTTGTGCGCCATCGGTAATTACTGCCGTTTTTGTGCCTTTGGACGTAATTAAATTGACGGTTTTAGTTTGCCAATCAAACTTAGCGGCATAGGTTTTATTAGTTTTATTGCCATATTGATATAAATAACTATCAGGCTGCAAACCACTTTTAGTGAGCTGACCAGTACTGGTTTGCAATAAATCAGAAATAATTAATGCCGCCAAACCATCTGGCTTAATCAAACTAGTGAGTTGGTATTGCTTCCCATCGGTTACATTAAATACAATTTTGGCACGGCCTTCGGAGGCACCATCTATCTGCGTTCTAACATCAAAATTGGTTTCCACATAGGGGTAAGCGTTTTCATTTATCACCAATCCTTCATCAGTTGGCTGTGGCTCCGTTTCTGCGGTACCACTAGTACTTGAAACCACATCTGAAATGGGCTGCGGGGCTGGCTCAGACCGTGTGCTTTGAAAGTCTTCAGGTACGAAATCGGCTGGTAAAGACTCTAAATCTGGCGCTGATTGTTTTATTGCTTCTGATATGGGCACAGCAACTGACTCAGTTAGCGCATCAGCTATAATTTCGTTAACCGTTACATCTTTTACTACGTCTTTTTTAACCACTTGTGGCATTTGCAACCTTGCCTCAATGGTATTATTTTCTTGTTTAAAACTTGGTAAGCGCACATCAAAGTTACCCACCATATAAGCATGCAAAAGCGTAGAAACAACAATCGCTAGCGCTAGTTTTTTAGTGCTGCCATCTCTAATAAATTGCGCAACTTTATTCCACATGTATTTTGGTTAAAGTTTGCTCAAAATTGGCACCATTTTCATCCGTTAGCTTGTACTGCACGGGTAAATAATGTTGATCTTGAGCCAACCATAACTGCTTTTTGTCATCACCTACCGCAGGCGCGTTGGCAATATGCAAGGTTTTAAATTGCGTATTGGCCGCGTTTAATTTTAGGCCACGTGCTACCACTTTGTATTGATATTGATCCAGCTTTTTACCTGTGGTTAGGCTGACATTTATCTTTTGAGCCGCGCGCGTTTTAGCAGGCATAAACATAAACTGGTAGGCATAACTCAATAAATCTTGTGTGCCCTTTTCTAAAGTTTGCGTTCTTATCTCACCTTTAACTTGCATATTCAGCGTTTTATTTGCCCAATCAAAATCACTAATCAGCGATTTCTTTTTATTGTCACCTTGATGCAATTCAAAGTGTTTGGGCTTTAAGCCATCTTTGGAGACGCTACCGCTGCTGCTTAATTTGCGCTCGCCCAGCAAGGCATACACGCCAATACCTTTTGTCACTGACTCAATTTTATATTCACTGCCATCTTGGCTAAAATTTTCGACCACGTTGGCAAACAATTTACCATCGCGAGTGACTTCATATTCTAGTTGAATACTTTTAGGTGCCGCTTGCGCCATTGCACCGCAAAAAGCGAGGCAGAAAAAAATAATCCATGGGCTTTGCTTTAACATGTGTTTTTCCAAACTGGTGAGTGAGGCTATTTAACGCATATCATGCATAAGCGTTGTCTGCTTACACAACAACAGTCGGCGCCTCATTGTCATTTTGTGCGCGCACAGTACCGATTTCATACACCGTTTCACCCGCCGCTTCTAATAGTTGCTTGGCCGCTGCTGCATCAGCTTTAGTCATAATCACCACCATGCCAATGCCGCAGTTAAAAGTTCTGTACATCTCATTGTGCGTAATATTGCCCTGCGCTTGCAGCCACTTAAATAGCGGCGGTAAATCCCAGCTTTTTGCGCTGATTTCGGCGGTTAAGCCAGCTGGTAAAACGCGTGGAATATTTTCCGTAATGCCGCCACCTGTGATGTGCGCCATGCCTTTTACAGGTAATGCTTCAATTAATTTAAGTAAGGATTTCACATAAATTTTGGTTGGCGCCATTACTACGTCTTTGAATTTTTTGCCATGAAAATCCGATTCGAAATCAATACCAGAATTGCTAATCAGTTTACGAATCAATGAATACCCATTGGAATGCGCACCGCTTGAAGCTAAGCCTAGCACCACATCGCCCGCCGCAATGCTTAAGCCGTTGATGATTTTTTCTTTATCCACACAACCCACTGCAAAACCCGCTAAATCATACTCACCCGCTGGGTACATACCTGGCATTTCGGCCGTTTCGCCACCCACTAGCGCACAACCCGATTGTTCACAGCCTTCTGCAATGCCTTTAATGACTTGCGCCGCTGTGCCTACCTCTAATTTTCCGCAGGCAAAATAATCCAAGAAAAATAGTGGCTCCGCGCCTTGCACCAAAATATCGTTCACACTCATGGCGACTAAATCAATGCCAACTGTGTCATGCTTATTTAACTCAAAAGCCAGTTTTAGTTTAGTACCCACACCATCGGTGCCAGAAACCAGCACAGGATTTTTAAACTTTTTAGGCATTTCAAACAATGAGCCAAAACCGCCGATGCCAGCCAACACTTCTGGGCGCATGGTGCGTTTAGCATAGGGCTTAATTTGCTCTACAAGCGCATCGCCTGCTTCCATATCAACGCCCGCATCGCGGTAACTAATAGAGTTTGTGGGATTATTGGTGTTCAAAACTGTTCTCGATTCAATTAAATGCAATATCACTATTTAAGTTAAGTATAATTTCAACTCATCCCATATTTTAACCCACTATGTCTAATCAACCAAAAAACAGTCGTAATAAACTGCCAGAAAGCAATATTGTTGCCGATAACCGTTGGTTAATTTTAAGTGCGGCGTTTTTGCTGCTACTGTATTTTTTGCTGCCAGTACTCACGCCATTTGTCACAGCGGCCATTTTGGCCTACATGTGCGATCCATTGGTGGATAGGATTAGTGTATTAGGCTACAAAAAGTATCAATTTGGGCGCACAACAGCCACAGTGCTAGTAATGCTGGCGCTTATAGGCATTATCGCGTTGCTACTATTAATTATTATTCCTTTGCTACAAAAAGAATCTTTGCTGATTATTGAGCGACTACCCGAGATTATTACTAACATTCGCAACACAGCTGAACCCTTTCTGCAAAAGCATTTTGGCATTAGCTTGGCGATAGATAGCACGCAAATTCAAGAAATTATCACCAAAAACTGGAAAACGGCAGGCGGTATTTTAGGCGATGTGCTTAAAACGGCTGGCACCAACAGCATGGCGCTGATTGGGGTGATTGCGAATATCTTATTATTACCGGTAGTGCTATTTTATTTGCTTCGCGATTGGGACGAATTAATGGCGGGAATTGGCAACTTGATTCCGCGTCAATTTGTGGGCAAAACAACCGAACTCGCACAAGAAATCGATCAAATGCTGGCGGAATTCTTTCGCGGTCAGTTTACTGTGATGATTATCATGAGTGTGTTTTATGCGGCTGGCTTATGGATGACTGGGCTGGATATGGCGCTGCCCATTGGTATTATCGCTGGCCTGCTAAATTTTGTACCCTATTTAGGCCCTGCCATCGGCATGGGCTTGGCCTTGTTAGTGGGTGCTTTGCAATTCAGTAGCATTGGTCAATTAATCCCCGTTTTAATGGTATTTGGTATTGGGCAGCTAGTAGAGAGCAACTTTATCACACCAAAATTGGTGGGGGACCGTATTGGTTTGCATCCTGTTGTGGTGATTTTTGCATTATTAGCTGGTGGGCAGTTATTTGGTTTTGTTGGTGTATTGTTGGCCTTGCCAGTAAGCGCGGCGATTGCTGTTGGCTTGCGCCATACCAAAGACAATTATTTAGATAGCGACGCTTATCTTAAATAGCCCAATACCACTTTACCGCGTTTTAAACCCATGCTTTTAACCCTATTTTTCAAGCAAACAATGCATGAAACAACTGCTACTAGACATTAAACCTGCCGCGCCACCTACCCTGCAAAATTTTGTGGTGGGCCGCAACGCCGAAGCCATTGCTAGCTTAGAAATAGCCATCAAGGGCCAAAGCCCCCAGTTTATTTATTTGTGGGGCGAATCTGGCTCTGGCAAAAGTCATTTACTGCAAGCCTGCCAAGCAATAGGCGCCAGCGTGGTAGATAACGTGCACTTGCTGAGCAACGATGCGCAAATTGATTTATTTAACCAATATAATCAGCATAAAGAAGCCGGCGAATGGATGATTACCGCAGGCTTACACGCCCCTACGCAAATGGGTTTGCGTGATGATGTTGCAACGCGCTTGGCCTGGGGCTTGGTGTATCAACTGCATCCTTTAAACGATATTGAAAAAGCCACCGCACTAAAACAGCACGCCTTTGAACGAGGTATGAAATTACCCGATGAAGTAGTGGATTATTGCTTGCGCTATCTGCGCCGCGATTTGCCAACCTTAATGGCAACTCTGGATGCTCTGGATGAATGGTCGCTCACCATGCAAAAACCGATTACGGTGCCAATGCTACGCAAGCTATTACAACTAAATTTAGATTTAAACGACTAGTACTTTTTAAGATAAAGACATGCTGATTTACTATAAGCCCATACCATGCTACGCATAACCGAAATCAAACTACCACTTGCTACATCCGCTGAGGAAGGCCATACCGATGCCGAAATCAGGGCAGCTGTTATTAAAAAGCTGGCGATTAATGCGGCGGATTTACTCAGCTTTAGCATTTTTAAACGCGGTACCGACGCACGTAAATCGAATGCGATATTGCTGGTGTATTCGCTGGATGTGGTGATTAACGGTGAGGCAAAAGTATTAGCTAAACTTAAAAAAGACCCACATGTAAAACCCACGCCTGATACCAATTATAAATTTGTGGCCAGCGCGCCAGCAAATTTAAAAAACCGCCCTATTGTGATTGGTTTTGGGCCTGCAGGCATATTCGCGGCGTTAATTTTAGCGCAAGCAGGCTTTAAGCCTATTGTGCTTGAGCGCGGTAAAGCGGTGAAAGAGCGCACAAAAGATACTTGGGGTTTCTGGCGTAAAAGCACGCTTAATCCAGAATCCAACGTGCAGTTTGGTGAGGGCGGCGCAGGTACTTTTTCGGATGGTAAATTGTGGAGCCAGATTAAAGACCCTAATCATTACGGCCGCAAAGTGCTGCAAGAATTTGTAGCGGCAGGCGCACCGCCAGAAATTTTATACCTGAGTCACCCGCATATCGGCACCTTCCGCTTGGTTGGTATGGTTGAATCCATGCGCAACACGATTATTGCGCTGGGCGGTGAGATTCGTTTTGGCGCGCGTGTGGATGATATTGAGATTGAACATAACGCCATCAAAGGCGTGGTGCTGGCGAATGGTGAGCACATTGCGGCTAATCATGTGATTTTGGCGGTGGGCCATAGCGCACGCGATACCTTTGAAATGGTGCATCGCAAGGGTATTTTTGTTGAGGCTAAGCCATTTTCAATCGGCTTCCGTATTGAGCATCCGCAATCGCTGATTGATAAAGCGCGTTATGGCAGCAGCTATAGTGAAGATTTAATCAGTAAATTAGGCGCGGCTGAATACAAATTGGTGCACCACGCCAGCAACGGCCGCAGTGTGTATAGTTTTTGCATGTGCCCAGGCGGCACAGTGGTAGCAGCGGCATCTGAAGAAGGCCGCGTAGTCACCAACGGCATGAGCCAATACAGTCGAAATGAACGCAATGCAAACGCCGGTATTGTAGTGGGCATTACACCTGAGGTGGATTATCCAGGCAACCCATTAGCTGGTATGGAATTACAGCGCAAACTGGAAAGCCACGCTTATGTGCTAGGTGGTAGCAACTACGCGGCACCTGCACAACTGATTGGTGATTTTTTAGCCAACAGGCCTTCTGAAAAATTTGGTGAAGTGGTGCCGTCTTATACACCAGGCGTGCATCTGACTAATTTAGAATCCACCCTACCCGCCTTTGCGATTGAGGCGATTCGGGAGGCGATACCTGTGTTTGCCAAACAAGTAAAAGGTTATGATTTGGCCGATGGTTTGTTAACAGGTGTAGAAACGCGCACCAGTAGCCCAATCCGCATCAAGCGCGATGACAATAGCCTGCAAAGCATTAATACCAAAGGCTTATATCCATGCGGTGAAGGCGCGGGTTATGCAGGCGGCATTTTGTCTGCGGGGGTAGATGGCATTAGAGTAGCGGAAGCGCTTATGTTGAGTATGGTCAGCGATTAATTTAGGCGGCGATTACGAATATTTCGCCGCTGCCCGTTTTACCTAAATTATCTACCCAATTCACGCTTATTTTATCGTTAAGCGCAGCACCTTTTAGGTAAAAAGTGAGATAGGGGTTTTTAGAGATGCCAGTGCCCCACTGCATTTCTAATACAATTTTATCGTTTAGCTTAGCTGTCACTAACTGAATAAAATAAGCAGGAATCAGCTGACCGAAATCGTCTTTTTTGCGCCCCGTTTCCATGGGGTGATTCATAATCATCTTCACTTCTGTGGTATCGCCGCTTAACTTGGCGCGCATTTTAATATTATCCATGTGCGTTTCCTTTACCCACAACCGTTTTCAAGCACCACCACATTTTTGGCGGCGCTAAAGTAGGCATTGCCCGCTTTTACAATCACTTTCACATCCGATGTATCAGCCATTTTAATGCGCGTAACCAGTTGCGGCAACGCGCCATTACTAAAGACAAAATGCCCAATCAAGCTAGTAGGGTTATTCTCTACCAGCACTGAGATGCTTTCGGTATTGGGTATGCGGCTGGTGATTTCAATTTGTACAATTGCGCCGTTCTCAGCACGGTCTGGCGCTACGATATCAATATCCTTGCTTGAGGTTTCTTGCCCTAAGCCTAAATTATTTTTGGCATCATTGATTTTTAGCGCATCAAAAGCTGGCTTGTTCCAAATAGCCGCCAGCGCATGGATTGGCTGCAAAACCAAAGCCAAAGCCATGCCTGATAAAACCTTTAAAAAGTCTCTACGTTGCATTAACCAACCTCTCAATCCTTCGGTTTTTGATTTTCTTGCAGGCGGCGCAATTCTTTTAAACGCGCCTCTGCAATCGATTGCTCATAAAAATTACCATCTTTGGCTTTAATGGCTAATTCCAACTGCTCAACCGCTTTATTAACATTATATTTGCGGTAATACGATTCACCCTGCGCTTGAAAGCGCAATAAATCCTTACCCTTTGCCGCATACGCTTTTGCCAACATATCATATAAATAGGGGTCGTCAGCGTATAAGCGCTGGTTTTCAACAATCAGCTTAATGGCTTTATCTGGCTGCCTGCTATCCAAAAAATGTTCTGCGTAGCCATAAATCAATGAGCGATGTTCAGGAAACAAACTTAAGGCTTTTGCATATTGCGCGGCCGCGGCTTGCGGATTATTGCGCGCCACTTCGATTCTTGCCGCTAAATTTTCAATAAAGGGGTGTTTATCGGCATGGCTTTTCAACCATTCCACTTGTTTTGCTGCGCCTGCCACATCATTCTTACGCAACATAGCAACGGCCAAGCCATAATGCTCGGCGGTTTCACTGGCAAAGCGATGCTCTCTAATATTATCTTCAAATTGCTCAATAGCTGTTTGCGATAAACCGTTACTTGCGCGCAATTTGGCTTTAACTAAATTAAAATCCAAACTATCCGCCACTTGCCTGTAAGGCATGGTTTCAACGCGATTCGATACATCGGCAATACGTTCTGCTGTGAGTGGATGTGTGCGCAAAAAGCTAGGTGCTGTGCCTTCTACAAAACGCGAGCCGCGCTGTAATGTGCTAAAAAAAGCTGGCATGCCGCGCACATCGTAGCCCGCTGCATCTAATATGGTTAAGCCTACCCTGTCTGCCTCACGCTCATGCTCGCGGGTGTAATCCAACTGGCGTTGTACGCCTGCCGCACTAGAGGCAGTTAAAGCGCCAGTAGCCAGCTGTGGATTAGAACGCGCCACCAGTAAAGCCAAGGCAATGCCGGCAATATTTTTAAAGGTATCATATTTTTGCGAAGCCAACATGCGCGCTAAATGGCGCTGGGTAACATGGCCAATTTCATGACCCAATACACCTGCCATTTCAGATTCACTATTGGATGCCAGAATCAAACCTGTATGCACGCCAATCACACCACCGGGCATGGCAAACGCATTAATGCTGCTATCTTTTACCGCAAAAAAATGAAAGGTCTGGCGTTTATCTGGGCCACTGGCTGCCAACTTTTGCCCAACCGCATTGATATAGTCAGTTACTTCGGCATCTTGCAACACCTCATCGCTATCGGCCACTTCGCGCAAAATTTGTTCTGCAATGCGTTGTTCATCTTGCGGGCTTAGTACCGTTTGCGCAATATCGCCCAAGTCGGGCAGATTTTGATCATCGGCAGGAATATTGGTATTCAGCGTGCCGTTGTTATAGGGCTTGCCTGAAATGGCAGGCTGCGTTGCGGCATCGGCATACGCCGTTTGCGCCAGCAATAACATAGCAGCAACAATACTTTGTGTAATAAGTGATAACTTTAACTTCATCATTGTTATGATAATGCCTTTAATGGCTAAGTTCATGCCAAAATTGTTAATAGACAGTAACCTTGAGAACCCTATGACCGACCCAAAACAAACCCTTACGCACTTTGATAACAGCGGACAAGCGCATATGGTTGACGTTGGCGATAAAGCCATTACACGCCGCGTGGCAGTTGCTACTGGCACAATCAGCATGCTAGCCAGCACTTTGGCGCATATTCAACAAGGCAACGCTAAAAAAGGTGATGTATTAGGTATTGCGCGAATCGCCGCCATTCAAGCCAGCAAAAAAACGGCTGATTTAATCCCGCTGTGCCACCCAATTGCATTAACAAAGGTAGCGGTAAGCTTTGAAATTGATGCTTCACAGAATAGCATTAACTGCACCGCCACCTGCGATACCACAGGCCAAACCGGGGTTGAAATGGAAGCCTTAACCGCCGTGAGCGTAGGCTTACTGACTATTTATGATATGTGCAAAGCGGTAGACCGCGGCATGACGATTACTGACATTAAGCTATTAGAAAAACACGGTGGCAAATCGGGTGATTGGGTGGCCGCTTAACCACCCAATTTTCAATGTTAATACAGCTTTAAACTATTTACCACCAATTAAGCTTTTAACCGCACCAACTAAGTCGCCCGGCATAATCACGATTTTACTGTTGTTAGAATCGGCGATTTTTTGCATTGAGGTGATGTAACGGTCACCCAGTAAAAACATGGCGGAGGCGTTATTTTCTTTAACCGCTTCGGTAATAAATTTAATCGATTCGGCCGATGCTTTCGCCGCCACCATTTGCGCCTCTGCATCTTTACGTGCCGCTTCCAAGCGCGCTTCTGCATTCAAGATAAGTGATTGTTTCGCACCTTCTGCCTCAGTTACCACCGCCACACGCTCACGCTCTGCCGCGGCTTGGCGTTCCATGGCGTCTTGCATATTTGGCGATGGTTTAATGTCTTGAATTTCAACCGATTTAACTGTTAAACCCCAATCCAACGCTTCATCGGCAATCGCTTGTTTTAGCTCTGTTTTAATGCGGTCGCGCGATGTTAAGGCATGATTTAATTCCATGCCGCCAATGATTGAGCGCAGGTTGGTTTGCACCATATTGCGCATGGCTTCGCGGAAATTTTCAATACCATACACAGCACGTTCAATATTAGAAACTTTAATAAAGGCCACTGCGTTAGCCAAAATTACGGCGTTATCGGCGGTAATCACTTCTTGTTGCGGAATTTCTAAAATAATATCTTTGGTGGTGACTTTGTAGCTTACTTTGGTAAAAATTGGGTTAATCACATGCAAGCCTGGGCTTAGCACGCCAGCGAATTTGCCTAATCTTTCCACTACCCATTCTTCGCCCTGCGGCACAATGCGCACGCCTTTAAAAATGGCAACTGCCACTAAAAATATGAGTATTAAACTAAATTCGGTCATGATGATTTTTCCTAAAAGTTAAACCGTAAAATAAAATTATATTGCTTGAATGCGTAATGTGTTGCCTTCTACCGCCACCACACGCGCTTGTGTACCTTCTGAAATCGGTGCATCCGCTATTGCTGGCCATTCACGGCTGCCCATTAAGCCTTGCGTGAATTGTATTTTGCCATTTTGAGTAGGGCTGCAAGCCGCAATCACAGTACCCACACGGCCAATCTCTTCGCCCTGCGCTTGGCCTATACGTGAATGTGTTTCGGTTTTTTTGTAATTGAGTTTCCAAATCGCTAATGAGCCTATGGATAACGCCGCAAAAATGGCAAATTGCATGGCAACTGGCATGGCTGGGAACACCCAAGTGGCAATCGCCACGCACAATGCGGCAATGCCAAACCACAATACATATATTGTGCCAGTGCCCATCTCAATAGCCAGCAACACCAAGCCAAGTACGCCCCACATCCACATTGCATCAATCATATTTGCACCCTTCAATTCATACCTTTAAATTCTCGCCTTTTAAAATGGCTTCAAAATCGTCATTAATGGTATCACTTTTTTGTTTTGAACCGAATGCGCGACGCTTAATCCTATTGAATTAACTTAAATATATTGATGATGCAAAACCCTGTTCATATTGTTTGGTTTAAACGTGATTTGCGCATAATTGACCACGCGCCGCTACAAGCCGCCTGCTTGGCTGGCAGTGTGTTACCGCTGTATTGCTGGGAGCCCAGCCAATGGGCAGGCGACGATTATGTGGCACAACATCAGGCGTTTATTGCTGAATGTTTAGCAGAGCTTAAAAAAGAGCTGGCAGGCATTGGCTTGCCTTTGCAGATTTCACCTGTGGGTATTGTTGAAACCTTGCAAACCATTAAAAGCCAAATCGCTATTGCTGGCCTATATAGCCATGAAGAAACAGGTAACGGCGCCAGTTTCATAGTGGATAAAGCCGTAAGCGCATGGTGTAAAGTGCAGAAAATTAATTGGCAAGAATCACCACAAAACGGCGTTGTGCGCCGCTTAACTAATCGCAATCATTGGAATAAGCACTGGGAATCGCGCATGTGCGCACCGATTATTGCTAAACCGCAATCGGCATTTGCAGCGCCAGTTATCACTTTACCATTCAGCAATATTCCACAAGTAAAAGGTAGCGATAAGCCTAGACGGCAACGTGGTGGCCGTAGTGAGGCTTTACGCTTTTTTGACAGTTTTTTAGATGGCCGTGCCGCCAAGTTTAGAGGTGGCATTTCAAGCCCGCTGACGGCCGTTACTGCTGGCTCGCGGCTTTCGCCTTATTTGGCTTATGGCTGTTTATCCATGCGCGAAGTGGTGCAAGCAACAAGGGAACGCCGAGATTGGGCGACTCGTGAATTAGCAAACCAAAACGTACCGCACCTTTTCCCCAAAAATTTAAATGGTGGCCTAATTGGTTTTGAAAGCCGCTTGCATTGGCACTGCCATTTTATGCAAAAGTTGGAATCAGAACCCGAAATGGAATTTGAAAATCTGCATCACGCGCATGATGGCATGCGCGATGAAAAGCTTGTGCATGCAGAATCGCAACGGCGTCTTGCCGCTTGGAGTAAAGGCGAAACAGGCTGGCCGCTGATTGACGCCTGCATGGCGATGTTGCGCGAAACGGGCTGGATTAATTTTCGCATGCGCGCCATGTTGATGAGTACCGCCAGCTATTTGTATTGGTTGCACTGGCGTGAAACTGGCTTGCACTTAGCGCGTGAATTTTTAGATTATGAGCCTGGCATTCATTGGGCGCAAACCCAAATGCAAAGCGGCACAACGGGCATTAACACTTTACGTATCTACAGCCCTATTAAACAAGCGCAGAATCAAGACCCCACTGGGGCCTTTGTGCGGCATTGGCTACCAGCACTTAAAAATGTACCGGATACTTGGATTTTTGAGCCCTACTTAATGCCCAAAAATCTACAAAAACAATACGGCTGTGAGCTAGAAAAACATTATCCTGCGCCCTTAATCGATATTGCCATTGCCATGCGTGAAGCCAGAGCTAAAATTTCGCAAGCACGTAAACAAGCAGGTGCGTTTGATGAAACGCAAGCCATTATTAAAAAGCATGCCTCACGCAAAGGCATGCTGGGCAGTGTGCGTGACGCAAATGGGCAAGAATTAGTCGCAAAAAAACGCCAAAAAAAGAGTACACTAACAAAACTAAAAAACTTACAACAAGAGCTTTTTTAAATGGCGCAGGCAACCAAACTTACTATTCCATGTGATCGTGCTGAACGCCTGCAATACATTCGGCGTATGTTTCCACTAGCCACTGGCCCTTTTTTAGGGGATGACTGGCGTGGTGGGCGTTACGAAGCACTTAAACGCTTAAATAGCATCGACGCAATCGCTTACAACCGCAACCGTAATTTTATTAATGGCGCGGTAACCAAACTTTCACCCTACTTTCGATACGGTTGCTTAACGCTAAAAGAAGCATCGGATAACGCACGTGAACGCTTTGGTGAACATGCCGAAAAATTTGTGTTTGAGCTAGCTTGGCGTGATTACTGGCGCCGTGTTTGGTACAACATGGGTGACGGCATCTTTAGCGATATCGAAGACCCTAAAGTAGCGCTAGGTGATAAATTAATGCCCGATTTTATTCGTCAAGGCATTACAGGCTTACCGTGCATGGATGGCTTTGTTCGCGATTTAACGCAATACGGTTATGTGCATAATCATGCGCGTATGTGGTTTGCCGCGTATGTGGTGCATTGGCTTAAAGTAGATTGGCGCGAAGCGGCTGATTGGTTTGAAATCCACTTGCTTGATGGCGACAAAGCCTCTAATCACTTATCTTGGCAATGGGTTGCATCACTTTTTAGCTCAAAACCGTATTTTTTTAATAAAGAAAATTTAGCGCGTTACACTGGCGAAAAATACTGCGCCACTTGCAAGGTCACTTGCCCTTTTGATGCTAGTTATGAAGTGCTTACCGATAAATTGTTTGCGAATCAAACGCCTACAAGTGCTAAAAAACACAAAGTGAGCATTCCATTAAAATCAGCCATCTCAATCCACCCAGCCGTGGCGGTTTTTGTACACGATGAAATGCTTTCTGCTGCGCACCCGCTAATGCACAAGCCCATGGCCAAAATATTTGTGTTTGATGACATGTTACATGGCAGATGGCCGCTTAAGCGCATTCAGTTTCTGGCCGATTGCCTAAGTGAATTACAAGATGTAGAAGTGTGGATGGGCGACACGCCAACGGTACTAAAAGAGCGCGGCGTGGGCCAAGTAATTACGCAACAAACGCCTAACAAACAAGTAAAAGCTTTACTTGAGCCTTTTAACACCACATGGCAGCCCGAAGTCAAATTTGCAAATGTTGAAATTAGCGAAAAACGCCTTAAACGCTTCTCACGTTACTGGGAAAAAGTCGGCCCAGAACTGTTGGGCGAGCACTATCGTCAGCCTTAATTAAACAAGGGGAATCATGTGGGTTTACTACTACTTATTATATTAGCGGTGATTGTTTTTTATTGCGTACTCACTTATAACAGTCTGATTTTAATCAAGAATAATGTCTCAAAAGCTTGGGCGAATATTGATGTCTTACTAAAACAACGTCATGATGAATTGCCAAAATTAATCGATACCTGCAAAACCTATATGGCACACGAAGCAGCGACACTGGAAAAAGTAATCAGCGCACGCATGGGTGTAGATGCCGCACGCCAAACCCATAATGTGGCGGGCTTAAGCCAATCTGAATCTGCTCTAACGGCCAGTTTGGGTGGTTTATATGCGGTGGCAGAAAATTACCCTAATTTAAAAGCCGACCAAACCTTTATTAATTTGCAGCAGCGTATTACGGGTTTAGAGAATCAAATTGCCGATAGGCGCGAGTTTTATAATGATTCGGTTAACACCAATAATGTGCGTATTGCGCAATTCCCCGATTTAATCGTTGCCAGATTATTTGCTTTTGAGCGCGCTGAATTGCTGCAATTTAACGCCGCTGAGCTAAAAGATATTGATGTAAGCGCACGCTTTAACGCGTAAATAAATAATGTTTGCGCGCCTTAAAGGCCAAAGCGTCAACTTAGTCGCGATTGGTGTTTTGATTATTGCGCTTGCGGCTGTTTATACATTACGCCACCACAGCAATATTCATCAAATTTGGCGCGGCCTTTTATTCGCTTGTATTGCTATTAGCTTTTTTGCAGGCTTATTTAATTACTGGCGATTACTTAAAATATCAGAAGCGCCAATTTCAAGCATTGCCGCCGCCGCGCAAGGTTATATTGAGTTGCAAGGCATTGCATCCACACCAAAACTCTTGAAAACCCCTTACCACGGCATTCCCTGTGTATGGTATCGCGCTTGGGTTTACGCCAACATTCCAAGCAACGGCAAATCAACTGGCATTTATGAAAGCAGACTATTAGATTACTCTGAGAGCCAAACGGTATTTACGCTAAAAGATGACTCTGGGGAATGTAGCGTTGACCCTAAAGGCGCTGAGATTATGCATTTTAAAGCCAGCACTTGGCGTAAAAACAATCACCGCTATGCCGAAGAATACTTGCCTGCAGGTAAGCCGCTGTATGTGCTTGGGCAGCTAGATACAAGGCATGACGTGCTTGATAAGTCAATCGCCAACAAACAAGTTAGCCAAAAACTGGCGCAATTAAAAGCGCGCCCGCAGCATTTATTGAATCGCTACGATCATAATTTAGACGGTGAAATCAGCTTGGATGAATGGGAATTGGCACGCCAAGATGCCATAAAAGAAGTGCATGGCGAATACGCGATGCGCCGAAATTTGGGTGACTTTACTTTAACCAAGCCAAGTGATAATCATCTTTTTTTAATCTCAGCACAATCGCCACAGCAATTAAGAGATGATTATAAAAATTGGGTAGCCAGCCACTTGGGCATTTTAGCGTTGCTCACATTTTTATTAATTAAGTTTGCTCAATAACTGCAAACCTCAAAATTTAAGCCCAATCTTTTTAAAAAACAGCTATTTAGACCGCACTTATTTTTTCCTAAGATTTTAGGTGCAGTAAGGCTATGTTAAAATGCAATTTATCTCTTAGTTGCAACTCCAATACACGCCAATATGCAAAATACAGCCCATAAAGAACTCGCTAAATCCTTTGACCCTAAGGCCATTGAAAGCCAATGGTATGCTTTTTGGGAGAGCAAAGGCTATTACGCAGCGGGTTTAAACCCAGACGTTAACGACAATTTCTGTATTTTATTACCGCCGCCAAATGTCACGGGCACGCTGCATATGGGTCACGGTTTTAATCAAACGCTCATGGATGCGCTAACACGCTATCACCGTATGCGCGGTGCAAATACGCTTTGGCAACCTGGTACAGACCATGCTGGTATCGCCACCCAAATCGTTGTTGAACGCCAATTAGACGCGCAAGGCATTAGTCGCCACGACTTAGGCCGCGAAAAGTTCTTAGAAAAAGTGTGGGAATGGAAAGAATATTCTGGCGGCACCATCACTAAACAAATGCGCAGGCTTGGTACAAGTCCTGATTGGTCGCGCGAACGCTTTACCATGGACCCTGCACTGAACAAAACAGTGACGGAATCATTTGTGCGCTTGTATAACGAGGGCCTGATTTATCGCGGTAAACGCTTGGTGAATTGGGATGTAAAACTCGGCACAGCGGTTTCCGATTTAGAAGTGGTGCAGGAAGAAGAAGACGGCTTTATGTGGCATATCAACTATCC
>JAZKDM010000115.1:0-1120 GCA_040387535.1 Pseudomonadota bacterium | reverse complement strand
GGTGACGTTGCCGTAATGGTGCACCCTGAAGATGAGCGTTATGCACATTTGATTGGCCAACATGTAAAACTACCACTTTGCAATCGTGAAATCCCGATTATTGCTGATGATTATGTAGATAAAGAGTTTGGTACAGGCGTGGTTAAAGTAACGCCTGCGCATGATTTTAATGACAATATGGTTGGCCAGCGTCAAGGTTTAGATAAGATTGTGATTCTGAACCTACAAGGCTTTGTGCCTGCTACCGCAGAGGTTTGGGCTGCTAATGGTTCAGCCAAACAGTCAATCGATTTGCCTCAAAACCTGATTGGTTTAGAACGTTTTGCGGCACGCAAACAAGTAGTTGCCGATTTAGAAATGGGCGGCTATTTAGTTAAAACGGATAAACACAAACTTAAAGTGCCGCGCGGTGACCGCACTAACGTGGTGATTGAGCCAATGCTGACCGACCAATGGTTTGTGGCGATGACCAAACCAACCACAGACGGCAAAAGTATTACTGAAAAAGCTTTAGATGTAGTGGTCAATGGTGAAATTAAGTTTTACCCGGATAACTGGGTGAATACCTATAACCAATGGCTGAACAATATTCAGGATTGGTGTATTTCACGTCAACTTTGGTGGGGGCATCAAATCCCTGCTTGGTATACAGATGATGGCAAAGTCTACGTGGCTCACGATGAGGCGGAGGCAAAAGCCATTGCCGCCAAAGATGGCTATACAGGTAATTTAAAGCGTGACAATGACGTACTGGACACTTGGTATTCGTCTGCACTCTGGCCATTTTCCACTTTAGACTGGACAGGTGATGCCGCGATTGACGCGCAGAATCAGGCGCTTAAGCAATTCTTGCCGTCTAGTGTGTTGGTCACTGGCTTCGATATTATCTTCTTTTGGGTGGCGCGTATGGTGATGATGACTAAACACATCACTGGCCAAATTCCGTTTAAGCATGTGTACGTACACGGCTTGATTCGCGATGCCGAAGGCCAAAAGATGAGTAAATCTAAAGGCAACGTACTGGACCCTATTGATTTGATTGATGGCATTGGCTTAGATGAGCTGATTAAAAAACGCACCACAGGCTTGATGAACCCAAAACAAGCCGAGCAGATTGAAA
>JAZKDM010000114.1:0-4973 GCA_040387535.1 Pseudomonadota bacterium | reverse complement strand
CAGCATGAAACTGCGCATTATTTCAGTTGGTCACAAAATGCCAAGCTGGGTAGAAACCGCTTGCAGCGAATACACCAAGCGCATGCCGCGCGAAGCCATCGTTGAAATTATCGAAATAAAACCCGAAAAGCGCGCAGCCGGCAATAGCACCGACAACATCCAACTCATTGAAGCCAAACGTATTTTAGATGCCGTTGGCCGTGACTATCTGATTGCTTTAGATGAGCGCGGCAATGAAGTCACCACTTTGCAATTGGCTGAACGATTTTCTACTTGGCTAGCAGGCACCACAACTAACGGCCGGGATATTGCGCTAGTTATCGGCGGTGCAGATGGCTTGCATAGCACGGTCAAGCAAAAAGCCGATTGGCTATGGGGCTTATCCAAACTCACTTTGCCACATGCCATGGTGCGCATCCTCTTGGCAGAACAGCTATACCGCGCTTACTCTGTTACACAAAACCACCCTTATCACCGCGAATAATCGCTCATTAATGACTGGCACGCTAAATGCTTTATATGCAATATAAGCATATAGAAATGCATTTTTATTGCTAAAACGCCCCAAAAAGGTGAAAAGCGCCTGTTTTAGCCTCTTTTTGAGTCAACATTTATGATTGAGGATTTACGATGGATAACAATGGCTTAGTCTTATTATCAAAATTTTCAGTGTCTGCCAGAAGATTAATTGGCTCTGTAAACCCCGCTAAACTGATTAAAGACAGCGAATATAGCGCTGAGGTTTTTCAAAAGGCGTTTGAATTGGGCGATGAAGAGCTGATTATGTTAGCGCTAGAAGTGCAGACAATGCTTGGACTAATTGCGAATACCGCACCTACCGCCAGCACGGTAAAAGTGGCGCCTATAAAAACGGTAGTGGTAGAAGAGAAAAAATATATGTTTGGGGCAAGAAGCTAAGCGTTTTTGATACTAAATTTTAATCTCAATTTATATTTTCACGCCCATTTATAAATAGTAAGGTTTTGTTAAACTAGACAGCTCATTTCTGGTCTGTCTATGTATGACTTATACAAAATCTTCCCCTTCCGAATACTCCTATAGCAAATCTTTAGTCTGGTTTAGACGCGATTTGCGCGATTTTGATCACGCTGCGCTTTATCACGCGCTTAAATCATCGCAACAAGTATTTTGTGTATTTGTTTTTGATACCGAAATTTTAAATTTACTCTCAAATAAAGCAGACAGACGCATTGAGTTTATTTGGGAAAGCGTTAAAGAGTTAAAAGCCGCCCTTCAGAAAAACGGTGGCGATTTAATCGTCAAACATGGCATTGCGCGTGAAATAATTCCGCAACTTGCAGCAGCTTTACAAGTGAATGCGGTTTTTACCAATCGCGATTATGAGCCCAGTGCAGTTAAACGCGATGATGATGTTGCCGCCGCTTTAGCCAAAAACGATATCGAATTTCACCACTTTAAAGACCAAGTGATTTTTGAAAAAGATGAAGTATTAAGCCTAAGCAATAAGCCTTATTCTGTCTTTTCGCCTTATCGCAACGCCGCGCTAAAAAAACTTAACGACTTTTATTTAAAGCCCTACCCTGTTGATGCCTATATTCAACATTTAGCCAAAGTGCCAGCCAGCGAATTAATCAGCCTAGAAGCCATGGGCTTTGCGCGCACCAATTTAAGCGAAATGCGCTTACCCACAGGCATGAGCGGCGGCGCAACGCTATTTGAAGATTTTGAGAGCCGCATGCTCCACTACAAAGAGGCGCGCAATTTTCCTGCCGTTAAAGGCGTTTCTTACCTTTCTGTGCACTTACGTTTTGGCACTGTATCTATTCGTCATTTAGCACGCACCGCCAAAAACATGGCCAATGCTGGCGCCGATAGCTGGCTGAATGAGCTGATTTGGCGTGATTTTTACTTTCAAATTTTGTATCACAATCCGCAAGTGGCTTTTGGAAAAGCCTTTAAGCCAGATTTCGAAAACCTAGCCTTTCCAAACGATGAGCGATTATTTAAAGCATGGTGTGAAGGCAAAACGGGCTATCCATTAGTAGATGCCGCTATGCGCCAGATTAATACAACTGGCTTTATGCATAACCGTTTGCGCATGGTGGCTGCCAGCTTTTTAGTAAAAGATTTGCTGATTGATTGGCGCTGGGGTGAGCGTTATTTTACTGAACACTTAATTGATTTTGATTTTTCGGCCAATAATGGTGGTTGGCAGTGGGCGGCCAGCACAGGCTGCGACGCGCAACCGTGGTTTAGAATTTTCAACCCCATCACTCAAAGTGAGAAATTTGACGCAACTGGTAAGTTTATTCGCAAATATGTGACAGAATTGAGTCAGTGCAGTGACAAAGAAATACACGCACCTTGGCTAATCCCACCCATTCGGCAGCAATCTATTGGCCTTATTATTGGTAAAGATTATCCCGCGCCAATTGTTGACCATGCCACACAACGAGCACTGGCCTTGAGTTTGTATAAATCTTGCCAACCCAGCAAAGATGAAACAGGTAATGAGGCATAGTTATTGCTTTTAATTCTAAGAATATGATTGCAACGTAAGTAAATTTACGTTGTTTTTACGCCACTTTAATACAGTATCAAAAATGACTACCCATTTTATGTGTAGACAATACAAGCGGTGTCCGCCATAATACGTTGTAATATTTGGTAAAAATATGATTTTAAAAAAACGAAATAACGCCAATATAAATAAGTGAATATAACAATGCATTCAAAACTAAATACATTTTTTCTGAGCTTCTTGCTGGCGATTTTAGTCACAGGCTGCGCCACCGCCAACAAAGACCCGTTAGAAGGCATTAATCGCGGCGTCTACAAGTTTAATGACGTGGCAGATAGAGCCGTTATAAAGCCAGTGGCAACCGTTTATAAAAAAGTCACACCAACACCTATTCGCAAAGGCTTCAATAATTTCTTTAATAACTTAGGCGCGCTTACTACGGTGCTTAATGATTTATTACAGTTTAAATTTGCACATGCGTTTACTGATGCTGGTCGCTTCGTAATCAATACAACATTCGGCCTAGCTGGCTTTATTGATGTAGCAAGCATGGACAATATTCCAAACCGTAAAGAAGATTTTGGTCAAACCCTGGGTTATTGGGGCGTTGGCAACGGTGCTTATTTAGTGCTGCCGTTAATTGGCCCAAGCACTGTGCGCGATGCTGGTGGCTTTGCCATCGACAGAATGACTTCAGACCCGATTACTTATACACACAACATTGGCGAAATTCGTTTGCACAATCAATTACGTACCGCGCAATTGATTGATACGAGAACTGAACTGCTTGATGCTGGCGATTTGGTAGACAATGCTTCATTAGACCCCTACTCATTTATGCGTGATGCCTATTTGCAACGTCGCGCAAGCTTGGTTGCCGATGGTATTGCAAGCGACAAACCAGCGGATGATGGCTTTGAGCTGGCAGATGAAGATAAATAATCTGTTAGTTTATTTCTGTTAGTTTATTTCTGTTAGTTTATTTCTGTTAGTTTATTAACGCTTAATAAAAAAGCCCTTCAAATTGAAGGGCTTTTTTATTGGCCCAACTTTATTGCCGGGCTATATTATTTGGTCCAATATCAACACTACTCAGCTGAATCGCCGGTTGCCACCGTCATCTGCTCAATCAAAATAGAGCCAGTCAATTTTGAGCTATTCTTAATTACATCTGTACCAATCGCTGTAATCTGATTCAGCATGTCTTTCATATTGCCTGCAATGGTAATTTCCTCAACAGGGTAAGCTATCACACCATTTTCTACCCAAAAACCTGCCGCACCGCGCGAATAATCACCTGTTACCATATTCAGGCCATGGCCAAGCACTTCGGTTACCAGCAAGCCTGTGCCCATTAATTGTAATAATTCAGCAAAATTCTGCCCTGTGGATTGCACAATCAAATTGTGACTACCACCCGCATTACCCGTGCTTTGCATGCCCAGCTTGCGCGCTGAATAACTAGATAACATATAACCTTGCAAGATACCGTTTTCAACTAGTTGACGCGCGTGCGTCGCCACACCTTCACTATCAAAAGGGCTGCTGGCAACGCCTTTTTTAATATGCGGGTCTTCTGTGATATTCAAAACGCTTGATGCCACTTTTTTACCTAGGCTATCTAGCAAAAAAGAAGATTTCCGATATAAGCTACCGCCCGAAATGGCGCCGATTAAAGATGAAATCAAACCTGAAGCCAATGGCGCTTCAAACAAAACAGGATATTGCCCGGTTTGAATCGTGCGCGCGCCTAAGCGTCGGATAGTACGCTGACCAGCTAAATTGCCTACATAGCTGGCGGAATCCATGTCTATAAAATCGCGCGCGCTGGTGTACCAATAATCACGCTGCATATTGCCGTTATCTTCAGCAATCACCGAACAGCTGATGCTATGGCGCGAACTGGCATAACCACCTACAAAGCCATGACTATTGGCATAAGCAAAAATGCTTTCTGAATTTGATACGCCTGCGCCTTCCGAATTGGTAATACGTGTTTTATCCACATCAATAGCAGCAGCTTCACAAGCTTTTGCAATTTCAACCGCTTCATCCACACTTAATTGCCAAGGGTGATATAAATCTAAATCTGGCAGATCTGTTGCCATCAAATGGGCATCGGCCAAGCCACAAAAAGGATCTTTTGCGGTGTATTTCGCAATATTACAAGCCGCTTCAACCGTATCTTTAAGTGCTTGCGGGCTTAAATCAGAACTGCTGGCATGGCCTTTTTGCTCACCAAAGTAAACAGTAACCGAAATACCCTTATCACGGTTATATTCAATATTTTCAGTCTCACCCAAGCGCACCGATACGTTTTGGCCTGTGCCAAAACTCACTTCGGTTTCAGCAGAAGACGCGCCTGCCTGCTTGGCAATTTTAAGCACATCTTGTGTGATTTGTTGTAATTGTTCTAGATTAATTGTAGCGTCCATTATGGGGTTTGATTAATTCAAATGACTAAAACTGT
>JAZKDM010000113.1:0-1922 GCA_040387535.1 Pseudomonadota bacterium | reverse complement strand
AACACTTTTTAGCGCAAAGCGCGATTCAGCTAGGGGTAGAACCTAAACAATTATCCGCTGCCGCATTACGCTATTTAACCGCTGTCAATTGGAGCGGCAACGTGCGCCAGCTAGAAAACGTATGCCATTGGCTAACCGTGATGGCGCCTGGTCAAAACGTGGATGTGGTGGATTTACCACCAGAATTAAAAGAAGATACTAGCAAAACGATTACCGCTAATTCTTGGCAAGAAGCGCTTGCGCAAGAAGTATCCGATGCGCTGAATCGCGGCGAACAAAACGTATTAGAAGCGCGCACCAAAGATTTTGAACGTGTGATGATTGTAAAAGCGCTACAACATACCGATGGCCGACGTATTGAAGCGGCGAATCAGTTAGGAATGGGCAGAAATACGTTAACGCGCAAAATTCAAGAATTGGATATTAAAGAATGATGTATCAATTACTTATTTTTCAAATTCGAAATATCTTTAATTCCATTATCAAGTAATGTTTGGATATCTCGTTGGAAAATTTCAACATTTGGATGTTGAAGATTTATCCCAATTTGAATTATTCTGCTTTGTAGCTTATTAGGTTCAAACCATAAATCATCTTTAATGCTATTTAGATGAAATTTAATCTTGCTCCAATCCATACGATACTGCATCAATGCGTCTTTCCAGCACTTAGATAGATCATTTTCGCAAAATATATCTCTTGTTTCTCCCATGCCTGAATGCCATTGCCAATCGTGGCCAGCCCTGACGCATTTAACAAAAGCTTCAAGCAAAGAATCCACTTTAGAATATTTGTCTTGTAGTTTTATTTGCGTTTTCCAAGAGTGTAGTGCAATGATGGCGACAACTACTGTCGCGCTCCCAGTAACCCATGTACCTGTGGCAGACCAATCAACTGTGGCTGAACATAAGGCAATCATAAAGGTTAATTATCCTCACCCAAGCTTGCAAGTAAATCAGCCTGATGTTCGGCTGATAGCGCGCCAATTAGCTCATCCATATCGCCTTCGGTAATCGCATCGATTTTATATAAAGTAAGATTGATGCGATGGTCGGTAATGCGGCCCTGAGGATAGTTGTAGGTACGGATACGCTCAGAGCGGTCGCCACTGCCAATTAAACTTTTACGTTCACTAGCGATTTTGCTGTTTTGTTCATCTACTTGTTTCGATTTAATGCGCGCTGCCAAAACAGCCAAAGCCTGCGCTTTGTTGGCATGTTGACTGCGACCCTCTTGGCACTCCACCACGATTCCTGTAGGAGCATGGGTAATACGCACAGCAGAATCGGTTTTATTAATATGCTGGCCACCTGCACCTGATGCCCTGTAAGTATCAATACGAATATCCGCTGGGTTGATAATGGTATCGTTGATCTCATCTGCCTCTGCCAGCACGGCTACCGTACATGCACTGGTATGAATGCGGCCTTGCGTTTCGGTATCCGGCACACGCTGTACACGGTGCACGCCTGATTCAAATTTAAGTTTAGAGTAGGCGCCATAACCTTCGATTTTGGCGATAATTTCCTTGTAACCGCCTACTTCAGATTCATTTGCCGACATAATCTCGACTTTCCATTTTTGGCGATCGGCATAGCGGCTGTACATGCGGTATAAGTCGCCACAGAATAAGCCAGACTCATCTCCACCCGTGCCTGCGCGAATTTCTAAAAAGATGTTTTTATCATCGTTAGGGTCTTTTGGTAATAATAATTTTTGCAAATCCAGCTCTACTTTTTCCAGCGTGGCTTTGCCGTTTTCGATTTCTTCCTGAGCAAACTCTTTCATGTCGGGGTCGCTCAACATGCTTTGCGCTTCTTTAATGTCGGCTTCGGCTTTTTCAAACAAATGATATTGCTCAACAATCGGCGTGATTTCAGCGTGCTCTTGGGTAATTTTGCGGTAATTATCCATATTATTGG
>JAZKDM010000112.1:0-19081 GCA_040387535.1 Pseudomonadota bacterium | reverse complement strand
ATGATGCTGCCTTCAACAATTTCCACTCGGCTGGCAATACCAATTAAATTGCGCAGTGAGTTTTGATTTAATTGCCTCAAATCATTATTATTGAATTCAATATGCCCAATTGAAGGCTGTCTTAGCCCCGTTACAATACCAACCAGTGTCGATTTTCCAGTACCAGATTCACCTAATATAGCCAAGCTTTCGCCTTTGGATAGCTGAAAGCTAATAGCGTTTATGGGCTGAATACGTGGTGAATATTGAAATGAAATACTATTGGCCGCAACACGCGTTAAGTTAAGGTCTTCAATTTCGTGCTGACCCAGTTTTTCTTGCGGCAAATCGTCTAATACGCCAATTTTATCAAGGCCTGCCAGCATGTCGTAAAAATACTCTAGCTTGCTAATAAAGCGCACAAAAGCAGCCAACACGCCAAAAATAATCAGCTCGGCGGCAACAAACTGGCCTAAGTTAATTTGGCCCTGAATCACCAGTGCGCCACCTAATGCCAGCATAGATGTACCAACAATGGCATACAAAATAACCGCACCAATATTTTGCTTTAACAAGATTTTAAAATGTTGGTTTCTTTTTTCTAAATAGGTATTGGCCAACTCATTAGTTAATTTTTTTGTTCTTTCTAAGCCATTAAAAAACTTAAAAATATAAAAATTTCTAGCAATGGTTTCTAACCAAGCGGCCGTTGTGTATTTGGATTTTGATTCATCAATGGCGGTATCGGTGCCATTATTGCCCAATACAAAGATAATAAACGCCAACAAAATCAGCACGATTAAAATGATAATGCCGAAATATAAGCTATAAAAAATCAGAATAATGCTGCCAATAAAGCCTTGTAAAAATGCATTCAAACCAACCGTTAACAAAGTGGCGGCCGATTTTTGCACCGTGCTCACATCAAAAAATCGGTTCATCAATTCAACGGGATTAGCGTGATCGTAAACGGAAGTATCAATGCCTTGCGTGTTGTTGGCGACATTAATTGAGGTTCTAACGAATAACCTTCTTTGAATCAACTCAACAACATAAGCCTCAAATACATACAAAGCGCCGGACAATAGCAGCAGTGCAAATAAGATAAACGAAACCACAAATAAGGGCTGCAATACACCACCCATGGTGACAATATTCACCAGCGCTTGCACCGCAATTGGCGTTGCTATGCCCAGCAAACCATAACCAAAAGTCAGCACAACCAGCAGGTTAATATCTTTGCGCTCTAAATCGATTATTTCAAATAATCGCTCAATCGGCTTCTTTGTTTGTTGTTCCATTGCCATATAGTGTTAATCCATTTTCGATTCAGATACGTTGCTCAACACTTCGTCCTCATCTCGGCCCAATAACAATTTGATGATATCTGGTTCAAAATGTCGCTTGGTTGAAATGGCATAAAATTGCTCATACAAGCCAGGAATCTTGCAGTACTCTTGCAAAGTATTATTTTTAATTTCATCTTGCACCACCACTTTTGGCATCAGTGCAACACAATTTGAATCTCTCACAATCAAGCGCAAAGCAGGCATATCATTGATTTCCGCCATAGTGTTGTAGCGTATTTGCTGCTCATAGCAAATCAAATCAAACATGGCGCGAATTTCAGTGCCCACACTTGGTAGCAATAATTTGTATTCGCTTAAATCTTGCGGAAAGCTAAACGGCTTGCTGTTTGCGCGTGGTTTACCAATTAAACTTAGCTGCTGTTTAGCAAGCGATTTGGTTTTAAACGCATATTGCGCGCTTGGGCTAGGCCGATAATTACTTAAAACAATATCCAGCTGATGCTGACCCAAGCGCATTAACAACTCATCTTGATTGCCAGAATCAATCAGTAGTTCAACATCATCACGATTCAAAACAGGGCGGATAAAATTTTCAACAAAATTGCGCGATAAAGACGAAACCACGCCTATCTTTAAAATCATGCGGCTGGGAGATGCGCTATTTTGCAAAAGCCCACTCAACTCATTACCTAAGCCAAAAATTTTATTGGCATAACTCAGGGTAAGTTGCCCTGCTTCCGTTAACTTTAAAAGCCTGCCTTCTCTAGAAAACAAAGTATTGTTCAGTTGATTTTCTAATTTTTTAAGCTGGGTAGATAAAGCTGACTGTGAAACAAACAATTTTGCTGCCGCTCTGCCCAAGTGCCCCTCTTTGGCAATAACCCAAAAATAATACAAATGATTGTAATTGAGTTTGGCCATATAAATATTCTCTTTTGCATATCAAAATAATAGATATTTAATATTATACAGAATAGTTAGCGCGCTACGTATAACCAAAAACTATCAGAAATAAACTTAATATTTATACCTAATTTGTACTTTTAAAAACCCACTTTAAAGGTATTGAGCGTTGATATACAAAACAAACTGTAACAATTTGAAACTATTCTTTACTAGCACTCTCATAATCAGAGTGCTAAAATTATTCTTGTATTACCATCTTTATTACTTAAGGAGTTTTCATCATTAACGCTTTAACGATACCGTCAATTTCATCTCTTGATAGCTTTGACCAGTATATGCGTGCAATCAAGGCCTTCCCGCTATTAAGCGCAGAAGAAGAATATGACTTGGCTACAAGACTCAAAAACAACAACGATTTAGACGCGGCGCAAACATTGATTGTTTCGCATTTGCGCTTGGTTGTGAGCATTGCGCGTGGCTATTTGGGTTATGGCTTGCCACAATCCGATCTTATTCAAGAAGGCAATATTGGTTTGATGAAAGCCGTGAAGCGCTTTGATCCAGATCGCGGTGTGCGCTTGGTTTCTTTTGCCATGCATTGGATTAAAGCCGAAATGAATGAGTACATTGTGCGTAACTGGCGTTTGGTGAAAACCGCGACAACTAAAGCGCAACGTAAACTATTCTTTAATTTACGCAGCATGAAAAAAGGCTTTGACAGCCTGCATACCGATGAAGTGAATCGCATTGCAAAAGAGCTCAATGTAAAGCCAGAAGAAGTGATGGAAATGGAATATCGCTTAAATGGCCAAGAGATTTCATTAGATGCGCAAATTGATGATGACGGCGATGAAAGCTTTAGCCCGATTGCTTACTTGGAAGATGAAGGCCCAGAGCCATCTGAGTTTTTAGCTAACCAACAAGCAGAAAAAATGCAATCGGCTAGCTTAAGCAAAGCGCTAATGAGCTTGGATGAGCGTAGCCGCCGCGTGTTAGAAGCGCGCTGGTTAACTGAAAGCGCAACGCTTACCTTGCATGATTTGGCTGCTGAGTTTGGTGTGTCGGCTGAACGTATTCGCCAAATCGAGCAAAAAGCCATGCAGAAAATTAAAGGTGCGATGTTAGCCGCTTAATCTTGGTTAATTCAAAAAAATAAAAAAGCCGACTTAATGTCGGCTTTTTTATTGATTACTTTATGTAGAACTAGTTAGGCCGCTTTGGCATCCGATTCGTTTTCAAAAGCCAAGGCATTACCCATATGCTGACGCAATACTTTTAAGTCCGTCATTTGCGCGCGAATACTTTTCTCAATATTCTCCAGCTCTAAAATACGGTCTTCCAACGTATCGGTTGCCTTGTAAATACGTTTAATACTTTCTAAACGGCGGCGCAATTGCAATTGATGCTCACGCACTTGCGATTCCATTGGTGCAATCACGGCTTTTAACCAGTTTTCCACATCACGGTTTGCCACTTCGTACACATGAATCACACGACTTGCCAGAGTTTCAAAGAACTTAGTCGTTAAGGTCATTTTCTCATTGGCAATCATATTAAAGGCGGTATTAAACTGCTCTTTGTAAGCACGCTCTAATTTGGCTAGCTCTTTTTGATAACGCAATGTTGAAAAAGCAGGCGGTTCAGATTTACGCAGTCCATGCTCTTTACTGAACTTGTCGTACATCACGTCCATCATTTTCTTAATTTCATCAATCTGTGCATCGGACGAAACCAAACGGCCTTTTAAATCCAAGAAAAAGTGGTCCATCGCTTCGCGAATGGTTTTGGTAAAACTGGCTTTCACCATGGTTTCGCGAGTGGTATGCACTTGTAGTTTAAGCGCTTCCATGCCTAACAAGGTGAATAGCTTATTGGTCTGTTGCGAAAATACGCTACGTAGCGCTTGAAAGCGTTGTAAACCTTTTTCAAAGTTTTCTTTGTCCACTTTGACTTTATTCATCATGTGTTCAACAACGTCTTCGTTTTTGCCACGCAGGCCACGCAACTCTTCTAATTGCTCAACCACGCCTGTGACGCGCGATTCCAAAATCATATTAGAGTTGGCAATTAAATCTTCAATTTCGTTTTTGGTGTTGTCGCGAACGATTTCCTTTTTAGATGGAATCAACTCATCAGACAAGGCTTTTTCAAGTTCAGGCAAGCGGCTTTGTACTAATAAAGCTTCATCGCCATTAATTTTAGCTAGCAAACCTTTTTGTGCCGAGGTTGGGAAAATCTGATTAGTTTCTAAGCCCAATAACTCAGCACTCACCTTAATTTGTTTGGTGATTTCTTTTTCAATTTCTTTTTCGTTCTTTAATTCGTCCCATAAGCCGTCAATCTTATTCAATACGGCTAAGCGGCCTTTTTGTTTCCAACGTGTGCCACTGATATATTGGCGCCATACGTCGATTTCTGATTTAGTAACGCCAGTGTCAGCCGCTAAAATAAACAATACGGCATGCGCATTTGGCAGCATGTTTAGTGTTAACTCTGGCTCTGTACCAATCGCGTTTAAACCTGGCGTATCTAAAATAACCAAGCCTTGCTCAAGTAAAGGATGCGGGAAATTAATCATCGCATAACGCCAGCAAGGAATATCAATGCTGCCATCTTTGTTTAAGCTCATCGCATCGTCTGAACTGTTTGGATCATACAAGCCGAATTTTTCAGCTTCTTCTGCCGTCACACGTTTAGTGCTACTCACTTCTTTAAACGCAGCAACCATGCTGTCGTTGTTATCGACATTAAATTCAACCACTTTCCATTCATCTGGATAGCGTTTGTATTCTGTGGTGGTTGCGTCTGATGAGCGGGTTTCAATTGGCAACATCGCAATCGATGTGGGCTTTGAAGCGTCATACAGCAACTCGGTTGGGCACATGGTGGTGCGACCAGCGCTTGATGGCAATAGGCGTTGACCATAATCGGCAAAGAAAATCGCATTAATCAACTCAGACTTACCGCGCGAGAACTCGGCCACAAAGGCAACGTTTAATTTATCTTCGCGTAAGCGCTCTAATAAATTAGTAATGCGCTGATCAATTTGCGCATCGTTAAGCTCTTGCTCATTTAGCCAGCTGCGATAATCGCAAATGCTATCAACCAACGCCTTCCGCCATTCGGAATACGCTGCAAATTGATGCGCTAGTTTATTTTCTGCCATTGTCGTCCCCACGCCTTGTGTTCTATTAAAACACTTACAGAATTTTTATTGATAAGCCTAAAATCAGCCTCTTTATACGTAAAACAACTGTATCACAACATTGATATTATTTAAATTAATCAACGCCATTATGAGGTTGAATTCATTTAGTTTCTGATGAAAGGCTAATTTTTGGTCATAAACGGTTAGTTTCATTAAAATTTTGTGGTTAAAAGCGCTAATTAGCTAGCCGCCATGCATGTTCTGTTATCATTATTAACTGAATTATTCTCACAACTTGCAATGACCGATACCAGCCAATACTCGCCGCGCCCAATTGATATTCGCTTGCACCAAGCATCTCGATTATTAGAAATTAAATTCGATAACAATACCGAATGTAAGCTATCGACTGAATTTTTACGCGTTTACTCACCCTCTGCCGAGGTGCGCGGCCATGGCGCGGGGCAAGAAACGCTGCAAATCGGCAAAGAGGATGTGAATATCAGCGCCATCGAACCAGTGGGCAATTACGCAGTCAAGCTAGTGTTCACAGATGGCCATGATACAGGCTTGTATTCTTGGGATTATTTATACGAAATGGCTAAAAATTACGAAGCCATGTGGCAAGATTATGTTACTAAGCTTGAAATGGCTGGGCATAAGCGCAAGCAGAATGTTTAGGGAATCCATATGACCGAAAAAACCACGCATTTTGGCTTTAAAACCATTAGCGAACCGATAAAACAGCAAAAAGTGGGCGAAGTGTTTCATTCTGTCGCCAGCAAGTACGACATTATGAACGATGTAATGTCTGCAGGTTTGCACCGCGTTTGGAAACGCTTTGCCGTGGATGTGAGCGGCGTTAAGGCGGGCGATAAGGTGTTAGATATTGCAGGCGGTAGCGGCGATTTATCTAAACTATTTGCTCAAAAAGTTGGCGCAACTGGCGAAGTGATATTAACCGACATTAACGCATCCATGCTTGCCGTTGGGCGCGACCGCATGATTGACGCTGGGCTTAGTGTGCCTGCTATGCAATGTAATGCTGAGCAATTGCCGTTTGCCGATAACAGTTTTGATTGTGTGATTGTGGCATTTGGTTTGCGCAATATGACACACAAAGATGTGGCATTAAAAGAGATGCAGCGCGTGCTAAAAGTAGGCGGCAGACTGCTGGTTTTAGAATTCTCAAAAGTTTGGCAACCATTAGAGAAATTATATGATGTTTACTCGTTTAAACTTTTGCCGTTTATGGGCAAATTAATTGCCAAAGACGCCGAAAGCTATCAGTACTTGGCTGAAAGCATTCGCATGCATCCAGACCAAGAAACGCTTAAACAAATGATGATGGACGCTGGATTAAGCCAAGTGGATTACCATAATTTAAACGCTGGCGTGGTTGCCCTACACAAGGGCTACAAAACGTAGCGCTGTTAAAATGTTGAAACCATTAATCACCCGCTTTTTGCAACATATCACCAATCAAAATAATTGGTCGCGTCCATATCTAGCGCCTTTTGCGGGCAAAGTTGTGCAGTTTGATTTTTCGCTGCTTAGAGCAAATTTAGTCATCCTAGAAGGTGGCAGTTTAAGTTTGGCTGGTGAAACGACTACAGCCGATGCAGTTATTCATTTGCCACCTAGTTTAGCCTTGCGCTTAATGGCGCAAGATGAATCAGCCAAGATGCAGATTAAAATTGATGGCGACACGCATTTGGCGGCTGAGTTAAGCAAAATTTTGCAACAAATGCGCTGGGATATTGAAGAAGATTTAAGCCATTTGATGGGCGATATTGCCGCCAATAAATTGGTGGCAGGCGGCCAAAAAGTCGCACAAGAAACCAAAAAGCAAACCGTTAATTTAGCTGAAATGCTAGGTGAATACTGGCAAGAAGAAAAACTGGTTATCGCCAAAAAATGGCAGGTTGAGAAATTTGTGCAAGAGGTAGATAGCCTTAAAAGTGATATGGCGCGCTTTGAAAAAAAACTGAAAAAATTAAGCAAATCAGCCGACGATTCTGCAGAAAGCCCTTCTGATTAATGCACTACTTTCGCCTACTTATCATTATCTTCATCCTGCTAAAATTTGGATTAGATGAATTTATTGGTGACCACATTAATTTTAAGCCGCTGCACAAACTGATTAAAGTGATATTTTTTTGGCGCAATACCGCGTTGCCAAGAGGTGTGCGTTTACGTTTAGCGCTAGAAAAATTAGGTCCATTATTTGTTAAATTTGGGCAAATGCTGTCTACAAGACGCGATTTACTAGCCCCTGATGTAGCCAATGAGCTGGCAAAACTGCAAGACCAAGTGCCGCCTTTTGCCTTTTCAGAAGTGCAAAAAAGCATTGAAGCCGCGTTTGAATTGCCTCTAGACCAAGTATATAGTCAATTTGATACGATTGCGGTTGCTAGCGCATCGGTGGCACAAGTGCACTTTGCCTTATTACCAGATGGTCAGCCTGTGGCGGTAAAAGTCTTGCGCCCAGGAATTGCTAAAATCATTCATCAAGATTTGCAACTATTAAAATCTCTGGCCTGGTTACTACAAACGGTTTCTAGTGAAGGTAAGCGCTTAAAACCTTTAGAGGTAGTAGAGGAGTTTGCGCGCCACACTAAGCATGAGCTTGATTTAACGCTAGAAGCGGCTAACTGTAGCCAATTAGCACGTAACTTCGCTCAAAATGACAAGATAAGAGCAAAACTGCTGATACCAGATGTGTATTGGGATTATTGTCGTAAAGATGTAATGACCATGCAGCGCATGTACGGCACGCCAATTAGCCAAACTGATGTGTTACGTGCAAAAGGTATAGACATCACCAAGCTTGCACACGATGGCGTTGAAATCTTTTTTACGCAAGTGTTTCGCGATGGTTTCTTTCATGCTGATATGCATCCTGGCAACATTCAAGTGGCAGATGAAGGACCAGATAAAGGCAAATATATCGCCCTAGATTTTGGCATTATGGGCAGCTTAAGCGATACCGATAAATATTATCTGGCACGCAATTTCTTAGCTTTCTTTAATCGCGATTATCGCGATGTGGCGATTGCCCATATTGAATCTGGCTGGGTGCCAAAAGATACCAACACGGATGAATTAGAAACGGCAATTCGCGCCATTTGTGAGCCAATTTTTGATAAGCCATTAAAAGATATTTCGTTTGGCCGCACCTTATTAAGTCTGTTTCAAATGTCGCGCCGCTTTGGTGTGGTGATTCAACCGCAACTGGTGATGCTGCAAAAAACCTTGCTGAACATTGAAGGCCTAGGCCGTGATTTAGACCCTAATATCGATTTATGGCAAACCGCCAAACCTTTTTTAAAACATTGGATGAGCGAGCAAGTGGGCTGGCGCAGCATGGTCAATACCTTCAAAAAAGAGCTGCCATTTATTCTAAAAAATACGCCGCAAATGCCGCGCTTGGTGCACCAGTTTTTGAATCAGCAAACCCATGCTGAACAAGATATGCCGATGCGGGAAACCATGGATGCACTGATTAAAGCGCAGCAAAAGCAAGCACGCTGGCAAAAAAGATTAACGTTGATTATTGGCGTTTTACTTGTATTACAGATTGCCACTCTCATCACGTTTGGCTTTGATCTTATTTAGGCAAGGTTTGAAATAAATATTAGCTAATAATTGAAAGTGCGTAGCAATGTCGGCATATCTTTGCTGTGTTACTCACAATTTGTCCAAGGTGAATTAGAAAGTTAAGGGAAAAGTCGTGCTGATTTGGTTTGTTGTCGCTTATCTATGTGTTTCTATTGGCATTGGCTTAGTTGCGGCAACCCGCGTACACAATACAAAAGATTATGCTGTAGCTGGCCGCCACCTACCATTGCCTGTGGTGATGGCCACTGTTTTTGCTACTTGGTTTGGCGCGGAAGCGGTATTTGGCGTTTCAGCCACCTTTGTGCAAGAAGGTTTAAATGGCGTGGCGGCGGATCCATTTGGCTCTAGCATGTGCTTAATTATTGCTGGCTTCTTCTTCTCTACCCAGCTTTACAAACTCAACATTATTACGCTGGGCGATTTTTACCGCATGCGTTACAACCGCACTGTAGAAGTCCTAACCACCATTGCCATCGTTGTGTCGTATTTGGGTTGGGTTGCCGCACAAATTAAGGCGCTGGGCTTGATATTCAACATGATTACGCATGGTGCCGTCAGTGAAGAAATGGGCATGATTATCGGCACGGCAATCGTGCTGACCTATACAACATTGGGTGGCATGCTATCAGTAGCAGTGCTCGATTTTGTGCAGATGATTGTGGTGATAGGCGGCTTACTCTACATTGGTAGTATTGTATCCGGCATGACTGGCGGTGTAGCTCCAGTAATAGAGCACGCAAGAGCTGCTGGCAAACTGGATTTCTTTCCTAAAGGTAGTGATATTTGGGTGTGGATTACCTTCTTGGGCGGCTGGGTAACCATGATGCTAGGCAGCATTCCCCAGCAAGACGTTTTTCAACGCATCACCTCAGCCAAAAGCGCAAAAATCGCGCTATGGGGCTCAATTTTAGGCGCCAGCGTTTATTTCTGCTTTACCTTTGTGCCTATGTTTATTGCTTATTCCGCTACGCTAATAGACCCAGCCGTGTTTGGTAAACTGGTGCAAGAAGATTCTCAACGCGTACTGCCAACGCTAGTGTTAACCCACACGCCATTGCTGGCACAAGCCATTTTCTTTGGCGCCGTGCTATCCGCAATTATGAGTTGCTCAGCTGCCACCTTACTCGCGCCGTCGGTCAGTTTTGCCGAAAATATCGTTAGAGGCTTTGTACCCAGCATGACCGATGTGGCGTTTTTGAAAGTAATGCGCTTATGTTTGGTTGGATTTGCGCTTTGTGTGCTTTTATATGCGCTAAACTCAGAATTAAGCATTTTTGGCATGGTAGAGTCAGCCTATAAAATCACCCTTGCTGGCGCATTTATACCCTTGGTTTTCGGCGCTTTTTGGAAACACTCAACCAGCCAAGGCGCTCTGTTTGCCATTATTGGCGGTATAGGCAGTTGGTTAATCATTGAACTAACATTAGGCGAAGCTAGCTTGGTTCCACCACAATTAATAGGCTTGGCGGTGAGTACTGTGGGAATGATTATCGGCTCATTATTACCGCAAAAAATTGGCGTTGTTTACATGCACGAAAGCTAAATTAACTAGCAAGCTAGAGAGTTAGCGAGGCTGACATTTTTCGCAATAAAAAGTGGAACGTTGCCCTAAGCGAATATTTTTAATTTCGCTGGCGCAAACTTTACACAACTCACCAGCACGACCATAAACAAAATATTCTTGCTGAAAATAGCCAGGATTGCCATCTGCACCAAAGAAGTCACGCAAACTACTGCCGCCAGCATTTAAAGAGTCATTTAATGTGGCTTTAATCTCAGCAACCAATATTTTACATTGCTTTAAGCTAAGCTGTTTTGCAGGCGTTTCAGGGTGAATGCGTGCGCGGAACAAGGACTCCGAGGCATAGATATTGCCCACACCGACCACCAAGTGGCTATCCATAATACTGACTTTAATTGCTGCCGAGCGCGTACGAATTGAATCGTATAAGTATTGAGCGTTAAATCCAGCCTCAAGTGGCTCAGGGCCAAGCACACTAATCAACATATGCTCACTGGGATTATCGCCTGCCCACAACACAGCACCAAAGCGGCGCGGGTCGCGCAGCCTTAATACGCGACCATCATCAAATACGATATCAAAGTGGTCATGTTTTTCGGGTGGATAATTGCGCTCTAACAAGCAAATACGGCCAGACATGCCTAAATGCAGCAGCAAAGTTCCACAAGGTAAAATCTTGTCATCAGAGATGGCGCCAAATTCAGCCAAAATATACTTAGCGCGGCGCGTTAAGTTGACCAATTTTTTGCTGTGTAAGGTTTCTGGCAAATGCGCTGGAATTGGCCAGCGCATGCTGGCATTGCGAATCACCACTTGGGTGACAGTTTGATTGATTAAAGGCAATAACCCGCGGCGCGTGATTTCTACCTCGGGTAATTCAGGCATGCCAATAATCGCTATTTTAGATTGATGGGCGGATTCAACATGGTAAACCCAACATCATTGCTAAAGTGATACAAAATACCTTCATCAGGGCGGCCTAATAGCAATTCAGGCGATTCCTGAATTTTGTCGAAATGAATTTTTTTGCCGTTTTTTAGCTTTACTTCAAATGAAGGATACGTCGTTTTGCGGTCTGGGGTGTAAAGCTCTACCGATTTGGCTGGGCTTTGTTTCCAGCTAAAGTCCAACCACTCGTTCATCTCATTTTGAGTTGGCTTGGCTTTTGGCGCGTTCACTTTCCAATTACCGTCCGCGATATCCACATTTAAACGAATTTCTTCCCACTGCTCTAATCGTGAAAAATCAAAACCGCTAATCTGTTTGGCCTCAAAAGGCGAAAGTGGCAACTTATCCACCAATTCAATGGTTTGCACACTAGCGGCTTCTGCATAGCCTGCTTGCACCAAATACACAGCATCTTTATAAGCCAAATACTGTAGCTCTGTTACTGGATTGTGTGTACCAAACACAAATTCCTCAGTGCCTTTGCTACCTGTCAGTTGCAACTTAAGCTCTGGGTTATTTAAGCCATATTTTTCCAAATCTTTTGCAGAAAATTTATCTTGGCTAGTAGCCGCGATAATCGACAAAATACGCTGCACAGACATTTGATCGGCGCGCGCTTTATAAGGCGCCGTCATCTGCCAAAAACCATCTATTTTTTCAAACATCACCGCTTTTAGTGCCGGGAATTCGATTTTAATCGCATTAAAATCGGCTAGCTTTAATTCAGAAACCGCATGCTCTGTAGGCGCATCGGTATTGGCTTGCGGACGCAAATATAAAAACGCAACCAAGCCACCAACCAACAATAGCATCACTACATTTAGTATCCATCTATTTTTCATTTATCTATTAACCTGTATTTGTAAGCGCTTAAAGCTTATGCTTTTCTACGTTTCCACCACAACCAAAACCCTGCTACAAAAAAGCCAAGCGGAATAAAGTATTGGAAACCATGGAACACGGTCCAAGCAACAGCGTGGCTTGTAGCATCATTTGGAATAGTGACATTAATATCTTTAAGCGGCATCGGCTGAATGGTAATCAGCTTATCGTCACCCGCCAACCAATTTACAATATTCACGCCAAAATCCAAGTTACCACCGTTAGTAATAAAGGTATTGGATAAAAAGTTAGCATTACCCATCACCACCACGCGCTGGCCTTTTTTACCATATTCGCGCTCTAAAGCCACGCCAATATTAATAGGGCCGCGTTTATCGGTTTTTTCATCAAACACCACTTTTTGATTTTTAACGCCTGCTGTGGATTTATCCGACTCTAGCCAGCCATTTGGCGCTACTTCAACTAAACGCCCTACTTTCCAGCCAAATTCGTCAGATGCCTGCGCATCGACTTCATGCGCTTCAGGAAATAGCGTACGCAATTGGAAGTTGCGCGTAATAGGGTGGTCGCCATAAAGCGACGCAAACGCTACTTTTGCATCGGCGCCATACTGCGCGGCAGTCATATCCACTGCAATGCCTGGCGATACCTTAATACCCAAGTAATCAGCCACCTCTTGCAAGCCACGTAAATTATTATCATCTAGTAACCACAATACATTGCCGCCAGCTTCTATATAAGCCTTGATTTTTTTCGCTTCAATCTCACTCACATCCACTTGTGGGCTGGCGATTACCAACATGGCGCCATTGGCAGGTACCGCTTGCGCGATGGTTAAATCAGGGTTGGCAAATTTAAAGCCTTTTGCTTCAAGCTGCTTACCAAACTCACCAATATCGTGATTTTTAATACCTTGTAAATGACGCTCTCCATGACCATCTAAGAACATCACGGCCTGTGTATTGGTGCGCGATAATCGCACTAATAAGTTTGTCATTTCTTGCTCAGCAAACGGTGGGCTAATATGCTCAGAGCGTTTGTTGTATTCCACCACCATTTCGCCATCTTCTTTTACGCCGGCTTCTTGCGCCAGTTTTGGCTCTTCGGAAGGATTAATAAAAGTAAGCGTGATGTTCTTTTTCTCACGTTGATAGCGCGCAACAAAATCGATCATGCCTTTTCTAAAGGTGTCGCCGCGGTTTGCATCATCCTGAGTAGCATAAACCGTCATATTCACAGGGTCTTTCATCTGCTTCAATATGTTCACACTACCTTGGGTGAGGATGTTGCGATTGGCTTGGGTCACGTCTTTAGCAACACGATACTGGCTGGTTAAATAGCCAATTAATATCACCAATAAAATAAATAAAACGACAAACAGCCAGCTTTGCGCCAGCATTTGAAAACGTAAGTTGCGATTAATTTTCATACGAAGTATCCGACTAGCCTCTTAAGCGGTCTGCATCTAAGCGACGAATGGTTAATATTAAAAAAGTAGTGATAAATAAAATGAAATAAGCAATATCGGCGGTATCAATCAAGCCACCCGCAAATGATTGAAAATGTTTCATTAAAGATAATTGCGCCATGGTGTTGCTAGGGTCGCCAGCAAAAAAGCGATCTAAAATCATTAGCGCGAATAATGCAATAAAGCTCAAAATCGCCGCCACAACTGGCTGAGAAGTTAAGCTTGAGAAATATAAACCCAGCGCAGAAAAGCTAGCCACCAATAAAAACAAGCCTAGTGAATTGGCTAAAATGTAGCCAAAATCGATATCAGACCAAATATTGAGCGTACATAACATCAGCGCGATATACACAATTAAGATGCTTAAAAATGCGACTAAGCCGACAAATTTGCCCAGCACGATTTCTGTGAGCGACAAAGGCGCGCTGAATAAAAACGGTAAAGTCTGACTGCGACGCTCTTCACTAATTAAGCGCATCGATAACAAGGGCACGGCAAACAACATAATAAATGAAGCCAAGCCATACACAGTTTGGCCGACAAATTGCGTCACGCCATAACGTTCTGCTGGGCGAATCGCGCCAGACATCACTTCAAAATAATCATTCACACCGTTTAAATAATAAGTGCCAAAAGCAAACATCAAAAGGGCCAGAATAATCCAGCCCATTGGCGATGCAAATACACTTTTTAGTTCTTTTCTTGCCACGTTTAAAATCATGTTTTATTCCTTTAAGCAGCTGACGCTTCGGCTACAGCGGCGTCTTGATAGGTTAATTGCACAAACACATCTTCTAAACTGGTTTGGTCTGGCGCAATTTGGTACAAGCCCCAACCGTTTTTAACCGCGGCTTGCACAATGGCTTCGTGCGGCATGCTGTCTTCTGCAAAACGCACGCGCATCATATTGTTTTCTAATGTTTCCGCTTCTGAAACGCCTGCAATTTGCAGCAAATCGGCCGCTTGTGGCGCATTTTTAAAACCAATTAATAATTTATTACCAATGCGCTGACGTTTTAGCACATCAATGCCGCCGTTAAACACCAGCTTACCTTTATCAATAATCTGCACATGGTCACACACCATTTCCACTTCAGGCAAAATGTGTGTTGATAAAATCACGCTGTGATCAGTGCCAATTTCGCGAATCAGCGTACGAATATCACGGATTTGAATCGGGTCTAAGCCAACTGTTGGTTCATCCAAAATAACCACCATTGGGTTATGAATAATGGCTTGTGCAATACCCACACGTTGTTGATAGCCGTTAGACAAATTTTCAATTAAGCGCTTGCTCATGTGCGTTAAGCCGCAACGCTCTTTGGCATTTTCCACCGCTTTTTTAATATTGCGACTAGGCACTCTATGCAATCTAGCCGCGATGGTTAAATACTCATCTACGGTAAATTCTTTATAAAGCGGGCGCATTTCAGGCAAGTAACCAATCAAAGCTTTGGCTTCTTTGGGGTTTTCAATCATATCAATGCCACAGATCTTGACTGAGCCAGCACTGGGTGCCAAGTTGCCAGTCAACATTTTCATGGTGGTGGATTTGCCTGCGCCATTGGGGCCTAAAAAGCCCAACACTTGGCCTTGAGTGAGATTAAAGCTTACGTTACTTACTGCCTCGCGGCCACCATAAATACGCGTCAGCTCTGACGCTTCTACTGTTAAATTTGTCATCATTATTGTCTTAATTCGTTGCCTAAACTCAATGGCTTTTAAGAAACAAAATCGCTAGATTAGTTTCAAGCAAAAAGTTATAGTCTTATATAAATACAAATGAAATATTGCTTAACCTTTAATTATGGATGAACTTGCATTAACTGTCACGGACTAAACATCAATAGCAATTTAATGTCGCTAAATCTAGTGCTTAATTTAACAATTTTAAGCCATGCCTTTTTAAAGTATCTGGAAACCAAATAATGCCGCAAATCAAAAAAATTGCACTTGCACTTTTAATATCATTCAGCACTGCTGGTAGCCTAAGTGCGCAAGCAGAAACAGCGGCGCCAATGACTAAAGCGCCTACTATCACCAGCGCTAACCCAGAGTTTGTTTACAAATACTTACTGGGTGAAATTGCAGGGCAGCGTGGCGACATTACTTTAGCCAGCCAATTATTTTTAGATTTAGCCAAACAAACGCGCGACGCACGCTTGGCAGAGCGCGCAGCCAAAGCGGCAGCCTATGCTAATCAGCCAGGCTTAGCATTACAAGCAGCTACCTTATGGGTTGAATTAGACCCTACCTCACTGGAAGCGCAACAAGCCTCAAGCCAATTATTGGTAGCCAGTGGCAATTTAAAGCAAGCCAAACCACATATCCAGCAACTATTGGCTAGGTCAGAAACCCGCGCCAACGGCTTTTTGTATCTAAATACTCTATTAGCGAATCAAAAAGATAAAAATGAAGTTTTAGAATCGATTAAAGAATTTGCAGCGCCCTACCCAACCTTACCAGAAGCACGTTTAGCTCTTGCACAAGCCGCCATTAATGCGGATAACAATGCATTTGCCAAAACAGAATTAGCGGCGGCCGACAAGTTGCGTCCAGGCTGGGAAATTGCGGCGCAATTGCAAGGGCAAATGCTTTTTAAAGAGTCGCCCAGCAAAGCGATAACGTTTTATCAGGATTTTTTAAAAAAATACCCAAAAGCCAGCGAAGTGCGCATGACTTACGCTAAAACATTGGTGAATCAAAAACGTCATGCCGAGGCAAAACCAGAATTTGTAAGGTTAGTAGAAGAATCAAAAGGCAGCCCTGAAATCAGCGCGGTTGTTGGTTTGTTATCATTAGAATCAAATGATTACAAAGATGCCGACAAATATTTTGAGCAAGCACTAGCCAGCGGCTTTAAAGAGCCAGAGCAGCTATATGTCTATTTAGGTAGAAGCGCTGAGCGTCAAAAAAATGATGCGAAAGCACTTACTTGGTATGACAAAATCCAGCCTAGCAGCGAACGTTATTTAGAAGGCCGACTTTCTGCCGCTAACGTGATTGCCCGCACCAAAAATGTGGATGCGGCGATTAACATGCTGGATAACGTGGACGAATTAACGCCAGAGCAACAAATTGTGGTGATTCAAACCCAAGCTAATATGCTGGGCCAGGCTAAGCGCCATCAAGAATCGTTCGATTTAATGAGTAGCGCGGTTAAAAACACACCAAACTCGCCAGAGCTTATTTACGATTACGCCATGGCGGCCGAGCGTTTAGGCAAGCTGGATGTTATGGAAACTGAACTGCGCAAAGTAATTTTAATGAAGCCTGATTTTGCAGCGGCCTACAATGCCCTTGGCTACTCATTTGCAGACCGCAATATAAAGCTGGATGAAGCAAAAACACTTATAGAAACAGCGTTAAAACTACAACCTAACGATCATTACATGTTAGATAGCTTAGGCTGGGTGCATTACCGCTTAGGTAATTTAGCATTGGCGGTAGAAAATTTGCGCAAAGCCTATGAAATGCAAGCCGACCCAGAAATTGCAGCACATTTGGGCGAAGTATTATGGAAACAAGGCTTGCAAGAAGAAGCCAAGAAAATTTGGGGGCTCGCGTTAAAAGAGCATCCCGCTAACGATTTATTGGTAGCTACTGCCAAAAAATTCAACTCTTAATTTGTTGCGCGTCACTTAACGCACTAGTCAATAAGCGTAAGCAGTTTCGATTGCATGCATTATTAAGCTACAATCCATTTAAGTTAACTACTTAAATGGATTTTTTCTTGTTGAATTACCGCTATTTTTTATTTTGTATTTTTGCGCTGCTAAACGCTTGCGCCATTTTGCCAAAAACGCCAAGCGAACAGCCAAGCACATCAGCGGCGATTCACCAACAGCATCTTGCCAAATTGGATGCCATAAAAAGCTTTTCGCTAAAAGGCCGTTTAGGGGTGGTAACAAAAAAACAAGGCTTTTCTGGCAGCATTAATTGGCAACACACGACACAAAATGACAATATTGATGTGTTTTCGCCTTTAGGTGGGCAAATTGCTAACATCAAAAAAACTGCTTTAGGCGTTACTCTTACCCAACAAGATGGTCGCAGCATCACAGCGCAAAGTGCTGAAAGCTTAACTGAGTCTACGCTGGGCTTTAAATTACCGCTGACAGGATTGAGTGATTGGGCGCTTGGCAAGCCGACATCCAGTAAAATTGAGGCCAGCACATGGGATGCGCAAGGAAGATTGCTGACCCTAAAGCAAGATGGCTGGGATATTGGCTATGAAAACTATGCGGATAACAGCGGTGTATCTTTACCAAATAAAGTAGTGCTGAAAAGTGAGCAACTTAATTTAAAACTGTTGATTGAAAACTGGACTGACATCAGCCAATAGCGCGTATCTGTATTTTTAATGATTGTAACCATGCAAGACTTTCAAACTTTTTTAGCACCCGCAAAAATCAATCTTTTTTTGCACATTACTGGCCGCCGTGCCGATGGCTATCACACCTTACAAAGCGTATTTGAACTATTGGATTTTTACGACACCATTCGGATTAGACCTAACAATTCTGGCGAGATAAGGCGTGTTAACGCTGTACCAAACGTAGCAGAAAGCCAAGATTTAGCCATACGCGCAGCGCTTGCTTTACAAAAAAGCACTGGCTGCCAACAAGGTGCCGACATTCATGTAGAAAAGCATATCCCTATGGGCGGCGGCTTGGGTGGCGGCAGCTCAGATGCCGCCACTGTTTTGTTGGCGCTCAATCATTTGTGGGATTTGCATTTATCGCGCGCGCAATTGATGCAGATTGGCTTAACGTTAGGGGCGGATGTGCCTGTGTTTATTTTTGGGCAAACTGCATGGGCTGAAGGCATCGGTGAGCTATTATCACCAGTCGATTTACCGCAACAAAGTACAAATAATCAGCAAGATGCCTATTATGTTGTGCTAACTCCGAATATTCAGGTGCCAACAATGCAAATTTTTGCGCATCCGCGATTGACAAGAGACACGAAACCATTGAAAATAGCGGACTTTTCAAGCACAGCATTTAATCACTTAAATAATAAGCGATTTAAAAATGACCTTGAAGAAAGTGTGTGTGAGTTATTTCCTGCAGTTGCATCCACCTTAAAATGGTTAAATCAATTTGGTGAAGCAAGAATGAGCGGCTCGGGCGCATCAGTTTTTGTAAAAGTTAACTCTAAACAAATTGCTGATGAACTTTTTGCAAAAAAACCTGCCAATATCAACGGTTTTATTGCGAAAGGATTAAGTAAACACCCGCACTATGCACTAGCTTCATAAAGGTTAGTTGTTTGATTATATTGGGGAGTCGCCAAGTTGGTTAAGGCACTGGGTTTTGATCCCAGCATCCGAA
>JAZKDM010000111.1:0-4072 GCA_040387535.1 Pseudomonadota bacterium | reverse complement strand
ATATGGTTCCACATTTAACAACCGCACTCAATGGCCCACTGCTCACCTTAGAAAAACGCATGTTAGAAGCAATGCCGAAAATCGAGCATTGGTTTCGTTCGCAATGGCTAGAGTATGCCTCACCATTTTATGCATCGGTTGATTTGCGCAATTCGGGTTTTAAATTATCGCCAGTAGATACCAACCTATTTCCAGGTGGCTTTAACAATCTGAATCCAGAGTTTTTAAGTTTAAGTGTTCAAGCGGCGCAAGTAGCCGTTGAAAAAATCTGCCCAGAAGCACATCGCTTGATGATTATTCCAGAAAACCATACGCGTAATACTTATTACCTGCGCAACGTGGTTGAGCTAGTGAATATTATGAAAGCTGCTGGCTTAGATGTACGCGTAGGCACCATTAACCCCGAAATCACCGAACCCACCGTACTGGAAACGCACGATGGCCAAAAACTTTTATTAGAGCCTGTGGTGCGTATTGGCAATCGCATTAAACTTATCAATCCAGTGTTAGGAAATTTCGATAGCTGCGCCATTTTGCTCAATAACGATTTATCAGGCGGTGTGCCCGATATACTGAAAAATCTAGAGCAGGATTTAATCCCTCCACTGCATGCAGGATGGCACGTTAGACGAAAATCGCAACATTTCGACGCTTATAATCGCGTAGTAAGTGAATTTTCTAAGCTTTTAGATATTGACGAGTGGTTGCTGAACCCCTATTTTGAAACATGCGGTGAGATTGACTTTCATGCGCGTACTGGCGAAGAGTGTTTAGCGTTAAAAGTAGAGCAACTACTTGAAAAAATCAAAATAAAATACGCCGAATATGGCGTGACGCAAGAGCCATTTGTGATTGTAAAAGCCGATGCAGGCACATACGGCATGGGCATTATGACGGTGAAATCGCCCGACGATGTGCGCGATTTGAATCGCAAAGCGCGCAATAAAATGTCGGTGATTAAAGAAGGCCAACAAGTGTCAGAGGTGATTATTCAAGAGGGTGTTTACACCTTTGAAAGTATTGACGATGCAGTGGCTGAGCCAGTCGTTTATATGATGGATCACTTTGTGATTGGCGGTTTTTATCGCGTACATACTGGCCGAGGCATTGATGAGAATTTAAACGCGCCTGGCTCACAGTTTGTGCCACTAGCATTTGAAAAGCCTTGCAGCCTGCCTGACTGTACTGGTGCGCCAGACACTGTACCGAACCGCTTTTATGCCTATGGCGTAGTAGCGCGCTTGGCATTATTAGCAGCCGCAATTGAGCTGCAAGAATCAGACCCTTTAAACGCTTAATTGAAAAGAAAAAACGTGAAATTTCTTTTTATTTTAGATGACTTAGATAGCCTTAAAAGCTATAAAGACACCAGCATCGCTATTATGCGCGAAGCCGCTAAACGTGGACACAGCTTGTATGTCTGCCAACAGCATGACGTTTTTTTACGCAATCAGTTTGTTAAAGTAAATGCCTGCAAGTTTAGTTTTACTGATAATGATAATTGGTATGAATTAGGTGAAAGCCAAGAAGTATTACCAAGCGAATTTAGCGCTGTTTTAATGCGCAAAGACCCACCATTTGATAATGAATATTTATACAGCACCCATTTGTTAGAGCTAGCCAGCAATCAGGGCGCGCGAATTGTTAACAATCCATCTGCGGTTCGCGGCTGGAACGAAAAATTATCAGTCGCCAAATTTCCACAATTTGCGCCAGAATTTTTGGTTACCGCCAATAACGAATTAATTCGTACATTTTTAGCAGAACACAAAGACATTATCGTCAAACCGCTAGACGGCATGGGCGGCACTGGTATTTTCAGGCTTACAGAAACCGACCCCAATATTGGCGCTATTTTAGAAACAGCAACAAAATTTGGAACCCAAACCATTATGGCGCAACGTTATTTGCCGGCTATTTTGCAGGGCGACAAACGCATTATTGTGATTAATGGCGAGCCATTGCCTTATGCCTTGGCGCGCATTCCTAAAGCAGGCGAAACACGCGGTAACTTGGCTGCTGGCGGCACGGGTATTGCGCAAGCGTTAAGTACACGCGATTTAGAAATCGCTACAACTGTAGGTAAAGTACTGAAAGAAAACGGCCTTTTTTTAGTCGGCCTAGATGTAATTGGTGATTACTTAACCGAAATTAATGTGACCAGCCCCACTGGCATGGTGGAAATTGCGGCGCAGACCCAGAATCAAAATTTACCGTGTAATCCTGCCGAAATTTTTATGACCGCACTCGAAGGTATTTGCCAGCCTTAATCAAGTCGCGCTATAGTGGTAACTATGCGCCTACTCTCACTATTTGCTATTTGTCTTCTTCTCACCTGCTGCACTAGACCAGAACCTTTACACAATACGCAAAGTTACGTTTTTGGCACACTGGTCGATATCACGATTTATGGCGAATCTGAAGAAGAAGCGCAAGAGTTAGCGGGTGAAATAATTCGCGATTTTCAAGAGTTGCACAATCGTTTACATGCTTGGCGAGCCGGTGAAATTAAAACGCTTAACATTGCATTTAAGCGTAGCCAGTTACCCGCCACAATCAAGCCAGATATTGCCGCTATTATTTCAGACGCCACCGCACTTTCTATCCAATCAAAAGGTGCGTTTAATCCTGCAATTGGCGCTTTAATTAATTACTGGGGCTTTCAAAATGATGAATTTAAACCCGTTAAAATTGATGACCATAAAATTCAGCAGCTAGTCAGCAACAACCCTCAAATGATCGATATTGCCATTCAAAATGGCAAAGCTTCCAGCAGCAACCCTCATGTTCAGCTAGATTTAGGCGGCTATGCTAAAGGTTATGCGCTGGATAGCGCACTGCAAACCCTGCGCAAACACGGCGTCAGAAACGCATTAGTCAATATTGGTGGCAATATCATTGCGCTAGGCCAGCATGGTGATAAACCGTGGCGTGTAGGCATTCAACATCCCCGCAGACCAAGCGCAATTGCCACACTAGATTTAGAGAGCGGCTGGGCCATTGGCACTTCTGGCGATTATCAGCGCTATTTTATGGTTAAAGATAAACGCTACTGCCACATTATTGACCCCGCTACCGGCTATCCAGTGACAGGTGTACAGGCCGTTACGGTTTTAATACCGCCACAAGCAAATGCAGGCACATTGTCCGATGTCGCATCAAAACCTATTTTTATTGCACAACCCAATTTGCGTGCCGAAACCGCTAAAGAAATGGGTGTAGAGAACTTTATGGTGATTGAATCCGACGATAAAATTATCACAAGTGCCGCTATGGCCAAGCGCATTACATGGACGGATGTGGCTACTACAAAGTATGTTACGCAAATTCAGCCTTAATCTTTCAAAAAAACCTTTCAGCCAACACCCTAAGCCACTAGCGGGTGACTGGCTCATCATATTACTAGGCTTAATCAGTGTTATTTGGATGTTTCAGCAGTTTTGGCAAACAGCGCCTGCTAGCCAATTTAAAATCAGGCAAGGCAGTCATATTGTTGGGATTTTTGATTTAAACCAAACCCGCGAGTTGCATATTAAAGGCCATTTAGGTGAATCGCATATCAGCATACAAAAGGGGAGTGTGCGCTTTAAACAATCACCCTGCCGCAATCAATATTGCGTGCACCAAGGCTGGCTAAACCGCGCAGGGCAGGTTGCCATTTGCTTACCCAATCAAATCAGCTTGCAATTGTTGGGTGCAAAAAGTGCATATGATTCGCTCAATTATTAAATTTAAAACCAGCGCAACCGACGCCATTAGCAAGCGTTCAGTTGAAATTCGCACCACGCCAGAAGATCACCAAATTGCCAAACTGACGGCACTAGCGATTGGGATGCATATGATAGAAGCGATTATTCCATCGCCCTTACCTGGCGTTAAACCAGGCATCGCCAATATTGTCACTTTATATGTACTTTATCAATATGGTTTCAAAACAGCGGCATGGGTGAGTTTGTTGCGTGTGTTTGCTGGTAGCTTATTATTGGGGCAATTTTTATCCCCCACTTTTATGCTAAGCCTAAGCGGCGCCTTACTCAGCTTGGGATTTTTATGGCTTGCTCAAAAGTTGCCA
>JAZKDM010000110.1:0-5958 GCA_040387535.1 Pseudomonadota bacterium | reverse complement strand
TTTTAACGCCAATACAAGATGAGATGGAAGACGGTTGGGAAGGTTGTTTGTCTGTCCCAGGCATGCGCGGTATCGTGCCAAGGCATACGCGCCTGCATTATGCGGGCTTTGATCAGTTTGGAAATCCGATTGACCGATTAGTCAGCGGCTTTCATGCCAGAGTAGTGCAGCACGAATGTGACCACCTAAATGGCATTTTATACCCCATGCGCATTAAAAATTTAAAAGATTTTGGCTTTACTGACGTACTTTTTCCAAATCAGGATATTCAAGATGATTAAATGTTTGCTATAATGCCGTCTTTCGCGAATAACACAGCTTATTCGTAACCAAAGGTAACAAAGCTTTATATAGGAAGAGTGGCAGAGCGGTTTAATGCTACAGTCTTGAAAACTGTCGTGGGTGCGAGCCCACCGTGAGTTCGAATCTCACCTCTTCCGCCAATTTTTAATGCCGCTTTAAGTTTTTAAGCGGCATTTGTTTTTAAACAGCCTATTCATTATTTTTAAGGATTTAACATGAGCCAAATTATTGTTGACCACAACCCGTCAGAAGAGAAATTAAAAGAGCTAGGCGTTGCTAGCTGGTCTATCTGGGAAAAAGAAGTTTCTAAATTCCCACTAGATTTCGGCATGACAGAAAGCGCTTACTTATTAGAAGGCGAAATTCATGTAACACCACAAGGCGGCGAAAAAGTGGTTATTAAAGCGGGTGACTTTGTTGTTTTCCCAAAAGGCATGAAATCACAATGGGAAGTTGTTAAACAATTGAAAAAACATTACAAACACTCATAGTTTAAGCGTTTGTAAAAGCTTGATTTAATTAAAATCAAGTCTACAATAAAAAGTCTAGCTTCTATTTTAGAGCTAGGCTTTTTTGTTTTTGGGAGCACAATCATGCAACAAGCACTCAATCATCAAACTTTGCATATTCGCGTTGAAAAACCAGACGCTGATCAACTTGCCGCATTAAATGTATTCACTTGGCCGATTTGGGCTAAGGAAGTTTCTACCTTCCCTTGGAGTTATCAAACGCAGGAAATTGCTTATATATTAGAAGGTGAAGTAACTGTCACGCCTAAAAATGGAGGTGAGGCGGTTAGTTTTGCTGCTGGCGATTTGGTGACTTTTCCTGCAGGGCTATCATGTACTTGGCATATTAAAAAACCGTTACGCAAGCACTACCAATTTGGTTGAAGGCAAACTACAGATTGTTTAAGCTTTTTGTAAGCTGCTCAATTTTTGTGGCATTTACTGGGGAGTTTTGTTTAGCCGAAATCAAAAAGCTGTCTTCCGCACGGTTGCCTAAGGTATTGATTTTAGCGTTGTGCAACTCAATGTCATGTTGTAAAAGCACATTCGCAACGTAAGCTAAAAGCCCAGGTCTATCACCTGCCACAATTTCTAGTGTGAGATTATTGCCTTGTAATTCGGGTGTAATTTTTACTTGGGCTTTAATCGACATATATTTCACTTGGCGACTAACGCGGCCTTGCAGCGGCGCTTCTAAAGGCTTGTCGCTTGCTATTTTTTGCGTTAATTCCAGCTCAATAAATTTTAATAAACCACTGTAACTAACTGACTTACCTGATTGATCTAAAACAATAAAACTATTAAGCGCATAGCCATGGTTGGTCGTGTAAATTTTGGCTTGTACAATGTTGTAAGCCATTCGGTCAAAGAAATTGCAAATACGTGCAAACAAATCATCTTGGTTGCGCGTGTAAATCATTACCTGTATGCCATCGCCGTTGGGGCTTAAACGCGCGCGTACGATCGGCTTATCTGAAAATACATGTGGCGTTAGTAAGCGACTTTGCCAAGCAATTTCATCGGATTCAAAGCGTGTGAAATAGCCAGTACCTACGTTTTCCCAAAGTGCCAGATAAGATTCTGGCTTAAGCCCGTAGCGTGTGAGTTTTTCTTTTGCCTCAATTTGGCGACTTTCAATGGTTTGTTGTGTGGTAAACCCTGTATTTTTTAATAAATGCTGCGTCGCGTAAAATAGACTTTCCAAAAGTCGCGCTTTCCATGCGTTCCAAACAACAGGGCTGGTGCCACGAATATCGGCCACAGTGAGTAAATATAAAGCAATCAAGCGCTTTTCTGTGCCTACACAATGCGCAAATTGCTGAATCACTTCAGGGTCTGATAAATCTGATTTTTGCGCAGTGCTAGACATTTTAAGATGCGCATCAACCAGCCAAGCCACTAAATTGGTATCGTCTTTTGATAGGCCATGCAATTTACAAAAGCGCTTTGCATCAATAGTACCCAATGTTGAGTGGTCGCCACCGCGTCCTTTTGCAATATCGTGAAATAACGCCGCTAAGTAAAGCAGGTGCGGCTTATCAAAATCGCTAAATAGCTGAGTGCATAAGGGGAATTCGTGTTTTAACTCTGGTTTGGCATAGCGTCGTAAATTAGCCAGCACGTTTAAAATATGCTCATCCACGGTGTATACATGAAACAAATCGTGCTGCATTTGGCCGACAATTTTGCCAAAAACCGGAATGTACTGGCCTAATATGCCATAACGGTTCATGCGGCGCAGCGAATGATTGACGCCGTTAGGTTGCGATAAAATTGCTAAAAAAGTGGCTTTATTATCAGCGGATTGACGAAAATCCACATTCACTATTTTCTTAACGCGCTGTAGTTCACGAATTAAATTGGCGCTCATGCCGGTTAATTGAGGATGCTGTTGCAACAGTAAAAAACTTTCCAAAATAGCGTTTGGATATTGTTGCAACACGTTGGCCGTTTTGATTTCCAATAAATCATCATGCGCTTCAAAGCGTGCATTAATCGGCATGATTTTGGGTCTGGCTTTATTGGCTATTTTTTCAAAGGTTTTCAACAAAATTTCGTTGATTAAGTTGATAAATTTCGCGCTGGTGTAATAACTTTGCATCAACTGTTCGCTAGCGCGTTTGCGGGGCGTAGTTACACAGCCTAAATCACTTGCCAATTCATTCTGAAAATCAAACAATAGCCTATCTTCGCGGCGCTTGGCCAAGTAATGCAAGCGTATACGCAGGTTTTGCAGATTACTTTCATGGCGCTTGATTTGGCGCAATTCTGATTGAGTAATGATATTATTTTTGGCTAAATCCGCCCAGTTTTTGCCCAAATTCTGGCTTAGTGCAAGCCACAAAATCATGTGCAAGTCGCGCAAGCCACCAGGGCTTTCTTTAATGTTAGGTTCTAAGTTGTAGGTAGTATCGTTAAATTTGGCGTGACGATTATCTTGCTCTTTAAATTTAGCCGCATAAAATTTGGCCGCGTCCATGGTTTTGGTGACAGCGTTTAAAAAAGCTTGAAAGTCAGATTTTTTGCCACACAATAAACGCGCTTCCAACAAATTGGTCTGCACAGTCACATCTTGTGCCGACTCATTAATGCACTCTTGCAAGGTGCGCACGCTATGCCCAACATTAAGGCCAATGTCCCACAGCAAGCCAATTAAGGTTTCTATCTTTTGATTTTGCAGCGCATTTGTATCGTCATTTAAGTTGTTGTCGGGCAATAAAATCAGTAAATCAATATCTGAATATGGGAATAATTGATTGCGCCCATATCCGCCAACGGCAATCAGTGCAATAGCGTCATCAATATTGGCTTGCAGCCATATTTTTTTTAGCAGTTGGTCAATCAGTAAAGATTGCTGCTTTAATAGCTTGGCAGTATTTTGATGCTCAAAAAAAGCCGCTTCTAATGCTTGCTGTTGTGTTTTTAAATCAAGCCGCCACGCTTGCATAGCCTGCTTAGACTGAGTTTGCAGATCAGTCATCAAAATTAGTTTAAATGAGGTGTAGCAGGAGAGCCTGCCGATAATGTTAAGACTTCATAACCTGTTTCAGTTACCAGCACAGTGTGCTCCCACTGCGCCGATAAGCTACGGTCTTTGGTGACGATGGTCCAACCATCGGGCATTTGTTTAATATCGCGTTTACCAGCGTTTATCATAGGCTCAATGGTGAAAATCATGCCAGCACGTAGCTTGACGCCAGTACCTGGTCTGCCGTAATGCAACACTTGTGGGTCTTCATGAAATTTTTTGCCGATACCATGTCCGCAAAATTCGCGTACCACACTAAAACCATTTTTTTCGGCAAAACTTTGAATGGCATAGCCAATATCACCTAAAGTGGCATCTGGTTTTACCTTGTTAATACCCAACCACATTGCCTGATAAGTCAGCTCAGATAAGCGTTTGGCTTGAATAGACACTTCACCCACATGAAACATGCGCGATGTATCGCCGTGATAGCCATCTTTAATCACCGTGATATCAATATTCACTGCATCACCATTTTTTAACACTTTATCCCCAGGCACACCATGACAAATAACGTGATTAACTGAAGTGCAAATCGATTTAGGGTAGGGCGTATGACCGTCTGGCGCGTAATTAAGCGGCGCAGGAATCGCCTGCTGAACGTTCACAATATAATCATGGCAAAGCTGATCAAGCTTTTCTGTAGTAACGCCGTTTACAACAAAAGGTGTAATGTAATCAAGTACTTCTGATGCCAATTTACCTGCTATGCGCATTTTTGCGATATCGTCAGTGTTGTTGATAGTGATAGACATAGCTTTGAAAAATAAAAGAAATTAATTACATTTTATCATAGCCAAACCCATTAATTAGCCAACTATATCGTGTGCAAAATGATTTATACAGAAAACAGCGCGGATAAGTGTTGCGCTAAAGTTTGCGTATTAACAAAAGTCATGCCATGCATAGCGCTCAGGCCTTTACAAGTTTCGTTGTCAATCTCAGCTACACAAAGAATAAAATACTTTTGATCGATTGCTAAACGCTTACGTAGCACTACATATTTATCAATATCCTGCCTAAAATCACCAGTTTTGCACTCAATATAAAGTGGTTGGCTATTATTGATTAGAAAGAATACATCTAGTTCTCTGTGTTCATTTGGCGAAAGCGCAAGTGTCATGTTTCTTGCGCAAGCGTATTGAATATTGTGCTCTTGGCATATTCTTAATCCAACCATCAAAGCAAACCACTCTAACCAATCGCCAGCAAAAAACCGCCTCACACTGGGTGCATTTTGTAAAACTATGCGTACATTTTTCTCTTTTTTATTATTAATAAAGCGCGCGATAAGCGAGTGGTCATAAAGTCTCTGTATAAAAACTTCAGTTGCTTTGGCATCTTCTTTAGATTTTTTGTCCAAATAAATCACATTGCTACTATATTCTTTAATTTGAGCGTATCGAATGCGCTCACACACTTCACCAAGCAGTTCATAATCAGAGCCAATAGCCACAGCAGCTTCATCAAAGAAACCAGTTGTATCTACAGCGCTAATATTGGCAGTAGCGATAACTTTTTTTGATTTAAACCAGCGGATAATTGGCTGATGTTGTGCGTCTGAACTAAATGAATCCGAGTTGTGAATATCTATATTTTCACCATTCTTATCTGGCTCTGCTTGTTTTGGTGTGCAGTCAGTAGAATTAAGCTCATTGAGTTCTTTGCGCAATGCGAAATACATCTCAGAAAGTTTTTTGACAAAATGACGGGTATCATAAACTGTGGCTCGTGTGCCGCATTTACAATCAACTGTTGCGCCGACCAATTCCCGCTCATGTTCACAAATTTCCCCGCATTTATTACATCGCGATATCGCCATAATTTAGCCAAATAAAAAAATTAAAATAATATTATCATTCATATTTGATACCCATGCTGAGAGTGCTTTATCAACACACAATAGTAATTGAATCTTAAGCTGGTTTTAGATATAATGCGCGCTACTTAATTGGCATCTTGGCTAATTTAAGTAAATTTAAATCAATGCATCGTCCCGTACAGGGTGTTTGAACTAGGTTCAAATATTGTGGATGAATGTAATGTTAACCCTTACATGGAGTAATACAATGTCAGTTACTATGCGTCAAATGCTTGAGGCCGGTGTTCACTTTGGCC
>JAZKDM010000109.1:0-9652 GCA_040387535.1 Pseudomonadota bacterium | reverse complement strand
TCAATATAGTGAATTTTCACTTTTGATTCGGTGTGAATACCGGCATGGATTAAGGCTTCGGTCAGCGATTTGTAGCTTTCCGTTAAATCGACATATTTACCGACAAAAGCAATATTGGCTGTGTATTTTGGGTTTTCTATACGCGTAACAATGTTTTTCCATGCCGTTAAATCAGCCGCCTTGGCCAAAATATTCAGCTTATGGCAAACAATTTCATCCATCATTTGGTCATGCAACAAGCCTGGAATTTTATAGATAGAATCACTATCAATCGCGCTAATAACCGCTTCAAACGCGACATTGGTAAACAGTGCAATTTTGCGCTTTTCATCTTCTGGAATATCACGTTCGGCGCGGCATAATAAAATATCGGGCTGAATACCAATTTGGCGCAACTCTTTTACACTGTGTTGCGTGGGCTTGGTTTTAAGCTCGCCCGCGGTTGGAATCCATGGCAGCAAAGTTAAATGCACATAGCAGGCATTGTTACGGCCTTCTTCAAAACCCATTTGGCGAATCGCTTCCAAGAACGGTAGCGATTCAATATCACCTACCGTGCCGCCTACTTCTACAATCGCTACATCCGCGCCTTCTGCGCCACGCTTAATATGATTTTTTATTTCATCGGTAATGTGCGGAATCACTTGCACGGTTTTGCCCAAATACTCACCGCGACGCTCTTTTTTAATCACAGTTTCGTAAATTTGGCCTGTGGTAAAGCTATTGCGTTTTGCCATACGTTGGCTAATAAAACGCTCATAGTGGCCCAAATCTAGGTCAGTTTCTGCGCCGTCATCGGTCACAAAAACTTCGCCGTGCTGAAAAGGCGACATAGTGCCAGGGTCAACGTTAATATAGGGGTCTAGCTTGAGCATGGTGACTTTGATACCACGCGATTCGAGGATTGCACCGAGGCTGGCGGCCGCGATACCTTTACCTAAAGAAGAAACTACACCGCCAGTGACGAATACATATTTGGTCATAAAACCCTTGAATATTAGCGTACGAATGAACTCGTACAGACGGGAAGTAATTTTACCGCAAAGCCAGTACAATAACTAGCAAAAGCACCTCTAAAATCGCGCTTAATTAGTGCTTTGCTAAGAATAAATTTTAAGGTAAAAGATGATAAAAAATAGCAATATTCACTGGCAAGCAATAGAAGCAGACCCACGTTTTCAGGCTTTGCATAGGGATAAAAATCGTTTTTTATGGCGCATGATGTTGTTTGCGTTGGTTTATTTTTTCTGTCTGCCGATTGCCACCGCTTATTTTCAACCCGTTTTAACCATCAAAATTTGGGGCGTGATTAACATTGGTTTGTTATTTGCACTGAGCCAATTTATTGTGGCTTGGTGTATCGCTGCTATCTATGCCAAACGCGCCAACCGCGAATTTGATGCGCGCGCCAAAGCCTTAATTGAGGATGCGCACAATATTAAGGGCGTTATATGAAAATACTATTTGCCACTTTAATATCTTTATTCTGCACTCCCTCTTTTGCCGAATTAGCCAATCATGGCGCGGTTGCCAGTGAATATCGTTGGCTGACTTTTCTAGTCTTTAGCAGCATTATTGGCGCCACCATGTACATCACCTATTGGGCCAGCAAGCGCGTTAAATCTACGGCCGATTTTTACGCCGCAGGCAATTCAATCTCAGGCTTGCAAAATGGCTGGGCAATTGCGGGTGATTACCTTTCCGCCGCCTCATTCTTAGGCATCGCTGGGCTAATCTCTTTGTATGGCTACGATGGTTTTATGTATTCGGTGGGCTTTTTAATGGGCTATATTGCGGTGTTATTAGTGATTGCCGAACCCTGCCGCAACATTGGAAAATATACGCTAGGTGATATTCTAGCGTTTCGCAACGACCCCAAAAAGGCACGCATCATTGCTGCGCTTTCAACCATTACCGTTTCCATTTTTTACCTCACTGCGCAAATGGTCGGCGGTGGCGTACTGGTCAAAACCTTGATTGGTATTGACTATGAAGTATCCGTGATGGTGGTGGGTACATTGATGCTGGCTTACGTGGTATTTGGCGGCATGGTAGCCACCACTTATGTGCAAATCGTCAAGGCGGTTTTATTGGTGATTGCCTCATTAGTCTTAGTCACCTTGGTTTGGTTACCTTATGGCTTTAGCCTGCCCGCCTTTCTGCAAGCCATAGTCGATGATCCAAAAATTCAGGCGCAAGTGGCAAAGCTGCTGGGTACGGCTGCCAGCAATATGAGCGCGCAAGAGCTTGGGCAACGCTTTTTAGAGCCTGGCTTGTTTTTAAAAGACCCTATAGACCAAATTAGCCTGGGCATGGCTCTGGTATTTGGCACCGCTGGTTTGCCGCATATTTTGATGCGCTTTTTCACCGTGCCAAATGCGCAAGAAGCGCGTAAAAGTGTGGTGTGGGCCATGGCGATTATTGGCGGTTTTTATGTACTCACGCTATTTTTAGGCTTTGGCGCGGCCATGCATGTAGGCCCAGAAACCATAGGCGGCATTGATAAAGGCGGCAATATGGCGGCGCCTTTATTGGCGCAATATTTGGGCGGCGGTGAAAACTCCATGCTGGGCAACTTTATGCTGGCCTTTGTGGCGGCAGTGGCTTTTGCCACCATAGTCGCCGTAGTCGCTGGTTTAGTTCTGGCCTCTGCCAGTGCTATTGCGCACGATTTATACGTGAACGTGATTAAAGATGGCAACGCCAGCCAAGTGCAACAAATGAAAGCGGCGCGCATCGCCAGTATTGGTGTGGGCATTGTGGCGATTATTATCGGCATGCTGGCAAAAGGCCAAAACGTTGCGCACTTAGTCGGCATGGCGTTCGCCGTGGCTGCCAGCAGCAACTTGCCCGCTATTTTTCTGACGCTTTACTGGAAAAAATGCAATACCACCGGTGTGGTAATGGGCATGCTAATTGGTGCAGGTAGCGCGATTTTATTGGTGTTAATTTCACCTAATATGACCTACCCGCAAAAAATGGTGGCGGATGCCAAAATAGTATTAGAAGGCGCAGCAGGTAAGCCTGCCATACCAGCAAAAGCCAGTGAAGGCTTGATATGCGAATTCTTTACCTTCTGCCAAAAAGCAGAACCTGCCAAGCCTGCCCTAGCCGCACTGGATAGCCTACCGTTTCAAGTGGTATTAATTGGCAGCGTAATTGACCATGACACGCCTTTAGAAGATAGTAAAATAGCACAAATCAAAATAGATGCGTTGGAAAAGCAGATAGCCAAAGCCAAAGAGGATTTAGCAAAATATCAGCACCAAACCACCAGCATGCTGGGTTTGGAAAAGCCGCTATTTAGGCTTAAAAACCCTGGGATTATTTCAATTCCGTTAGGGTTTTTAATGGTCATTTTCTTTTCACTTTTAACGCGCAATAAACGCAGTGAAGAATTATGGGAAGAGCTTTATGTAAGACAGAATACAGGCTTACATGTAGAGGACGTCTCGCATTAGTGCCGTATTTGCTCCTACACTTATAAATGACTATCATTAGTTCTAATCTAAATAAGCTCAAAAATAAAAACAGCCCATCAAGATAGCTTTTATCAATATGATTCATCAATTTTGGCATCAACATAATTAATGCTAGGGTAAATATGAAGGCGTTTGTGGTTACAAAGTATGCAAAAGACGGATTGTGCGCCGCCAACATTCCCGAGCCAAGCATTGGTCCGCGTGACGTTCTAGTTCGCGTTTGCGCCGCCAGCATCAACCCGTTGGACGCAATGATTCGCAACGGCAAATTCAAGCTTATTCTTAAGTATAAGACTCCGTTCGTACTTGGCCATGACGTGGCTGGCGTGGTGACAAAAGTCGGCGCCGAGGTGAGCAACTATAGCGTTGGCGATGAGATTTACTCCCGCCCCCGCGACTTGCGTATTGGTTGCTTTGCAGAATATATTGCCATAGACCATGCTGATATCGCTCTAAAGCCGAAATCGCTCACAATGGAAGCGGCAGCAGCGGTACCCTTAGTGGCGCTTACCGCATGGCAGGCACTATTCGAACTCGCTAAGCTTAAGGCAGGACAAAAAATTCTTATCCATGCTGGTGCAGGTGGGCTGGGTTCAACAGCGATTCAGATTGCAAAACATATTGGTGCATACGTTGCCACGACTGCACGCAGTAGCGATGAACAAAAGCTTAGTGATCTTGGCGCGAACGAAGTTATCGATTACACGAAAGCCGACTTCTCTGAAGTACTCTCTGATTATGATGTTGTGCTTGACTCGTTGGGTGGCGATAATCTGATGAAATCGCTAACCATACTGAAGCCTGGTGGGCACGCGATTAGTGTTTCTGGTCCGCCTGGTCCATTATTTGCCGAGCAAATTGGTCAGCCATTTTTGAAACTGGTGATGACGCTTTTAAGCTGGAAGGTACGCGCCTGTGCCAAAAAACTGGGTGTGCGCTATTCATTCCTCTTTATGCAAGCGAATGGAGCTCAACTAAAGAACTTAGCAGCACTCTATGATACGGGAGTGTTGCGGCCTGTACTGGACCGCACGTTTGACTTTGATGAAACGCTGGATGCGATGGCCTTCGTTGAACAAGGTCGCGCAAAGGGCAAGATAGTAATTACTATGGCAGAATTGGGTAAATAGCGCATTCAAATAAAGCTGCATTAAGCCTTATGCTTTATGGCTTGCCCACTTGCCATACCCCTTAAACTGCAGAAACACTTCACGCATTTCTGCCTCACTGAGCAATGGCGGATTAGTATCAACCTGCAAAATCCGCCAATACTGCTCACACAAATTTTCCACCTCTATCGTCACCGCCAATGCATCATCTAAATCCGCACCCAGTACAATCATGCCGTGATTAGCCAGCAAGCAGGCTTTGCGATCTACTAAAGCAAGCAAAGCGTTATCGGATAAGGCTTGAGAGCCAAACAAAGCATAGGGCGCACAGCGAATGGTGTCGCCACCCGCAACGGCAATCATGTAGTGAAATGGTGGAATTTCTTTGTGTAGGCAGGCGACTGTGGTGGCAAACATACTGTGCGTATGAATCACCGCATTGATTTCTGGGCGGCTGGCTAAAATATCGCGATGAAAACGCCATTCGGATGAGGGCTTTAAGGCATTTGATTCACTCTGTAACTCAAAACTACCATCAAAGCGCATTTTCACCATGCTAGTTGGCGTCATATCCTCTACCGCCATGCCGCTTGGCGTCACTAAAAAACCACCCTCAATTCTCACACTAGCATTACCCGAAGTACCTTTATTTAAACCAAGCTGAGCTAGTTTTTGGCTAATGCTGAGTAATTGTTGTTGTGCGTTTTGCATATTAATATCCACTAAATACCCATTTTTTGTCCGCGTGATATCGCCCATTTAATATTGGCTGTTAATTTAGGCGAATTTGCTGGGACATCATCATAACGCTGCAGCAAGCCCCAACTGCCCCATTTAGACCACCCACCCACGCTGTAATAGCTGCAAGTTAAATCGCCACCTACTTGCTCCCAAGCCACCAAACTTTGGCTGTAAATTTCGCCCATGCGCGCATCGGCATTGGCTTTGTAGAATAAATCATTCAGCTTTTCATTATTCTCACTGCCGCCAAACCCAACCAAATGCTGACCTGCCTCATAAGCTACTAATTTAAGCCCATAGGCATCGGCTACTTTTTTATTATTTTTCATCCATTGAGTCGATTCAGGCAGTGAAATTTTGTTGATATGTTCAAACAGCTGATTAAGACTCCATTGGCTAACAACTTTATCATTTATGCCATTTTCAGCGTTAGCTGGCACATTAAATGAAACATAAGGGGCGATTGCCAAAACGTCTGCATGCTCAGCAGCATTTTGAAAGCTAAGTATCACTTCAGATGAAGGCGCATAAGCCGCTTGCGAAGCCAGCACTCTCACTAAGCGCTGATTGCCTTGAAAAACATCTGTCCAAATTTTAAAAATCTGAACAGAGCGATAAGCGTAATAGCGTAGCGCAGCTTGCCCAGCATCATCGGCTAATTTTAACTGCAGGCCAGCTGTCGCGGCATCATGATGCTGTTGAAATCCGCCATTCCATACCTCATTTGAATACTCTACCCAAGCACGCAACTCTGGCTTTAAATGCTCTTTTACATATATCGCCGATTGTTTTATATAGTCGTCATCTGCTTTATGTGGCATGCAAAACCAAGCATCGCAATTGAGCTGATTGGCTAAATCAACCATCCACTCTAAAGGCACACCTTTTCCAAACCTTGCGTCTGTTGGCTTGGCGCGATCTGACCAACTGGTTTTTGATGAACCATTGGTTTGCATAAAATCCATAAACCTTAAGCAAGCAACACCTTGCCAACGCGCTAAAAATGCAGGATTCCAGCGCATTTTTTCATAAGATTGCTCTTGGCTTAAAGGCACAATACGTATATTTTTAATATAGTTTTGCGGGTTAACCTTGCTAATTTCCAGCGTAAAGTGACCTTTTTTTGCGTTAACGTTCACCACCATGCGCCCTGCTTGTGCGGTTTTATGCAAATGGTTAGGCACTTTAATCACGCCCTCACCATCGTACAAAATCACATAATCGCCACTGGGAAAATGGTTGCCATCAAACGCGCTGACAATAGTCGTAGCAACTACGCCAAACGGTAACTGCGTTATCCAGCCATCGGCATCCAGCGCCAAAGTATGTTCTTTGCCCTCAACAAACCAGTCGCTAGATTGCTTAAACAAATCGACAAAAGGAAACTCACTGGTCCAATACGGCACGCCCGTTAAATTGATGCCAAGCCTTGCGTTTGCAGCGGGTATCAATTTTCTAGCAACTTTTTGACGCGCAACACCAATACCAAACACGCCTGCTGCAGCTGTGGCTAAAGTTGCAATCATCAAATTTCTGCGCATTTTATCCATAATCACATTAGTATCCTTAACGGTTAGACTGATGCAATTCGCTTGGTGCAAACACCGCTTGCTCAGTAATAATTCCTGTTACCAATCTTGCAGGCGTAACGTCAAAGGCATGATTAGCCGCGCTAGATTCAAATGGCATTAACCGGACGGTTTGTATGCTGCCATCGGCTGCCAAGCCTTGAATAGCAGTCACTTCATCACTATGGCGCTCTTCAATGTCAATTTGCTTATAATCCACTATTTCCCAGTCGATAGTTGGGCTGGGCACTGCCGCGTAAAATGGGATATTGTTATCAAACGCCGCTAATGCCTTTAAATAAGTGCCGATTTTGTTGCATACATCGCCTGCGCTAGTCACACGGTCAGCGCCCACAATTAGCATATCCACCATGCCCTGCTGCATTAAATGCCCACCCGCGTTGTCGGTAATCACCGTATGCGGCACGCCATGCTGCCCTAGCTCCCACGCCGTAAGTGCAGCGCCTTGGTTGCGCGGACGCGTTTCATCTACCCACACATGTATATCAAGCCCAGCATCGTGCGCGGCATAAATGGGGGCCAATGCTGTGCCGTAATCTACCGTAGCCAGCCAGCCCGCATTGCAGTGCGTCAAAATATTAAAGGTTTTGTCTTGATATTGATTTTTGATTAACGCTAGCCCATGCTGACCAATGCGCTGATTTTGCACCACATCTTCTTGGGCAATTTTCGCGGCCTCGCGCCAAGCGGTAAAGTTGCGGCGGTTTAATGGGGCATCTTGCACAACCGCCAGCATGCGATTTACCGCCCAAGCCAAATTAACCGCCGTTGGGCGACTATTTTTTAGCATATCTGCTGCAAACAACAAATACTCATCGGCTTCATTTTCTAACATGGCCAATGCCATGCCGTAGGCCGCTGCAGCGCCAATTAATGGCGCACCGCGCACTTGCATGGCTTTAATCGCATGCGCCATTTGCTCTAGTGAGTGAATTTGCACGATATCAAATGCAAATGGCAACCGCGTTTGATCAATAATATGCACAAACTTACAGCGCGGGTCTGGCCAGATAGTTCGAAACGATTGATTAGCAACTTTCATTCAACTTACCCTACTAAAAATATGGCTTATGATTAAATTGCAAGGCTTTATCCGTTTTTACGCCTACAAAAAGCGTTAAATAGTATAAATAATTATGAATAATTTTCTTGCAATTTTATTTGTTTTGTTTTTTACGTTTTTCCATCCACAAAATCTGTGGATAACTTTGTGGATTGCTGTGTCTTAAATCCGTAACCTACCAATTTATAAGGCTTTTTTTTAAAAGTTCATTTTTTAATCTATTTTAATACCCAATAAAAACAATGACTTACGTTATGCCATTGGTTTGATACAGTTTTTTTACATTTGTTAATGTAGCACTTTAAGTGGTGTGCATAAGCTGGCTAATTTTGGTAAAATTTCTACAGAATTTTTACCTGTAATTTCAATGATTTGCGACACTTCAATGCCTCTTAAATCGGCAAATATTTGTGCTATCTTTACTAGCTCTGTAGGAGCATTCCTACCTTTTGTGCCAATCCATTCTGGCGCGATATCAGGCGCATCGGTTTCTAATACAATCGCTTCTAAGGGTAAGTTTTTGGCTAATTCGCGAATTTTTAAAGCGCGCGAGTAGGTCATAGCGCCGCCAAAGCCTAATTTAAAATTCAGCTCAATCAATTTTTCGGCTTGTTGTGGGCTGCCGTTAAAAGCGTGCGCAATTCCACCTACAACAGGATGCCTTCGCAACTGTTTTAAAACGTCGTCAATGGCGCGACGCACATGCAAAACCACTGGTAACTGAAATGTTTGCGCAATTTTAAGTTGCTCAATAAAAAAGTATTCTTGGGTTTCACGATTTTGCTGCGTCACAAAGAAATCCAGCCCAATTTCGCCAATCGCTACTATTTTGGGATTGTTATGCGCTAACTGCTCTGCAACTAGCTGTTTTAATAGTGCTAGATCGCTAGGATGCGCTTTGTCCACATACATGGGGTGAAGGCCAAGTGCCATAAAGCAATGCGAATATTGGTGTGCTAAATTAATCACCGTTTGAAAATTTTCGCGTGCGACCGCTGGCACGACAATTTTGCAAACGCCTGCTCTCTTAGCCTCTAGCGCAACGGTATCGCGGTCTGCATTAAACTCAGCCGCATCTAGGTGGCAGTGTGTATCAATTAACATGGTTGAAAGTATATAGTCTAAATTTACACACTGTATGAAATTTAGTTACACATAATGGGGTTTGGCGCGCAGGCGAATATCACTGCCGATTTGCCGCAAGTCAATTATATCTAAGCCAATAGCTTGGTGCATTTGAGTAAACGCTGGCATATCAAACAAGCCTTTGGCTTTGCTACCCATCAATTTTGGCGCGTAATACAGCAGCAGCTCATCAATCAGGTTTTGAGCAAGCAAGGCACCATTCAAACCTTCACCGCCCTCCGCTAACACTTCATTGATTTGCATGTGCGCAAGGTGGCTTAATAGCGTTTTTAGGCACACCTTATTATCGGCATTGGGAATGCAAATAAGCTCAGCGCCAGCTGCAAGTAGTACGTCCGATTTATTTTCAGAATCCTGCGCAAAAGCAATTAAGGTATTGCCGCCTTGCAAAATGTTGGCTTGCGGCGAAATACGCAAATGGCTATCTACAATTACGCGTAAGGGCTGTCGACCAATGGTTTGAATATTATTTTCTAAACTACGCACAGTCATGCTGGGGTTATCACTTAAAACGGTGCCAAT
>JAZKDM010000108.1:0-1623 GCA_040387535.1 Pseudomonadota bacterium | reverse complement strand
AATTTATACTGCTTTAAATTACCGTTCCATCTTGGAAAAGAATCTCCATCAGGCCTAAACATACCAATATACACTTGGTTTAAAAATGTGCCTTGTGTGTTAACGCTGACAGGCAAACTAACGGATGCAAACACGCTGTTAACAGATTGAATTTCAGAGAAAATGCCATTCAATGCATCAGCAATTTGTGAACCACTGCTAGTCACATCAAAATATTTGCCGTCGCTTACGCCTGCCACACTTTTTAATAGCGCTGTCCAACCAGGCCCTTGGCCAGTAGTGACTTTGTTGATATCAACCGTGTAAGTTGTAATAGCAAGATCACTTTTCTTCATAAAGCGTGACCATTCATCTGCTACATTGCTTTGCGAGCCACTTGGTGAAATTGGAATGGTTGTTGTACTTCCGCCAGCCGCAGTCAATGCTGCTGTTGCTTGAGTTGTGTCAGAGTTATTATCTTGTGCTGCGCCATTACTGATATAGATGATGTAATTTTTAACACAGCTAGCAACAACTGGATTTACATAAGGCGAGCCCGCTTTTGAGGACAAAGCATTGCCTGCCAAAGCATATACAGCGTTTGAAGTTGCTGTACCTGAGGCGTTACCAGTGTAATCAGTTTTGTTTTTATTGTTACCTGCATGCGGTACTCCACCAGAAAAATAAAGGTAAGCCTCTTCCATTGATTTACCAATTTTGCCACCATTAGATTTATCATCAAGCTTATCTAGCCCCAATACCAAACTTTGATACTTAGCCTTATTGGTGCTATTCATTAGTCGTATTGCCGCACGCACATAAGCACCATCGTTGCCAGAGTTGCCAGAACCGGTTTCGGTAAACGCCATTAAACCAACACGAAATTTATCGGCTGGCAAACCACTCACAACTGAAGAAAGTGCTGCCATTTCATTGGTAAACGCACCATTCCAGTTAGCGGTGTTATCTAAGATAATCAGCACATTGGGCACATCCGTTGTACTAGGTGAAGCGCCCACAAATAAATCAATATCTTCCGCTACTGCAGAAAAATTAAGCGTGAGTAGCGTAACAATTAGTAATTTTTTTAATATTGAATTTTTCATGACATTTTCCAATTCATTCTTTTTTAAAGGCATACAGCGTCTTTTTGTGCCTGTGTCAGCAAGACTCTAGTACCAGCTTGTACAATTGTTTTTGCTCCAGTTTTCGCATTTTCTACAGTCGCCTCAATATCCCATATTGTGTTGTAGGTAGTAACAGATTGCATGGCAGGAAGGGAGCCACTACTCCTAGCGATGACAGCTTCTGGTGATGCGCGAACGCATGTTGGGATAGCAATTGATGCCACATAATCAACAGCGCCATCATTATTAATATCCACATTAATTTCCTCAGCCGTAGGTGCGGTAGTAAAAGGTGAGCTTAATACTTGTTCAATCGCTTGATTCGCAGCGGCTGTCGCCTCATCTTTGGCCTGCATATTGCCTACTGATTTTAGGTTGGTGGTACTCAAAGTAAATGCGCTGGTGACCATCAATGTAATCAACACCAACATAATTAGGCCAACAAACAAAGTAATGCCACGTTGGCTGTGTTTAGAAGCAACTTGCTTCATGGCGTTTCCCTTCTGCTTGAAACATT
>JAZKDM010000107.1:4772-6852 GCA_040387535.1 Pseudomonadota bacterium | reverse complement strand
AAAGTATGGCAAACCCAGCAGCAACTTCTGGCGGAATGGCAGACCGCGACGGCGTTATTTGGTATGACGGCAAAATGGTTAATTGGCGCGATGCCACTACTCACGTTTTAACACACACTTTGCATTATGGCATGGGCGTATTTGAAGGCGTGCGCGCATACAAAACCGATAAAGGTACAGCCATTTTTCGCTTAAAAGAGCATACCGACCGCTTATTTAGAAGTGCGCATATTTTACAAATGAAAATGCCATTTACTAAAGAAGAAATGATGGAAGCGCAAAAAGCTGCTGTGCGCGAAAATAATCTGGAATCAGCTTACATGCGCCCAATGGCGTTTTATGGCGCTGAAGCGATGGGCATTTCGGCTAAAACACTTTCTACGCATGTGATTGTTGCCGCTTGGAAATGGGGCGCTTATATGGGTCAAGAGGCTCTGGATAACGGCATTCGCGTTAAAACTAGTTCATTCTCACGTCACCATGTAAATATCACCATGTGTAAAGCCAAAGCCAACGGCAACTACATGAACTCTATTCTGGCGCATCAAGAAGCGGCACAAGACGGATACGATGAAGCACTATTATTAGACGTTGACGGCTTTGTTGCTGAAGGTTCTGGCGAAAATATTTTTATTGTACGCAATGGCAAACTTTATACGCCAGATTTAACCAGTGCTTTAGAAGGCATTACGCGCGACACTATCGTGCAACTGGCGGGTGAGATTGGCCTGCAAGTGATTGAAAAACGCATCACGCGCGATGAAGTGTACTCTGCAGACGAAGCCTTCTTTACAGGGACTGCCGCAGAAGTAACGCCAATCCGTGAGCTAGACCGCCGCAATATCGGTACTGGCACTGCTGGCCCTGTGACCAAACAATTGCAAAAACTATTCTTTGATGTGGTTACTGGCAAATCTGCCAAGCATGCCGATTGGTTAACGCTAGTTTAATGATTCGTTAATAGGAATTAACATGTCAGATGTTAAAGAAATAGAAGTCACCGCAAAAGACCTGCCCTTGCACTGCCCCACCAAAGAGGTGGCGCTTTGGGCTAGTCACCCACGGGTATTTTTAGATGTTGCCGCAACAGGGCATGTTGCTTGCCCTTACTGCGGTACTCAATACAAATTAAAAGCAGGCGAAGTGATTTCGCATCACTGATTTTTAGTAATCATTCGCTTTTTAGCAAATACTAGCAATCACGCCATTCTTTTGTGAATCCCAATCATCCGCAAGACGATACCTTAAGCCTGCTTAAAGCAGGAAAGTTACAAGGCAGCACCCGCCTTAAACTGCAGTGTGGTTTGACCGAATTCCCAGCAGAAATTTTTTCGCTGGCCGATACCTTAGAGATTCTGGATTTATCTGGTAATGCGCTGAGTTCGTTGCCAGATGATTTAGATAAACTGCATAAACTACGGATTTTATTTTGCTCATCCAATCAATTTACGCATTTACCCGAAGTGCTAGGCAAATGCCAAAACTTGAGCATGATTGGCTTTAAAGCCAATAGAATCAGCCACATCTCTGAATCCGCAATCCCTACACAAGCCTTGCGCTGGTTAATCTTAACGGATAACGCGCTTAGCATATTGCCCAATAGCATTGGCGATTGCCAGCATATGCAAAAACTGATGCTGGCTGGCAACCAATTAAAAGAGTTGCCAGAAAATCTAAGAAACTGCAAAAAAATAGAGTTACTAAGAATTTCAGCGAACCAGCTGGAGTCATTGCCTGAATGGCTATTTAGCTTGCCAAAATTAAGCTGGTTGGCTTATGCGGGCAACCCATTCAGTGATGAAATTGAAACGAAATTAATCGCGCAACAGCCTATTGCCAACATTAATTGGGCTAACTTACAACTACAGCAACAACTAGGCGAAGGCGCTTCTGGCTTGATTTATCAAGCGCAATGGCAGGTTGACGCTTTTACAAACAAAGCGGTTGCAGTCAAAATGTTTAAAGCCGATTTAACCAGCGATGGCCTGCCGCGCTGCGAAGTGCATGCTACTGCTCTTGCTGGGCAGCACCCAAACTTATTGGGCTTAGAAGGCATTATTAGCCAGCATCCAGAAGGTGC
>JAZKDM010000107.1:3273-4672 GCA_040387535.1 Pseudomonadota bacterium | reverse complement strand
ATTTAACACAAAGTACTACAAACGTTTAACTTCAGCAGATTGACCCCACAATTGACTAATCACCAGCATGGCATTTTCGGCTTCGCTATTGGTGTAAAAAGTCACGTTGGCTATCTCTTTGGATTCAGTTAATAGATTCAACTCAGCCAATCGTTTTTGCAAATACTTGGCCACCGCCGCACCCGTATCAATCAGCGCCACTTTAGTGCCCACTGCCTGCTCAATTAATGGCCGCACAAACGGATAATGCGTACAGCCTAAAACAATGGTATCAGCGCCCTCATCAATCAATGGCTTGCAATATTGTTGAATCAATTGCAGCGTACTTTGGTTACTTAATTCGCCGCGCTCAACGCACTCTACTAGGCCTACGCAGGCTTGCGTCACCACTTCTACATTGCGACCATAAGTTTCCAGCAAGGCAGCAAATTGCGCGCTTTTAAGCGTTCCAACAGTGGCAAGCACGCCGATAATGCCGTTCTTGCTGGCTTCAGCCGCGGGTTTTACAGCTGGCTCCATGCCTATAATCGGCAAATCGTATGCTAGACGTAGCGCATCAATCGCCGCTGCGGTGGCTGTATTGCAAGCCACTACTAAGGCCTTGGCGTTTTGGGTGATTAAAAAATCGGCAATTTCAAAGCAGCGTGCGGTAATTTCGGCTGGCGTTCTACTGCCATATGGCGCGTATTTACTATCGGCAACATACAACAAATCTTCATGCGGCAACAAGGCGTGAATGTGTTTTAGCACGCTAATGCCGCCTACGCCAGAATCAAACACGCCAATTGGGCGGTTATAAGGCAAAATTGACGGCTTATTCAATGAAAGTGAAGTCATCGAAATACGATTGGATGATTTATAATGTTTGGATTATATAGGATATTAAATGGCAAATAGGCTTAGCAAAATTTACACGCGCACAGGTGACATGGGCACTACAGGCTTGGGCGATGGTACACGGGTGGCAAAAGACAGTTTGCGTGTAGTGGCTATGGGTGATGTGGATGAGCTAAATTCTGTGCTTGGTTTATTATTAACTGAGCCAGTGTCTGCCAAAATTCGCGATTGCTTAACGCGCGTGCAGCATGATTTGTTTGATATGGGCGGCGAAATTTGCATGCCGGGCTATGACTTAATTAAGCCTGAACGTGTGACTGCTTTAGAAACCATTTTGGATGAGTGGAATGATAATCTACCACCGTTAAAAGAGTTTATTTTGCCCGGTGGTAGTCGCGCAGCGGCTTATTGCCATTTGGCTAGAACCGTTTGCAGGCGTGCCGAGCGGCAAATGCATACCTTGAACGCACAAGAAAAAATCACTGAAATATCCTTACAATATATCAATCGACTATCCGATTTATTATTTGTGTTGTGCCGCGTTTTAAATGTGGAAGCTGGC
>JAZKDM010000107.1:0-3173 GCA_040387535.1 Pseudomonadota bacterium | reverse complement strand
CAAGCGCCTATCGCTAAAAATGCGGATTTATTGCAGGACGTGCCACCTAGCCGTTTGTTTGACGAAATGCTAAAGCTATTTTTGTCAGGTCACGCTATTGAAAGTATTAATGTTTTACGCGCGCAACATTTGCATCATGGCTTGTTGCCCATGTTAGATGTGGTGCTAGAGCAGCCAATGGGCGAAAAATTCGTCATGCTTGCCCTTAAAAATACCGATGACCGTATTCTGGCAGGCAAATCGGCCAACCCCAGCTTTTTATTCGCCTGTTTGCTGTGGCATGAGGTATTAGCCGCTTGGCAAAGCTATCAAGATAAAGGCGAAAGCTTTATCCCAGCGCTGCATATGGCGATGAATGAAGTGATTGCCACGCAAGCGGAAAAACTGGCGATTCATAATCGGCATACGGCGACTATGAAAGAAATTTGGGGCTTGCAACCCCGTTTTGAGCAACGCGCTGGCAAGCGCCCTTTTGGCATTTTAGAGCATCCACGCTACCGCGCTGGTTATGACTTTTTACTCTTGCGTTGTGATTCTGGCGAAATGGATGCTGAATTGGGTACTTGGTGGACCGCGTTTGCAGAAGCCAAACCCGATGAACGCACTAACATGCTACTGCCAGATACCGCGCCAAAAAAACGCCGCAAACGTAGCCGTAAAAAAACGGCAACTGGTGATAAAGCGATTTTGGGGTCCATCGATTAATGCCTGCCATGTACAGCCACATTGCGTACATTGCATTGGGCAGTAATCTGCAAGACCCGATCACACAAGTGAATAATGCATTTGCGCGCTTAGATGAGCTACCTAAAACCAACGTAGTAAAAACTTCTAGTTTATACGTCACCGAGCCTTTAGGTTATGACCCTGAACAACTAAAAACCATACCCGATTTTATTAATGCCGTGGCCGAAGTGAGCACCGATTTAAGCCCACTTGAATTGTTAGATGCCATATTGGGCATTGAAAATGAAGCTGGGCGCGAACGTCCCTACGCCAATGCGCCGCGCGTCTTAGATTGCGATTTATTGCTATACGACAATGTGATGATGCGTTCCGAAAAACTAACTCTGCCACACCCGCGCATGCATTTACGCAGCTTTGTGCTCTTGCCTCTGGCTGAAATTGCACCAACGTTAAGCTTACCAAATTTAACATTGCCCGATGGTGGCAATGTTGTAGAATTCGTTCAAAGTTACTTAAATCAAGGCATTAAGAAATTAGACACATAAATGAGTATTTTTAACAAATTCCCCTACATAGTCGTTGAAGGTCCAATAGGCAGCGGCAAGACCACATTAGCGCGATTATTAGCAGACAAATTTTCGGTGCAATTACTCAGCGAAAAAGCCGAAGACAATCCTTTTTTGTCGCGTTTTTATCAAGATGCGCAACGTTATGCGCTGCCCACGCAGCTGTTTTTTTTGTTTCAGCGCTCACGCCAAATTGCCGATATGACGCAACGCGATATGTTTTCAGCGCCGACCATAGCCGATTTTTTCTTAGAAAAAGATCCACTATTTGCACGACTTAATTTGGATGACGAAGAGTACGCGCTGTATCACCAAATTTACACCCACTTGCAACTAAAATCGCCTAAACCCGATTTGGTGATTTACCTGCAAACGCCGATTGATGAGCTGGCAGAGCGTATTGAAGAACGCAATATTAGCTACGAACAAGAAATTCCGCGTGAGTATATTGAGCGCTTAGCGGATGCTTATAGCGAGTTTTTTCACACCTACGATACATCGCCAGTGTTGATTGTAAATAACGAGAAACTCAATATCATCAAAGACGAAAGCGCACTTAATTTGCTGGTAGATAGAATTATGCAAATTAAAAGTAGCCGCGAATATTTCAACCCAAATTTCGAATAACACACCTACCTAAAACAAGGGCCCATATGGGCTATTGTTTCAAGTTGGACATCAGTACATTATTGCTTATCTGCTTTTTTATAATCAATAATGGGTTAGCAAGTTGAAACAATTCGTCATTTCTGTGGGTTTATTTTTAGTGTCAAGTTTGGCTAACGCCAACCTTGTGCAGCACACTATTACGCAGACAACACCCCACGCAAACAGCGCCGTAAATGCTGTAATGGGCCATGCTTTAAGCCCACTAGCCCACACACATTTATTAAGCGATAAACCGTCAAAAACAGAAGCGACTTACTCGACCTTATTCGAATACTCGTCGCATATTAATCAAACAATTGATCACAGCGGCTTAAGTGTATTTTGGAATCACGCGCTGATTAGCACGGCCATTACTGCCGCCCAATCGCAGCAACAATCGGCTAGCGCGCATGTTGCAGAGGATAGTGAGCTATTAGGCTTTGTGGCCAATAGTTTAAATGACGATTATGTGGCTGCCAATAATCCAGACACACGCATTAATGAAGTGCCTTTACCCGCCGCCATATGGTTGTTCTCATCGGCCATTATGTTGTTTGGCTTTGCACGCCGCGGCACTGTTTAAACTCCCCAATAAATCTCTAAATACACTAAAAGATGCACTTGCACTTAATATGCTTGTGCGTCAGCGTTTTTAGGTTTGATAACAATATCAAAACCATTTCGATGTAAAATATTGTTATGTTGCTATCTCAATTAAATCAAAAAGTAAAAGCAGGCGAAAAAATTGCCATGCTCACCTGCTATGACGCCACCTTTGCCAAACTGATGGAAGAAGCGCAAGTGGATATTTTATTAGTGGGTGATTCTTTAGGCATGGTGTTACATGGTGCCGAAAATACGCTCAATGTCAGCATGCACCACATGACTTATCACACTAAAAGCGTGGCCGCAGGTGCGCCAAACACCTTTATTATTGCTGATATGCCGCTAGGTAGTTATGAACATGATGCAGAAGCCGCTTACAAAAATGCAGAGTGGCTGATTAAATCTGGCGCGCATATGGTGAAATTTGAAGGTGGTGGCGATAAAGCTAAAACAGCGCAATATTTGGTAGAGCGTGGCATTCCTGTTTGTGCGCATTTGGGCTTTACGCCGCAATCGGTTAACCAACTTGGCGGATATAAAATTCAAGGCAAAACGGTTGAAGGTGCCGCAAAAATTATGCAAGATGCTATTGCCATGGCCAATGCAGGCGCTAGTTTTATCTTGCTAGAAATGGTGCCAGCCAGTTTAGCCAAAAGCATCACAGAA
>JAZKDM010000106.1:0-3629 GCA_040387535.1 Pseudomonadota bacterium | reverse complement strand
GCGGGGCAAAGGCGCGTATTCGCACGGTGCCAAAAGTATCAGCCAATTGCGAAGTGACTGAATCGGACATACCTGCCAGTGGCGACCCATATGTGGAATTGAATGATTTGCAGGAATGTATTGGCTTGGCGCTGGGTAGCCCTACCCGCTTTGGCAATATGGCGGCACCCATGAAATATTTTTTAGATGGTACAGCTGGTTTATGGCTAAAAGGCGCCTTGATTGGCAAGCCTGCTGCGGTTTTTACTTCAACAGGTTCTATGCACGGCGGTAATGAAACCACCTTAATCACGATGATGTTGCCACTGATTCATCACGGCATGTTGATCGTTGGCTTGCCTTACTCCGAACCTGAGTTATCCAGCACGCAATCTGGCGGCACGCCTTATGGCGCAAGCCATATTGGTGGCGCCATGGATGATAAGCCGATTACGGCGGATGAGAAAAAATTGTGCATGGCCCTAGGTAAACGCTTAGCCGAAACCGCCTTAAAATTGAAACAATAGTCGATTAAATGGCGCTGGCAACTGAGGCAAGGCAGTTTTTACGTAGCACACGCCACGGCGTTCTATCGACTCACTCTGCCAAGTTTGCGGGCTACCCTTTTGGCTCTGTTACGCCGTTTGTGCTGGATAGTGATTGCCAGCCAATTATTTTAATCAGTAGCATTGCAGAGCACACCAAAAACATCAGCATTAATGCAAAAGTTTCTTTACTGGTATTTGCCGAAGGCGCTGATTTGCAAGCCAACGCGCGTTTAACGCTGATTGGTGAAGCCGCACAAATCGATAAAAATGATGCCAATTTGCGCGCGCGATATTTGCGCTATTTACCGCAAACCGCCAGCTATTTTGACATGCACGATTTTGCGTTTTTTCGCATTACCATTCATCAAGCGCGCTATATTGCTGGCTTTGGAAAAATGGGTTGGGCCAACGGTAGTGAATTTTCCGCAGCTAATAATACGATTGCCGCCCTTGAAAACGGCATATTGCAACACATGAATGCAGACCATGTCGATAGCATGATGGCGTATTGCCAACACTTTTATAACATTACGCCTCAGCAGCTTGAATTAATTGGTATTGATAGCGATGGCTTTGATATTCGCACCACAATTGACAAAGACACTGTCAAAATCTTGCGCTTTAATTTTGAAGCACCCATTTTTGACGCGCAATCGGCACGCGCCGCTTTTGTAGCGCTTAGTAAGCAATCTAAGAAAACTATATAAATAATCTCGCTAAGTAAAATTTCTGGCAAAACCCACACACATGAACCCATTTTCACTCAATAATTACCAAGCCAAACACCTTCAATTGGGCGCAAGCATTTGCTTAATCGCGCTTATTTTGCTGTGCATCGCTTGGGAAAGCGTGTTGGCACCGCTAAAACCTAACGGCTCATTGCTGATTTTAAAGGCTTTGCCGCTACTAATCCCCTTATTTGGCATTTTAAAGGGCCGCCGTTATACCTACCAATGGGCAGGCATGCTCATTTTGTTTTACTTTACCGAAGGCGTGGTGCGTGCGTGGTCAGATACTGGCTTATCTAGCCAATTAGCACTTACTGAGGTGGTTTTATCGCTGATATTTTTTCTGTGCGCCATATTTTATGCAAAACTCACACGAAACAATGCTTTAAAAGGCGCGGCTTAATTTATAATTGCCTAGCGGTATAGAATTATTAGTCGGTTTATAACATTTAAGTATAGGCACAGCGCTTTACACAACAAGAATGAAAATACTCATATCAAACGATGACGGCTATTTTGCACCCGGCCTGAATATTCTAGCCAGCCATATTGCTAAGCTGGCCGATATTACCGTTGTTGCGCCTGAACGTAACCGCAGCGGCGCCAGTAATTCACTTACTTTAGATAGGCCTTTAAGCGTTAAAAAAGCCAGCAACGGTTTCTTTTACGTAAACGGCACGCCAACTGATTGCGTACATATTGCATTGACTGGCTTAATGGATAGCATGCCAGACATGGTGATTTCGGGCATTAATGATGGCGCTAATATGGGTGATGATACGATTTACTCTGGCACCGTAGCCGCCGCGACTGAGGGTTATTTGTTGGGCATTCCATCTATTGCCATTTCCATGTCGCAACACAACTCTAGCCACTTTGAAACCGCCGCGCGCGTAGCAGTTGAGCTAGTGCAACATTATATCGAGCATGGTTTTGCATCGCCCACTTTGCTTAATGTGAATGTGCCCGACGTACCTTATGAAGCATTAACAGGCAAAACGGTAACGCGCTTGGGCAAACGCCATAAAGCGGAGCCAGTGATTCAACTTAAAACGCCGCGCAATGAAACGGTGTACTGGATAGGCGCTGCTGGTGCGCCCAATGATGGTGGTGAGGGTACCGATTTTTATGCCGTAGCAAATAACCAAGTGTCTATTTCGCCTATTCAAGTGGATTTAACTAAACATTCGCAATTGGCCGAAATTCAAACATGGTTGACCAAATAATGTTAAGTAAATAATTCGTATGGCATTAATTAAACCGACATTGTTAAAACCTAGCGCCAAAACTGGCATTGGCATGACATCCCTGCGCACACGCGACCGCATGCTGGTGCGCCTGCGTGAGCAAGGCATTAAAGATGAAGTGGTGCTATCGGCTATAGGTGAAATTCCGCGCCATATTTTTGTGGATGAAGCCTTAAGTATTCGCGCATATGAAGATGTTTCGTTGCCGATTGGCTTTGGGCAAACTATTTCGCAACCTTATATTGTGGCGCGCATGACCGAAATTTTACGCAACGGTGCGCAATTAAATAAAGTATTAGAAATTGGCACAGGCTGCGGCTATCAAACAGCGGTGTTATCCAGAGTAGCAAAAGAAGTGCTATCGCTAGAGCGCATTCGCCCCTTGGTTATGAAAGCCAGAAGCCACTTGCGCACACTCAAATGCAACAATGTAAAGCTCGATCATGCCGATGGCAGCATTGGCTTAAGTGCATTTGCGCCGTTTGATGGCATTATTGTGACTGCCGCTGCCAGCCATGTGCCGCAAGAACTGTTAGAGCAATTAGCTGTGGGCGGCCGCATGATTATTCCTATTGGCACCGCTACGCAAACCTTAATACTGATTGAGCGCAAAGCTAAAGAATACGTGCAAACCAAGCTAGAAGCAGTTAAATTTGTTCCTTTATTAGGCGGTGTTAGCTAATGTTACGTTTGGTTTTAATGGGCGTTATTGCTTTATTTTTAAGTGCATGTGAAAGCAACCCACCAGCCCCGGTAGTTGATCGCAAGCCACAAACCTCCAAACCAAAACCAGCCACAAGCAGCGCCAAAAGTAGTACAGCCATTAAAACTATCGATGGTAAAGATTGGCGCCCAGATACTTATGTCGTTAAAAAAGGCGACACTTTATTTAGTATTGGTTTGGAATACGGTTTTGAATATAAAGATATTGCCGCCGCTAATAATATTAATGAGCCTTACACGATTCAGATTGGCCAAAAATTAAATCTGGCTAGTTTGAAAGCAAAATCTGAAACTGCTGAAAATGGTCAGACTGCGCAAAATCAAACAGAAGATGGCGTGGTATTAACACCAATTGGCGCAGAAACTGCCGTTGTAGCAACCAAGGCGCCAGAGACAAAACCAAC
>JAZKDM010000105.1:0-1736 GCA_040387535.1 Pseudomonadota bacterium | reverse complement strand
GCCGCAATAAGCCATAGGCCACAATCAAGCTAATTGGCACTACCAGCAAGGCTTCTGCAGTGGCGTTAATACTCATTGTATCCACAATTTTTTTAAGCGTAATGGGCACACTTAAATTGGCTGCTTTAGCGGCTATTAAGCACAATAAAGTGAAAATAATGCGTGCCTTATAAGCCGTTATATAAGGCAACAAATTCTTAATAATTTGCCAATCTTTAAGTTGGCGCTTGTGCGATATTGGGCTGGATTCTGTTTTGAAGTGTTGCATATTTGAGAGTTGCTATTTAAGGTGTTACAGATTTGAGATTTTTGAACAGCGTGTATTAGTTAAATGCTACGCCAAAGCGCATTTTAAACGCTCTAGTGCTGCCATCACATTAGCTTTAGTTGTGCCAATATTCATGCGCATAAATCCCTCCCCACCACTTCCAAAAATGGCACCAGGAGATAAGCCTAATTTGGCTTCTTGGATAAAAAAACGGTTTAACGCTGCGTCATCAAGGTTTAATTTTCGGCAATCTAGCCACAGCAAATAAGTGCCTTGTGGGCGAATCACACTTATTTTTGACAAATGCGTCTGTATAAATGCTATAGCCGATTCAACCGTATTTTGCAAATAAGGCATTAGCGCATTTAACCAATCGCCACCTTCACGGTAGGCCGCTTCAAAAGCAACAAGATTAAATGGGTTAGTGACTGAGACACCCATTTTATTCAGATGCGATTCAATCGCCTGACGGTGTGCAGCGTTAGGAACGATTAAAGCAGAAAGCCCTAAGCCTGGAATATTAAAGGTTTTGCTGGGAGATACGGCCGTGATAATGCGGTGCGTGTGATTTACTGGTTGCTCAGATAATGATGTTTCTTCAAGCGCTAAAGCCAAACGACTAAGCGATTGCTGTTGAGCATTTTCATAAACCAAATCAGCGTGAATTTCATCTGCCAAAATAATCAAATCATGCTTTTTGGCAATAGATAATAAGGTTAGTAGCTCCTCTTTTTGCCAAACCCGCCCTACTGGATTATGTGGCGAGCAAAGCAGTAACATGCTGGCCTCTTTGGCGCAGGCCTCTAGCTGTTCAAAATCTATTTGGTATTGCAAATTGCCTAAGCCATCGTCTTGTAACGCTAACGGGTTCTGAATTAAACGACGATTTTGATTGGTTACCGCAGAAAAAAATGGAAAATAAACGGGCGGCTGCACAATCACACCTGCGTTTTCTGCCGTTAAAGCAGCCACCACCAAATTTAACGAAGGCACTACGCCAGGTGTGAGCACAATCCACTCACGCTTCACTTGCCATTGATGTTTTGCCAGTAACCAATCTATTAGCGCTTCATAAAGACTTTCTGGCGCGATGCTGTAGCCAAAAACAGGATGTTTTGCCCTAGCTTGTAACGCTGTAGATATTGCCTCTGGAATCGCAAAATCCATATCGGCCACCCACATTGGCACCACATCATCGGTGCCAAATGTGCTTAATCTACCATCATATTTGAGTGATTGTGTGCCCTCACGTGCAATAACTTGGTCAAATGAGTGGGTCAACCTTTTACTCAAAGCATGCGTTCCCAAAGTGTTACTTCGGAAAGCGTATGCTGAAATTTGTGGCGTGTTTCGCGGATCACAAAAGGAATCTCAACGGGTGTATGCATCAATTTAAAATGTTGGCCAAGCACTTCTTTTAAACCATCTAATGTTGTCACATTTTCACCATCTTTTTTATAGCCGCCAA
>JAZKDM010000104.1:0-20987 GCA_040387535.1 Pseudomonadota bacterium | reverse complement strand
AGAAAAAACTTTGGCCGGGATATCCTTATGCCACGTGTAATTCTTGCCAATCAATTTCTGCATCAAGCGCACGTTGCGCGGCCAACAAAGTGTAAATTTTTGTAATATACGCGTAATGTGCTAGTATTTTTTTACATAAATCAGATCTGATTAAATTTCAGCTATGTATGAACTTTAAATCTTATATTCCATCCCTTGAGCAAGCAAAATCTTTTTTGTTAAAGTCAGTTGCCATTGGGTTCGGCTATTTTGTTACAGCCTATGTTGGCATCTACTTTTTACCTTACATTAATGCGGCTGAATTTTTCGAGCTATCCGCAATCGCGATTGCTGCTGTAGTTGCCCTCATGTATGGGTGGGCAGGGGTCTTAGGATCAATTTTAGGCTCTTTGTTCTATCACTTTCTCTCCACGCCTTGGCAGATTGCACTTGCACTAGCTTTAAGTGCTGGATTTGCGTCATTTTTATTCCGTTATTTGTTTAAGTTATTTCATCCGACAGTTGTTGTTATCAATCAAGTATCAACTGTAACGACCTTTGCTTTTGTTGTGACACCAATTGTGTGCGCTGTCCATACTGTGAGTGTTAATTTAATTTTGCAGTATTTTAATTTGATGGATTGGAATGGCTTAGCTCTGCGCATGTTTATGTGGTGGTTTGATGAGCTGTTGGTTGCCTATTTAACGATACCTTTAGCACTTTCATTAGCCTCATATCGAAAATTGTATTTTTCTGCAAATTTTACTGACCATTTTTCTATAAAAAAGAAAACCGAATTAACGGCGATTTTTCTTGGTATGACCACAGTCTCATTGCTAGCAATGCATTTCAGTCAGTTGCTGGGCTCTTCTGAAATTTTAATTCTAGTTTTATTGGTATTTGTGCTGTGGGCATCATTAAGGTTTAACTCCACTATTGCACATTCAGCAATTTTTACAGCCGCAATTTTTGCATTTATAGTAGTTATTTTTGGCGATCACGTGCTTAATGCTGAGCTACACTCGCAAGCATTAATATTGCTTAAAATTGGCGTTGTGGTGATGATTTTAGGTGGCTTATTTGTGGCTGCAGCATTTTCTGAACGCAATCATGTTGAGGCTGAACTCAGTAAGCTGGCAAACCATGATCCCTTGACTGGTTTACCTAATCGCATGTATTTTCAAGATTTTGTAAGCCGTAGCTTATCCCATGCGCAAAGGCAAAAGCACCAGGTGTATCTATTATTTATCGACTTGAATCGATTTAAGAAAATCAATGACTCACAAGGGCATGAGTTGGGCGATGCGGTACTACAAATTGTTGCTAACAGACTCAATGATATGTTACGCGGCGATGATTTTGTTGCGCGCCTTGGTGGGGATGAGTTTGCAGTAGTATTTACCCACCCCCCAGTAAATAACGCCGCCAGTAATTTAGCAAGAAAAATCATCAACATTATTTCAGAGCCGTTTGATCTCAACGAAAGGCGCTATAGCGTTGGGGCCAGCATAGGCATCAGTGTTTACCCTAAAGATACGAACGATGCAAACACCTTGCTAAGACAGGCAGATTTAGCCATGTATCAAGCAAAAAGCAAGCAAAGTGGCTTTGAATATTTCAGTGAAGAAATGAATGTTTTAGCGCATGAACAGCTGCAAATTGAAAGCGGCTTAAGGCAAGCCTTGGATAGAAAAGAACTGTTACTCATGTATCAACCTAAGATTGACTCACGCACAAATGAGGTAGTTGGATTAGAAGCGCTAGTCAGATGGCTACCCAAAAACGGTAATATGATTGGACCAGATAAGTTTATTCCAATTGCCGAGGATGCAGGGCTGATTATACCGATCGGACGATTTGTTATTGAAACAGCATGCGCACAATGGGTAAAGTGGAATAACGAAGGCCTTAACCCGCCACCTATTGCAGTTAATATTTCGCCACGTCAATTCAACGACCCATCTCTCCTTGATAACATAAGAAAAGTGATTGATTCGACTGGTATGGAGGCGTCGAAATTGCATGTGGAGATTACAGAAAGCGCCACAATGGATGACCCAGAAATGACTCTGGAAACACTTAAACAAATGCATGAACTTAAGTTGCATTTGTATATTGATGATTTTGGAACTGGGTACTCTAATCTTGGCCAATTAAGACGCATGCCAATTTATGCTCTTAAGATAGATAAAATCTTTATTAACGATATTTTAACTAATGATGATGATGCGGAAATCGTAGCGGCTATCATTAATTTGGCGCACGCCTTAAAACTTCGCGTTGTAAGCGAAGGTATTGAAACAAAAGCGCAGCTGTCTTTATTAAGAGCTTTTGGTTGTGACGAGATACAAGGTTACTTAATAAGTAAGCCACTTTTACCAGACCAAGTGCAGCTTTTTTTCAACAGAAAAGTGGATCTTTAATTCACTCTTGGATTCTTAGAGTCTTCACTACTCTTACACCAAATAATCTAAGTGTGTAAATCCATACCCCTCGAGACTTAATTAACAAGCCCTCATTTTAATTTAAAGTATTTCGTAAGGAGATTTCTCTGCATGCGCACTATAAGTCGCGATGGAAGTTGTAAAAGTTATCCCATCCTTCTAACTTTACGCCTAAATCTTGATAATTTTTTGGACTTCCCAGAACTCAGTAGCCGTTCAATAGTGTCCTAACTTAACTGGAGAGTTACAAAGTGGGAGTCAGAAAACGACTAATTAGCTGAGTGAAGTCCACAAATCCAATTATTAGCAGGTGAAAATTCCGTACTTTGATAAATAGAGGTCTGATTATGTCCAGCAAGCCAGAATACAATGCAAACGATTTCGACCCACAAGTACTTGGACTGTTTGATCAGTATGTACATGGTGATTTAGACAGGCGTGGATTTTTAAAGAATGCCGCAAAATTTGTAACGCTAGGCGGTATGACGGCAGCAGGGATGCTAAGTGCTCTGAGCCCACAATTTGCTCATGCACAGCAAGTTGCCCAAAACGATGAGCGTATTCAAGCGCAATACGTCGAATTTGATTCACCTTTAGGCTATGGCAAAGGTCGTGGTTATTTGGTTAAGCCAGCGCAAGCCCAATGCAAGTTACCAGTTGTGCTGATAGTGCATGAAAATAGAGGACTTAACCCGCATATTGAAGATATCGCTAGGCGTATAGCCTTGGATAACTTTATCGCTTTTGCGCCGGATGCTTTGTTTCCATTAGGCGGCTATCCAGGTGATGAGGATAAAGCGCGTGAGTTGTTTCCAAAGTTAGACCAGTCAAAATCACAAGAAGATTTTATGGCAGCGTTAACGTTTGCTAGAAACGTACCTAATAATAATGGAAAATCTGGTGTAGTCGGTTTTTGCTATGGCGGCGCTATTGCCAATCTGCTAGCTACGCGTGCAGCTGATTTAAATGCCGCCGTTCCATTTTATGGAGGTGCACCAATATTAGAAAGCGTGCCCAATATTAAGGCTTCTTTGTTATTACATTTTGCTGGCATAGACGATCGAGTGAATGCCGCCTGGCCAAACTATGAAGAGGCACTAAAAGCTTCAAAAATCCAATATGAAGCACATGTTTATGCAGGTGTTCAGCATGGCTTTAATAACGACACAACACCGCGCTTTGATGAGTCAGCAGCTAAATTGGCCTGGCAACGCACAATGGCATTTTTTAATAAAACGCTTAAAAGATAGTGGTTTATATTGATTAAATTTAGCTAATAGACTGCAGCTGCTTGATTTGTGAATAAATTTAGTATCGATTTCAGCTTTGGGCCGAAAACAGTCTATTAAATCGGATTAAGTCCAATTTAAGATTAATTTGACTTGTAACTATAAGGGTTCCCCCTTACGTGTTTGCACGAATATTATTTCCTTGATTAACAATATAAATTATTTACATCGATTGTGCCTTAAAAGTCGTCTTGGTGAAGCGTTGTGATTAAGCGTATATTTTAATGTCGATTGGAGAATATTATGGCATCAGCAAAAGAGAATATACCTGTAAAAGTTAGTAAAAAACAGGCAGTCAATCCTAAAGTATGGCCAGAATTGCAACATCCGATTTTAGAAATGGAGCGCGCATTTGACCGGTTATTTGGTCGACGTTGGCCAACAATAAGCCATTTGATTGATGCGCCAGAGGGCGAAAACGTAATTTATGGTATGCGTGTGCCCAGCTTAGATGTTGTGGATAGAGACCATGAAGTGCTTGTGCGAGCCGAAATGCCTGGAGTGGATAAGAAAGACATTGATGTGTCCTTAAATGGAAATATGCTCACTATTAAAGGGCAAACCAGCAAAGAAGAAAAAGAAGAAGAAGGCGAATACTATAAACACGAAATATCAGCATCTTCTTTCGCACGCTCAGTAGCTTTATCAGGAGATGTTGATGAGTCAAAAGCCGAAGCAAGTCTGAAACACGGTGTTTTGGAAATTACATTGCCTAAAATTAATGGGTCTAAACGTCGGAATATATCTGTTAAATAAACGTTTATCCATTGAGCTCAAGCTAAAAGACGGGGATTGAAAATGATTACATCAAATTTTCTCAAAGCAGTCTTAATTGGTATGTGCTTGTCTACAGGCTCTTTTGCAGATGATAAAACATCAATCCCTAAATCCTTAACTATTGGCAATGTGACGTATTTAACGGGAGGGATTGGCGAGGAAGAGTCATCCGCAATTAAAGAGGCTTCAAAAAACTATCTTTTAGAACTTGTATTTGTTCAAAAACTAAAAGAAGTGGAATCCTATTTATCCGATGTTAAAGTCAGCATTCTAGACGCAGAAAAAAATAGCGTACTTGAAGTAGTGACCGACGGGCCGTTTCTTTTAGTTAACTTGCCCTCTGGCGCTTATGTAGTTAATGCAGAATTTAAAGGTATTTCTAAAAAACAAAAAGTTAACATTGTTACTAATCAACACAAGAAGCTTGTTTTTTGGTGGCCGAATTTAGATAAGTCAGAGATAAAAGTTAATGATCTAGAATAGAAAGTATTCATCAGTCATATTAAATAGTAATCCATTTTTTGTAGTAAATGTTTGATAAATTGTTGCGTTAAACTGCATCACTAAAACTGTTTGATTATTATATCGATGGTGGTGAGATATCAATCTACTTCACCACAAAAAGTTGATGTCAGCCGAAACAATATTTATCGATTTCATTATTGAATATTTCAAGAAGCAATATTTAGCCAAAAAACTAGTCGGCTATTTAAATTGCCTAATGGTCGCTATGGGCCGATTAGTGTCTTTTGTAATTGGGATTAGATTAATCGATTACGGTCAATTAAAAATATCTACGGTTTCTTTGCGAAAAATTTAATTGTTTGCAGTGGCTTTTATGACAGCGCTAAGAATCCCTGGATATTTCTGTTCAATTTCTTCAAGCCTTAAAGTATTCATGTGTTCTGTTCCCTCAATCACCGTTTCAACAAGACCTGCGCTTCGAAGAATCTTGAAATGATGCGACATACTGGATTTCGGACGATTTAAGTCAATTTCCCCGCAGGTCAGTTTTCTACCTGCTTTTGCTAGCAGCGCAACAATCTCTAAACGGGTGGGGTCAGCAAGTGCATACATAATGTCAGTCAATTCGACTTGGTCTATGGTGGGATGTTTGATTTGCCTCATATGATTAATTTATCACAACTCATCATAATATTCTATAGTTCTATTATATTCGAACAATGATACAATAGCCTTTAAAGTTTTTAATCATTTCCAAATATCAACAAAGGACAAACATGACCGATTTATTTTCCTCCTATAAATTAAAGGATGTCACATTAAAAAATAGAATCGCTATCCCACCCATGTGTCAATATATGGCGAAGGATGGATTAGTGAATGACTGGCATAAAGTACACTATGCGAGCTTAGCGCGAGGTGGTAGCGGATTGGTAATTGTTGAGGCTACAGCAGTCTCACCAGAAGGACGTATCACGCCTAATTGTTTAGGTCTTTGGAATGATGATCAAGCAAATCAGCTACGTGAAATTGCATTAGCAATAAAAGCTTCTGGTGCTGTTCCTGGAATTCAGATAGCTCATGCTGGACGTAAAGCTAGTGCGAATATCCCATGGGAAGGCGATGACCATATAACCGCAACAGATGTGAGAGCATGGCAACCTATCGCACCTTCTGCAATAGCATTCGGCGGTGATTTGCCAAGAGTGCCAACTGAGATGACGATTGCTGAAATCAAACGCGTACAAAATGACTTTGTTCTGGCTGCGCAACGGGCGTTAGATGCTGGATTTGAGTGGCTAGAATTACACATGGCACACGGATATCTTGGCCAAAGTTTTTTCTCGCAGCATTCGAATCTTAGAACAGATGAGTATGGTGGCAGTTATGAAAACCGAGCCAGATTTAGTCTTGAGACACTGGCTGCAGTTAGGAAAGTTTGGCCAGATAATTTACCATTGACTGCCCGCTTTGGCGTGTTGGAATTTGATGATAAAGATGAAGAAACACTAATAGAATCAATTCAGTTAGTGAATGATTGGCGAGAGCTTGGCTTGGATATGTTAAGCGTCAGTGTTGGATTCACCATTCCAGAAACTCATATTCCTTGGGGACCAGCATTCATGGCACCTATTGCTGAACGTGTCAGGAGTGAGGCTAAGATACCAGTTTCATCAGCATGGGGATTTGGGACACCTAAACTGGCCGATCAAGCCGTACGTAATGAACAGTTGGATTTGGTGATGATAGGACGGGCTCACTTGGAAAACCCTAATTGGCCATATCAAGCTGCCAAAGAATTAGGCAAGGATAGTCCTGCTTGGATTCTTCCACCACCCTATGCCCATTGGTTATCCAGATATAAAATTCCTACATCAGACTAAATAAACTAATTAATTATAGATTAGGAATTAGCAGGCATTAGGCCCAATTAAAGCGTCTGATTTGGGCCGTATGTATCTCATTCAAAGTAGCATTTAGCGGTTCATAATGGATCACCAACGAAACCCACTAATCAAACACGTTGTTATTGATAAAAACTGTATCTATTTCGACCTGAAGCTTTGGAATTATACAAAGCAATATCTGCCTGTTTCATGAGTTCAGCCAAACTTACTGGTGCGCCTGGGTAGAGTATAGATATGCCAATACTGAGATGAATAGTGATTTCTTTGTTTAAAACCAAATAGGGATTAGCGAACATCAGTTGGAGTTTTTTTGCTACCGAATGAACACTCTCAATACTCTTGATTTCATTCAATACCGCTATAAACTCATCTCCTCCAATTCGACTAACTGTATCAGTCTCCCTCAAGGTAGTTCTTATAGCGACTGCAACTATTTTGAGAACCTCATCACCAAAATCATGGCCGTAGGTGTCATTGATTGTTTTGAAATAATCGATGTCGATAGCTAAAATTGCCATCATTTTCCGAAGTCTGTTGCTAGAGTTTGCAGCGACTTCCATACGTTCCTGCAAGAGTCTTCTGTTTGGTAATTGCGTCAAGCTATCCCTCATTGCATCTTGAGTAAGTTTTTGCCTTTCTTTGATTAGGAGGTATACGGCCATTCCAAATACTAAGCTGAATAAGAATGCTAGCATTTGATAAATAATGATTTGATTCCAAAACCCTTTAGGGTTGTTTTTGATAACCCACTCCCATTTTCCATTAGGCACAATGCTCGTTTGGAAGTAATTTTTCTCATCGGCGAACAATATCTCATCCCCATAAAAAACCTTCTTCGAATCAAAGGATCTGATTGCGAAATCATGGCTACGGGGAGTTTTTTCGAATGCCGCTTTTAAGAAATCTTGGGTATTTATTACCGTAGAAAGGATTCCCCAATATTCACCTTCGATAAATATTGGATATCTATAGACAAAGCCTTGGCCTCCCTGCAACAATTCAATAGGGCCGTCAAAAACACCTGAACGTGTTTCTATTGCTTTTTTTACTTGAGGATATTGTAGCGGTAAGTCTCTAAAGTCTATGCCGATGACACGGCTGTTGCCTTCTTCCGGATATACAAAGGTTAATTTATAGCCTACCGCCAGTCCTAAATTACGCACATGCTTAGATGTTTGCCATAAATCTTTTAGAATTAACTTAATCTTCGCAGGCTTTATCTCATCTTTATAAGCTGCAATGTAACTTGCCATTCCCTGCGAAATAAATAAGGTAGCGTTCAATTCTCTGTCAACTTTGGTCCAAAGTAAGTTGCCATAAACGGAAGACTCAAGCGCTTGCTCAGCCTCATATTTTTGATGTTGGAGGTTGATCAAATACATCAACAGCGAAAAACTGCACATGACTGTAATTGCAGGCAAAAGCAAATTTAAGGCGCTAAATTTAAAAGATTTTAAGTACATTTAATTCAGTCAATAATTTATTTTTATAATGAATCTATAGTTACTGGAATGTAATAATTGAAGTGTGCTAAAGAATCAAACAATCAACTAAGCTCAGTTGTTTTACAAGACTATCATATCCATCATTGAATGACAGCTCAGGGCCGACCCGCCCGTTCATTTTATTCCAAACATGTAGAGGCTTTAAATCACCATATAAAGATATCTACTTAGAAGAATGATTCTATGATTGCTGGAAAGAAGAGCAAAATTTCAACTCTAGATCGGGTTCAGTTCGTTAAATACGGTGACAACTAATTGTTTTTAATGATTTTTTGGTGAATCTTGAGGGTGGCCTTGATCAAAAAGGTTCGGCATAGGTTCAGGTTTAATAATTCATCAAAATCCACCCTAAAAAATCCCTTTAAAATCTTCAACTTTTAAGCCATTAAATTTCAAGTAATCTGTACTCATAATCCGTTGGTGCTGTGTTCGACTCACAGGGGGGCCACCATTTAAGACGACTTAGGGAGAAATCTCTAGGTCGTTTTTTATGGGTATGAGTTCTGTTAAAACATCATTTAATTTAGATAAATGCTTGTGGTGGTTAACTAATTTCTTGTTAGAAGCATAAATTCATTTCCTTTGTTTATTATGCCGTTATAAATTAGCTGATTTAAATATTAGAAACTTATGAATTCTTAATCTATGATTCGAGACAGAATAAATAACAATTGGTGAGTCAATTATTAATGCAATTCAACAGTATTTCACTAAACGGATTTAAGAGCTTTCAATCCCTGCTCGCGAGCGTTAGAAAACTCTGCAACCAAGATTCCAGCTTCATAGAGTAACCATAGAGGGATTGCCAACATGAGTTGAGAGATAACATCAGGCGGTGTCAGAATGGCACCAGCGACGAAGGCACCGACGATGACATAGGAACGGCTATCACGAAGCTGGGCAATGCTTACCCACCCGAGCTTTACTATTATAAAAACTGCCACAGGTACCTCAAAGGAAATACCGAAAGCTAAGAACAAAGACATCACAAAACTAAGGTAATTGTCGATATCGGTCATCACGGCAATACCCTCAGGAGCCGCGCCAATCAGAAAACCAAACACCACAGGAAACACAAGGAAGTATGCGAATGCCATGCCCGCAAGAAAGAGCAGTGTTGATAGTAAGACTATGGGGGCAAAGCTACGCTTTTCGTGGGGATAAAGTCCAGGTGCAATAAAAGCCCATAATTGATAGAGGGTGTGCGGTAATGAAATCAGGAATGCGGCAAAAAACGCTACTTTTATAGGCACGAAAAAAGGTGTCGCAACGGCAATTGCGACCATTGTTCCACCCGCTGGCAACTGATCGAGCATCGGCTGTGCCAACCAAGTATAAAGCGTGTTTGCTATTGGCGTGAGGCACCCAAAAGTGATGATAAGGCCGAGTACTGCGCGGATAAGCCTGTTGCGTAACTCAATTAGGTGGCTAATGATGGTTTCGGAAGCGTCCATCCTTAAGTTACTTTGCTTGTACCTAATGCATCGGCTTTTGACGGCGAATCTAACTTAACTTCAGCCTTAACGTCCTGAACCTGCTTGTGTATTTCCGATTCGACAGTGCTGAATTTTTGGCGCATTTCAGCTTCCATATTCTGAAGCTCCTGTGTTCTGAGATCGCGTTCAATATCTTTTTTAAGTTCTGCAATTTGGCGCTGCGCTTTACCGAATAGCAGGCCAGCCGTTCTTGCTAATGTCGGTAGTTTCTTGGGGCCAATCACAACCAACCCAACCAACATGATGACAAACAACTCCGAAAAAGCAATATCGAACATGATTTAAGATTGCGCTTTTTCTCGTGTATCAATACTGATTGGATCAATCGTACTATTCTCCTGAATGGCTGGCTTTCCTTCTTGCATTGCATCCTTAAAGCCCTTTACTGCGCCGCCTAAGTCTGTACCAACATTACGTAACTTCTTTGTACCGAATACAAGCATTACAACAACCAATACAATTACCCAATGCCAAATGCTAAAAGAACCCATGATGTTGCCTTCCTTTCAATATTATTCAAATAATAAAAAGGGTAGCCTACGACTACCCTTTTCTTATCAAGTTAGATAATGCTCTTGTTTTATGACAAAAGGATTAACGTTGACCCTTGCGCCATGGACCTTCAATGACCAATGTAAGACCAGGACTCTGCATGTTCACAAACATAAAGCGGCCGTTGTGTGAGAAGCAACCACCAGCGAATTCGGAACCGTTGATCTTGTTCTCGGCAACTCGGTACAACTCACCCTTAGAGTTAACACCAATGATATTGTTGCCACCACTGCCATCTTCGTAAATGTATAAGCGACCATCAGGACCTACCGTGATGTTGTCAGGCGCATCAAGAACGCTGCGGTCTGTCGATTCGACGATAAGTGTTAGTGTTTCAGCAACAGTGTTGTATGCGAAAACTTGGCCTCTACCTATGTCGCCACCATTTGAACAAACGAAGTAGATGTTATTGTCGCCATACCACATACCCTCGCCACGTGAGAATTTGGCAGCACCTTTACCATGTGCTTCAAAACGCACAGAATCTGTGTCTGGATCGACATTTTCAATATCCACCCACTCACAAACTAACGGTAAATTTAGCTTATCAATAAAACCAGTTTTGGTATCTACACTTCCATTTGCTGGGTCTACATTTAAAAACCCTGGGCCGCTTAATTTAAGCGCTTGCAACTTGCCGCCTTCAATCAGTTTACCTGGCACGTTTGGAATATAACGGTAGAAACAGCTGTCGCCACGATCTTCGGTTTGATACACATAACCAGTTTCTGGGTCGTTTGCAGTAGCTTCATGGTTAAAGCGACCCATTGCAATGATAGGCTTAGCGGGTACTGGACCAGTTGCGTCAGCCGGCACTTCAAATACATAGCCATGGCGCTGTTGGTATCCTGTAGTAGTGCCGCTCGGCATGTTGGTGCTTTCTTCACAGGTAAGCCAAGTACCCCAAGGTGTTAAACCACCTGCACAATTGTTATTAGTACCACCTAAAGAGGCAAAATCACGAATCAAACGACCTTCGTCATCTAAGATCAAGGTGGTAGTACCGCCGTTACAATATGTATCGTACTTGTCGTAATCTGGCACAACCACACCAGCATTGTCACCCTGTTTGGACTCACGATTGCTTAACTCATGGTTACGCACTAAGACTGTTGTGCCATCTTTACCACGGAAAGCAGCCATACCATCGTGATCACCAGGAACACGAGTGCCATCGCTCATGGTTTGACCTGTCCAAGAAATGACTGAATAACTGAATTCAGGTGGCAAAGAAATGATTGCTTTACCACGATAATCAAATGCTACTGAACCATCTAGGTTGTATCCAACTATATCATTAGTATTCGAAGGCAAAACATCTTTTATCATACCAAAACCAGGACCAAAAGATGGGGCGGCATCGGCAGAGCGGGCATACAGAGCTGCAAGAGGTGCAAACATGGCGGAAGCGCCAACTAATTTTACAAATTCACGACGTGAGGTCGACATTAAAATCTCCTTATTCGGCTGAGTGGGGGTTAACGGGCATTACCCGAGTTAGTGCGAAGCTGAGTATGGAGAGAAAATATGAATTGGCTATTACAAAAAATATGTAAACGGACTAGTCCGATAGGGGCGAATCTTTTAGTTCGAGAAAAGCTTTAGGTGTGAGTTAGGTAAGATGATTAGTGGAAGTTAATATAGGTCAGATGTAGCGGGTGAAGTCTAGTACTCACAATCCGATTCTCTAAAATTTTCTAGAAAGTTTTTCAGATTTTTTCATCTGGACTTTACTCACCTAATGCAATCGTAATGATTGTTGTGGTGAAGGCATAGTCTAGGGAGGCGGGAAACCATCACAAACCAGAATACGTTGGTGTTGTGTTCGACTCACATAGGGACCATATAAAACAAGGGGTTACATGAAAATATAACCCCTTGTTTTATTGTGCACTGCAAAAAACAGGTGTAAATTTAGTAATACCATCTTAATGGCATTGTGGTGCGCACAGCGACGTTTGATTAAAGTTAATCACAAAATAGTTCTAATTTTTGAGCTAATTTTACGTATAGTACTTATTATTGGATGTAGGCATTTACGCAATAAGGGGCGTTTGCCTACTGCACGTTTTAAGTTCGACAAATGCAAACCAGCGTAATACGAGAATATTGAGCTTATATCTTTGAAAAATGTCCTGTGAACTAAATTTTCTTTATGCGGCAAACCAACTTGTGTAAATGTTGTAAATCTTCGCATGCCCATTTTTGCATTGAGTGTCGCCTCTAAAAAGCCATGGCCATGCCAGCGATCGGGTTCAAGATGACATCCTTCAGCCCACTCGTTCCATGCGTTTATAAACACTAATTGTTCGCCACTTTTATTTTTCTTGGCAAGGTCAATAGTTGAAGCTAACCAATATTCATAGTTCTCAGGATGTCCGTTTAGAACGACAAGTGCACGCTCCTTGGTCCTAGCTGTATTGTCCCAAGAGGGAAAGACTGTTTTAAATACATTGGGATCTTTATACTCATGGCCAATATAACTCTGTGCAATGGTTGAATATTGAAGTACGTTACCCTTAAAAGCATCAATAAATTCTAATTGATCATTAATATTCGCAGATTTTAAGTTGTGTGGTGGAAATTCAACTCCACTATCGAATCCATACTGAGAGTAGCACTCATTGCCATGTGTTAACGCTGCACAAATATGAATTTCGCCAAGTCCGATAGATCTACAATATTCACGCCAAGTAATGAGTGTCTTTTTTGCATCAGGCAAATGCTGCGGTCTATAAACAATAAAGTAAAGTTTTCCATCGACACGTATGTATCGATTGTCATTAAAAAAGGGAACAAGCGATTTAATGAAATTCAAATCGTCATCTGGTAAATATTTTTGCGCAATTAAAACTTCATGCTCTGCAGCGTCCCACCGTCTAGTCCAGTTTTCATTGGCCCAGCATAAACAAAATGGCATATCACTCTCAGAGTCTATTAACATATCGTCGAGAGGCTGATTCAATATTCTTTGACCAGAAAACCAATAGTAGTGATAACAGAACCCATCAATACCATATTGCTTAGCTGATTTAATTTGATCACGCCTAGTTTCACGTAAGCGCAAATCATAAAAACCGAAGTCGCTTGGTAAATGCGGCTGGTAATGATTATCGAATAGCGGTTTTGCCTTAGTTACATTAGTCCATTCAGTAAACCCTTTTCCCCACCACAAATCATTTTCAGGAGTAGGATGGAATTGAGTTAGATAAAACGCTATTAACCTAGGTGAAACAATATCTGTGTTCTTATTTAATGGGTTCATTTTTTGGTCAAATTATTATTTGAATCTAGCTTATCAGCACTTGTGCCATTTATACGCCAATTTTAAGCAGTTTAAGAAAGCTACGAATTTTGCGCTTTGAATCAGGAGTCATGCGAGCACCAACACGCCTTTTTATTTTAGTCAGGGGTCTGGCTTTAATAGGGCGACGATTCAAAGGGGTGAGTGATATTGCCGTTCCATTAAAAGCTAATGGAACGGCTTTAATTACAACCTGGTAAATGTCAGAATGCGGGGCGCTATTGAAAGCTTTTTTCACTAAAGGTGGTAGGTTTGTCCAGCCTGCTACAAACTCAGTTTCCTCAGCAGATTTGGTAACGTAGGCCACCTCTATAATTTTAAGCTTTGCCTGTGCAAATAAATCTTCAATGTTTTTTAGGCAAAAAAATCGAATGTGTGTGCGATCAAGTAAACCCCAGTCTCTATATTGAAAATCGCCATTATAAAGACATGCCATCACAGCAGCGTGCCCCGCATGCGGTAAAGAAATAATTATATAGCCATTGTCATTAACGAATGACGCCATCTTTTGTAAATTTACCCAAGGGTCATATAGATGCTCTAGCACATCGGCGGCGACAACCACATCAAACTTTTCTGAAGCATCAATTAACTTAGGCCACTCACTGGAGTTTAAATCGGCCTGCATTACTTTAACGCAATACGGTGTCACTTTTTCAATCGCCTCAGGGTCTAGTTCTAATCCTGTTACTTTGCATTCGCCTTGTTCCGCCAGTATCTTTGTAATTGAACCTGGCCCACAGCCAATTTCTAAGACCTTTTTCCCATACCCCACCATCCGCACCACGTTAGCAGGTGCCGTTTGGGATGCGACATCTACATCATATTCGTAATTGTGACGTTTAGTTTTCATGAATATTTCCTTCTTTATTATTTATTTTGTCAAAAGCTAATTTAAGATGCCAAAATATGATTTTACCCAAATTAATTTCAGGCGGCTCAGTAAAGTTATGAATGACTTCCGCAAATAGTAGTATCAAAACAATGGGTAAAATTGCATTTATGCTTAATATTCCATATACCATGGGTTAGAAATTGGAATCTAATACCAAAATATCTTCTTATGAAATCAACAACATTAGGCGCGTTTAATCGTATGGACTGAATGAGTATGAATGAGGTTGCGGCTAATGCGACGAAGCCTCTCATACCGCTCAAGTTTAGTAAGAATTTGGCTGCGACTACAATGGCAGATTTAAATATTTGAGAAGTCATTCTTTAATCTTTTTGTTTGATGGCATCGAAAATGCTGACCTTATGTCTCTTAAGGGCTTCGTTATTCGCCAGCTCTTACTGCTAGTTATCTCTACGATTATGTTATTAAGGTATTCAATTTCTTTACTCTGGCTTTCAATTTCATTACTCTGGCTTTCAATTTCCTGTTTATTTTTTTCTAAAGTGTCAACTAAAACTTGGGTATCTAATTGCCACAACTGCATTAAGTTGAAAATGTTGGAGTGTTGATTAACAATTCTGATGTCATATACTTCTCTGAATGGAAGCATATTTAAACCTACGATAATCATGGTTTTTTTATCTATAACTGCAATTGCGCCACTGGTAAGCTTTGAAATGTCACTATTAACATTTCGAGAAAGACTAATACCAACATATATGTAATCTTCACCTACCGCAACTCCCCTAGCATAACCCGGAATTAAGACACTTTTAATAAGTGTTTGGTCTTCATATACATGAAGTGTATTTTCTTCAGAACTACAAAGGTATAGATAATTATTTTCTACAGTAAGTGAGTGCGGTTGAGATAAGCCCTCAATCAACGTTTCACCAGTGCGAACATCGAAGACTCGCCCAAGTCTCTGAGTCCCGTTTTTATACTCTCTGTGTAGTTTGAAATTTCCAAAAGCCGAAGCTATCAATCTGCCTTTATAAACAGCTACACTATTAATATGCGATGAATCCTCTTCACCCGAGAGTTGCCAACTATCTACTATTTTAAAATCGCTGTTTAAACATACAACCGCATTGGTTTGTGTGGCAACAAAATAAATTAAATTTTCATGAACGAGCACATCATGTATGTCTAAAGCATCATTAGCCAGTTCAATATCATCGGAAGCCCCATCCTTAGCCAAAATCAAATGATTACCACCATTTTCCTGTAGCCCGCAAAACAATCCCTCTTTACCGATATAAATACCAGTTGATGCTTTAGTGCTAATGGTTATTTGATTACTTCCCTCCAAATAAGTTAAGCCTCCAACACCAGGGGAAGAAATAAGTAAATTATCTTCTAAAATATAAGTGTTCAATTAAACTACCTCAAATAATAGCGCTTACTTTTGCTACGCACTCAAAATTAACAGTGCCAACTGAAATAACATCTGTACTTGGTATCACTCTAAACATTTCAATGTCGAGTAGTCTGTGCAAATGAACATCCTCCTCATTTACAGTTGCCAGCACGCCAGCATTCAAAAAATATACTCCAGTGTTGAGTATGCACTTAAATTCAAACTCAACCTCGATAACTGACCCAGTATCTACACTTAGGATACTATTGCCAATTGTTGCAGAGGACATTGCGCCGCCTAATTCTAGTCCAGATACAGTTTTAATCAGCATGCCAAAGCGAACATTGGTAGCTTTGCGTTCAAACTTTACTGAATATACGTAGCGGTAGTGGTTACCTTGAAGTAAATTATTTACGCGTTCGCCCGTTATTGTTAAAACGCGCGGGGATTCGATGTATGCACCATGAGATTCATAAATTATAGTACTAGTGGGCTTTAAAAATGGATCGTAATAGTCTTCTAAATCATTATTTACAATTGGCTCAGCTTGCTCACCAGATGCCCTTTGCATATTTAACTCGTTAGAGGCTTGATTTAACACTTGAATTTGTGCGCGGATAGACGAGCGCTTCTCAGAAGGTGCAGAAATCAACTTGTGATAGTTTCCTACTATCTTCCGAGGTGCATTGCTCATTAGTAGCTCTCCAGAATCTAGCAGTAAAGCTCTGTCACACAGCTGAATAATTTGAGCGCCAGAGTGTGATACGAATAAAATCGTTGCGCCATTAGCACGTATCACTTCTATGCGCGAAAAGCATTTGCGCTGAAACAACTCATCTCCGACTGATAATGCTTCATCTACAATTAAAATCTCAGGGTCTACATTGATTGCTACAGCAAAAGCTAAACGCACCATCATGCCGCTAGAGTAGGTTTTAACTGGTTGTTCTATAAACTGTCCTATATCAGCGAAGGCGGCAATGTCATCAAAACGGGCATCGACTTCAGCCTTGTTTAAGCCTAAAACTGCTGCATTCATGTACACATTTTCACGCCCTGTAAACTCTGGGTTAAAGCCAGAACCTAACTCCAGCAAGGCAGCTATGCGTCCGTTAGTTTGTACGCTGCCGCTAGTGGGGTTTAGCGTGCCACAAATCAATTGTAGAAGCGTGGATTTTCCACTGCCGTTGCGGCCAACTATACCAACTGTTTCACCTTTTTTGATTTCGAAAGAAACATCTTTAAGCGCCCAAAATTCGCGAAAATATTGTTTAATTTCTCTGCCTGCAAACCGGTTTACTCGGGGCAAAATAAACTGCTTAAGCCTATCACGCGGGGTGTCGTAAATTTGAAAGCATTTGCTAAGATTTTGGACGCGAATGGCTGTATCAGTCATGTTTGCGATCCAATTTGCTATTGATGTTTTCTAACTCAGGCGATGTTCTGGGCTGTAATGTACAGATGCCACGGCTGGATATTTTTTGCATGACTTGCTCTACACACGATTCTAAACTCGATACGCCTGTGTTTAGGCTAAGCTCTGGCGTTTCGGGTGCTTCGTAAGGTGAAGATATGCCTGTAAAGTCAGCAATCTCGCCAGCGCGGGCTTTTTTATAAAGGCCTTTAACGTCGCGGGTTTCGCAAATATCTATAGAGGCTTCGCAGTAAACTTCAATAAAGTCGTTTTGACCAACCATGCTACGTACACGGTTACGGTCTTCACGGTAGGGTGAAATAAAGGCGGTTAATACAATAATGCCAGCCTCCATAAAAAGTTTGGCCATTTCGCCAATCCGTCTTATGTTTTCTTGCCTGTCTTTAACTGAAAAGCCTAAGTCACCACATAAGCCGTGGCGCACATTATCGCCATCTAGTACAAATGTACGACAGCCTTGTTGGTGCAGTGCTTCTTCTACGGCGTGCGCTAAAGTTGATTTGCCTGAGCCTGACAAACCTGTAAACCAGATAACGGCGCCAGTATGACCATTTTGCGACTCTCGGCGATTGCGAGTAACTGTTGCATGATGCCAGGCTACGTTGGATGAGGTTGGCGGCAAAGGTTTGTGATTAGAGGACATCGGCAAACCCTTTTCTAGTTTTTTGGAATAGGGCGAAGCCTGCCCAAGCAACTGCAATGGCCGCGATTGTATAAAGTCCTAAGCCAAGCCAATTGGGTAAATGCCCCCAAATCAGTACATCTCGCGCTTGCTCAATAATAAAAGTCAGTGGGTTTGCCATAATAAAAGGGCGAAACTCTTCTGGAACTGCAGTAACAGGGTAAAAAACGGGAGAAAGGAACATAAGTACCGTGGTAATAATGCTAATGGTTTGCCCAACATCGCGCAGAAATACGCCAATAGCCGCTAGCATCCATGCCAGACCAAGAGTGACTATAATTAAAGGAAGAAAGATGAAAGGGGCAAAAATGATTGTCCAATGCAAGTAGCCATTAAAAAGTACAAAAGCGGCAAGCAGTACGCTAAGGCTAATCAGGCTATGAAATAGTGCGGCGCTCATGCTGATAACCGGCAGTATTTCTAAGGGGAAGATGACCTTCTTCACATAATTAACATTGTTTAAAATAAGCGATGGCGCACGATTAAGCACTTCGCTAAATAAGGTTAATACAATCATGCCGACAAATAGTAATACGGCGAATAGCGTTTTGCTTTCGTCACCACCCCAGCGCGATTGAAAAATCACAGAAAACACAAAGGTGTAAACCACTAACATAAACACAGGGTTAAAAAATGACCAAGCCAAACCCATGGCGGAACCTTTGTAGCGGCCAACTACTTCACGCTTAGTCATTTGTGCAATAAGCTGCCGATTGCGCCACAAGCTTTTTGATAAGGCGACAAGCGAGGCAGGGTGCGCTGCATGTGGATTCGTTAATTTTGGAGTATGTGCCATGCTGTGCTTATAGATAGCTCCTAATCTGAAGAGCTATTTTGTTTTAATTATTATTAGTTGTTTTTTTAAAAGGGTTATTTTAGCGCAATAGCGGATTTTTACCCACCACCAATGTGTATTTAAACTTCAGTTCAATCACATTGGTTAAGTAGTTTTTTGTTAAGTTGCTGAATATAAAACTGATTAATTTTATTTTAGTTGCGTAGGTTGATGTGTGAAGATTTTGAATTGACTAAAATTTACATAACAAAAAAGCCTATTCATTTCTGAATAGGCTTTTTAAATTTGGTAAAACGAGTAGCTTTTAACTTATTTGTTCATTACGTACATTGTTACTTCAAAGCCAAAACGCATTTCTGTAGCTGCTGGTGTTGTCCACATGATATTTATCCTTTAAGTTAGTTAGTTTCACAAGTTCGCCTTGCATGTTTCACATCTTACGCAATATCAAAAAATTTTACGCTATGTGCATCACGCAATAAATACTAAGGATTTTACTTAAATGCTACAAATAATCGGTTTAATATTTACATGAAACTTTAGATGAAAAGCTGGCGATTATGTTCAGTTAGGTGTTTAATTAGATTATGAAAAAACCATATTACATTGACTATCCACAAGAGCATGTTGAGGGGCAGGCGCATACTTACCAGTGTGTTTATTGCAAGGTGGTAACGACTAAAATTAACGGTAGTTTGCAAGGGCATTTGCCTACATGCGATTATCGATTGAAATTAGAAAGTGCGGGCTATGAAAAAGACACGTGCTCAAATTCTGCCAGTTATGCCAGCGCGGATGATTTTGATTGATTTAAAATATATCTACTTAGGGCTTTTCACTTAAAGTAGTACTTAGATATTGGCGTAAAACTGAAAGCTTTTATGCTGTGATTTTGCCCTGTACATCGCTTCATCGGCTTTTTTTATTATTTCTGCTTTGTTATCAGCATCTGACGGGGCTGAGGCAATGCCGATACTGACACCAACCGTAACAAAGTCCTTATCAATTGCAATTGGCTGGTTAATTGCTGTGCTGATTTTTTCGGCAATTACTTGTGTGGACTCCAAATTAATTTCGTTCAAAACAACGGCAAATTCATCGCCACCCAGACGAATCACTGTGTCTGAATCTCTGAGTATTTCTTTAAGCCGCCTTGCTGTGACTTGCAACACAATGTCGCCTGCATCGTGACCTTTGCTGTCGTTGATGAGTTTGAATTTATTTAGATCCATCACCATTAACGAAAATGGTTTTTTAAGGGTGTGCAACTCTTTAAAGGCATTATCTATACTTAAGTTAAACAATCGACGGTTACCTAAGCCTGTTAAGTTGTCTAGATGTGCTAACTCATTTAATGGGCGAACCATTTTGCTGGTGACAAAGTAAATGACCATTGCAGAAAGAGTAATAGTAATCAGTAATAAATAAATTAAACTATTTTCAAACCTTGTAAATGGCTGCATAAGCTTGCTCATGGGTTTGGCGGCAACCGCTATTACAGTTTTGTTGGATGAAGATTGTAATTTGATAGGCATGCTGAGGTATTGCTCGGTTTCGGTATCAATTTGTTGCGTTGAAAATGTGTGCGGTGTAAATAATTGCGCATCTTTTGCGTTAAGCGTGCTGGCATGCAACTGCCAAACGCCGTTTTCATGTGAGTAAAACAGAAAATCCATATTGATGACATCTTTGAGCTCTTGGGCGTAAGTGTTATCTATTGGAAAGCCCAAAGTTAGTGTGGCCGAGTGTAGCGGGCTTAATACTGGGGTGTTAATCAGTTGATAAATTTCACTGGGCCTAACTTTTGCAGCTATGTTTGAGTTAGCTGAGTGCAGATTTGATAAGTTGAGTGGAATGAAGTTGAGGTTACCTTGAGTAGCAGAATTTTTAGGCGCAATTCGCGTCGTAAAATTGGAGTCTAGCTTTATAGTACTGGGTGAAGTGGCGATTACTCGGTGTTCTAAATCGCTTAGTATGGAAACGCTGGCATTAGCGCGCTTGCTGTGATTGGATAGCATCGACTCAATCGTTGCTTTGTCGCGTGAGGAAATCGCTTCTCTAAAACCAAAGTCTTGACACAAAATTTGTGCTGCTTGCTGTA
>JAZKDM010000103.1:4922-6968 GCA_040387535.1 Pseudomonadota bacterium | reverse complement strand
GGCCATCACCACTAGAGTAATCATGTAAATCAGGGCGGTAACATCTCGTCACCATTCAACAAAACGCCTATCAATAAGCGCCAAACTTATTGATAGGCGTTTTGCTACCCACTTAACGATTGTTTACCTAAAAGGCCCTTGTGGGTCATAGTATCAGGCTTGCTTTGGTGCTTAAATACGAGCTCAATTTTAGGGCATATTCATGTTTAAGCGCTTTGCACTCAGCTTTATAATGTTTTGTTGCTCGGCTAATTGTTTAGCCAACGCTACGGCTTTAATCAAGCAAGTAGATGACTCCGCGCTAAGTGTACAAGAATTAACAATGCCTGCGATTGAGTCGCCTATTCAGGCCAATGCGATTTTTGTTGCCATGCCTGAACACGAATTTTGGATCAAAAATGCATTAGGTAACGATTTTTACCAATTTTTTACCAAAAAAATAATCAATAAAAAACCTAAAGCTAATTCGCTTAAAATGGATTTTAATTTAGGTACTTTGTTTCAGGCCACGACCAAAGCAGACGAATCAAATAACAGCTATGTTGAAATCAACAAAACGCGCATCAAAACACTGGATGTGCCTGTTATACAGTTTTCGGATGAAACATATACGTGGAACGCAGCTAATCTAAGCTTGGTTAAACTAGGAAACGACTATCAACAGTTTGTAAATGACGAAGTTTTAGCGGGCAATACTTATAAAGAGTTTTGGGATGGGGTAGAAACTACCGCATTTGAAGATTTTGTTGATGAGCATTTTGGCTTTCACGATTCAGCGCTATTTCGTTATTTAATTTTGCTAGCTGGTATTTTATTAGTGATTTCAGGCTATCTACTTAAGCCAAAACTAATGCAATACCTGTACCCAGATTAAAATCGTTACAGCAAGCTTTTCATTTTATACAGCAACTCCAATGCCATTTTTGGCGTTAAATCGTCTGGTTGCATATCTTCCAAAGCTTCTATCACAGGGTGTAGTGGCAATGGTTCCGGTTCTGGGCTATTTGTAAACATATCGGGTTGTTGAGCATTTTGCGCTATTTGATTATTCTCTAATTGGGTTAATTTACGCTTGGCTATCGCCACCACCGCTTTAGGAATACCCGCCAATTGGGCCACTTGTATGCCGTAACTCATATGAGCGGCACCCTCTTCTACTTTATGCATAAACACAATATTGTTGCCGTGCTCTACCGCATCCAAATGTACGTTCGCCGCTTGTTTGGCCTCATCTACAATGCGCGTTAATTCAAAATAATGGGTGGCAAATAAGGTATAACTTTTATTTTTCTCTAGTAATTGTTTAGCCACTGCCCACGCCAAACTTAAGCCATCAAAGGTACTGGTGCCGCGACCGATTTCATCCAGTAAAACCAAACTTTTATCTGTCGCGTTATGCAAAATATTGGCGGTTTCAGTCATTTCCACCATAAAGGTAGAGCGCCCACCTGCCAAATCGTCAGATGCACCAATTCGCGTAAAGATACGATCAATTTCGCCGATTTTAGCGACATTTGCTGGCACAAAGCAGCCACAATGCGCTAACAACACAATTAAAGCTGTTTGTCGCATAAAGGTGGATTTACCGCCCATATTGGGCCCTGTAATCAACAATAATTGGCGATAAGGATTGAGCAACACATCATTGGCGATAAAGGGCTGGCCATTACTTGCTACCGAAATGCTTTCTACAACAGGATGCCGCCCAGCGATGATTTCAATACCTGCTGTTTGCGTAAATTCTGGCTGCACATAATCCAGACTTTCCGCACGTTCTGCAAAACAGCATAAAACATCCAGGCTTGCCACCGCACCACTATTGGTTTGCAAAGCCGCCACAAATGGAATCAGTTGATCCAGCACTTGGTCGTATAGCATTTTTTCACGTGCCAAGGCGCGGTCGTTTGCGCTTAATACCTTATCTTCAAACGCTTTTAATTCAGGCGTAATAAAGCGCTCAGCATTTTTTAGCGTTTGGCGACGGCGATATTCTGCTGGCGCATTTTCGGCCTGCGCGCGGCTGATTTCAATATAAAAACCATGCAC
>JAZKDM010000103.1:0-4822 GCA_040387535.1 Pseudomonadota bacterium | reverse complement strand
ATAGCGTTGCTGGATATTAATTGGTTTTGCAGCAGTGGCAATTGCATTAAGCTGGCGGCCAAACCTGATAAATCGCGCGGCCTAGCTGTTTTTAGGGCAATGCGTGTGGTAATGCGCTCAATATCGCCAACCGATTTTAAGGTACTTTGTAAGTGCTGATACTGCGCAGCAGATAGCAACTCGGCTACGGCATCATGGCGCTTCATAATCAAGCTTCTATCGCGCAACGGGTGATGCAACCAATGCCGCAACAAGCGCGCGCCCATAGCAGTTTGCGTGGTATTGAGCAACGAATACAAAGTAGGCGATGCTTCACCGCGCAAGGTCATATCAATTTCTAAATTGCGCCGCGTTGCCGCATCTAGCTGAATGGTTTCAGAAGTAGATATCACGCTAATGGTGTGAATATGCGGCAAGGCAGCGCGTTGCGTATGCTTAACGTAATCTAACAGCGCGCCTGCAGCAGCAACTGCTGGCTTTAAGTCTGCACAACCAAAACCATTTAAATCGCGCGTATTCAATTGCTTGGTTAAGCTGGTGATTGCACTATCCAAATCAAATTGCCAACTGCTTAGGCGTTTTTTTAGCGCTTTGTGCTGATTGATAATAGCAATTTGCGCAGCATGCTGCTGGCTATCTTCACACACGATTTCGGCTGGGTTAATGCGCGCCAGTTCTTGTGAAAGCTGACCGATGGCGATTTCGCTCAAAATAAATGCGCCAGAAGCCAAATTTAATTGCGCCAAGCCAATTAAGCCATCGCCAAAGCAAATACTTAGCAATAAATTGTCGCGTGTTTCGTCCAGCAAGGCGGTATCGGTTAGCGTGCCTGGCGTTAAAATACGCGTAACGGCGCGCTCAACAGGGCCTTTACTAGTTGCAGGGTCGCCGATTTGCTCACAAATCGCCACCGCCTCACCCATTTTGGCCAGCTTGGCTAAATACTGTTCAGCCGCGTGATAAGGCACACCTGCCATTTTAATCGGCTCACCATTGCTGCTACCGCGCCGCGTGAGAGTGATGCCAAACAAACGCGCCGCTTTTTCGGCATCTTCAAAAAACAGCTCATAAAAATCACCCATGCGATAAAACAACAACATATCTGGATGTTGTTCCTTCAAACCCAAATACTGACGCATCATTGGCGTGTGGCTGTTAACAGCCTTATCTTTAGTTGTGTCGGTCAATGTGCGGCTCTATCAATAGTGAAATATACGATTGTTTAATTGCTTGTGTGATTCATCATTTTAACAGCGGTACTTCATTTTTTAACATCTGCATTTTTTAACATCTGGATTTTTTAATATCTACAATTTTTAACAGTAGCTCTTTTTAGCATCAGCGTTTTTAATATTCCCATCAATTAGCTTAATAAGTTGTTCAAATTCTCATCGTTAGCTGTAAAACTTTCGACACATTACAAATCAATTACCTTAGAAAATTAAAAAATAACCAATAAAAACAGTTGGTTAATTAACCCATTCATTTGGCACATATTGTGCAATCCACTTAATTACCAGCCTCATTAAATTAAAAGGATGAATTTAAAATGAACAATCATAACGTGTATGCCGTTTATGCCGAATTTTTGGTGCAATGTAGAAGAGTGATGGGCCCATTTGATATTGAAAAATTAGCCAGCGATGAGGCTTATAAGGCCGACTTTTTTAATCGCGTGATGCTAAGTGAAGATGACCAATTATTTAAAATGGCCGATTTGGTTAACCGCGCATTAAGCGAAGAGTCAACCAGCGTTCACTAGGACTAAGCCCAAGAATAGCGGCTTAGTTTTTAGGCGGAATAATAAATTCTGCTGGATGCTGATTGAGCCTGCTTGCTAATTGCCGTAAGAAAGTACGCCATTGCTTAAAGCGTATTTTGCGCGATTTCATCGCAACATAAAGCGCTAGGCCAAAGCTAACGGTTAGGTTCATGAATGCGATTAGCACTAAACCCAAAGCGGCGTAGGCAACAGCCTGCCATGTCAGCATAAAGTCTAAACTAAAGCTGGCATAACCCACAAAAGCAGATGAAAATGCAATGTGGCGTATATCAAACGGCAGGCCAAATAAAACGCCAACGGCACTCATGCCGCCTAGCAAACAACCAAAATAAAAGTTGCCTGCCAGCGAGCCTAAATTATTCTCAATGTAATGCGCTACGCGGTCTAGGCGCGATACTCCCAACAGTTTTTGCAACCATTTAACCGCCCGTAACCGTTGTGGAATTTTGTTGTAGACAGCCAAATTATCGTGGTAACCCGCGATTAAGCCAGATAAAAACAAACAAACTCCTGCAATACCTGCATAAAACACAGCGCCGCTTTTCAATGGATGAATATCGGTGAGTAGTTGGTGCGCTTTTTCTGGTGTAATAAAGTGCTGGCCAGAGATGGCCAAAAAGCCCCAAGCAATAAGCATGGCAGTGGGTATAGCAAACGTTACATTACCAAAAATCGCCACAATTTGACTGCGCACTGTGTTGGCGATAATGGCAATTAGATGATTCATTTCTTTAGATTTACTATCGGTGGCATCAATACTGGCGGCAATCGCCGCTGCTGTCATGGCTGGCTGCTTGGTGGCCACCGTAAAATGTAGAATATGAATCAGCATAAAGCCTAGACCATAATTCAGGCTGAATAAAATGGCCTCGGTTAACGGGGCCAAGTGCAATTTGGCCACTAAAACCTTCATCATGCTCATGCTGGCAATGATGACGCCAGCGCCCATGGCAGAACGCATTAACGCAAAATATTCATGGCGATTATTGGTAATATAATGCTCACCCGTGCGGCTGGCATTTTCGGTTACACGCAGCGCCATTACTTCTAAATTTTCTTGCCAATGTTCGCCCACATCGTTTTTGTGGCATTCGCTATAAACCAGTTCTTTAAACAAATGCACTTTTTCTAATTTTGAATTGGCTTCAAGCGCCGTTTCTGACTGTTTGCTTAAAATATGCAGTAGCGATTCTAAACGTGCAATTTGCTGCGACATGCGTTGCAATAAGTTGGTCAGGCGAATACTAGTACCTGTTTGCACACTGTTGCGGCGAATTTTGCTGACAATGGCACTGCATTGATCCAACATCACCAGGATATGGTCAATTTCACCTGTGTTTTGACCAAAGAACGCTGCCAGTTCCTCTTGCTGTGCAATAAAGGGGGATGTATGTTTTTCAAGCTCTGGATAATTACGCAACAGCTCAGGCTCAAGGCCCAAAGCCGCAATTCGATAAGACAGTGCTTGTGAAGCGGCAATCACATGTTGCTGACATGCTTGCTTTAACTCAACAGGTGCTTTATCAAAGTGCAGGGCATCAATCAACTCAAGCCAAATCAAATCTGGCACTGCCAAAACCCATTTAGCATCTGTGGTTTTGGTAAAAAACAATGCAAATAAATCAATTAAATAAGCATTATCAACCGCTTCTGGCAAAATTTTGTGCGATAGCCGCCTGCGCAATTCGGTAAAAAAACCAGTAAATACTGAATGGCGCGCAATCAAGTACAGAGAGATTGGTTTACGCTCACTTAATAACTGCAAAATAGCATCGCGCAGCAACTGTGCCTTTGCTGAATCTTGATGCAACAAATAGCACAAAGCCTGAATGGACTTGATTGCCGCCTCTACTTGATGCGGCTTTTCTGGTCGGATTTTTGCAATTAAATCGGCGACTAAATGTATGGCGCGTTGCGGATTTTTTAGGTCCGCAACGTATTGATCAAACGCGCTGGCTAACATTCAGCGCTTTAAGCGAATTGAGTTTTTTGCGCGTTGGTTAAATGCGGGCTTAACACTTGCAACATTTGTGAGAATACTTTTGGGTTAGCCGCCACAATATTACCTGTGCTCAGCCAGCTTTCGTTGCCTTCAAAATCACCCACAATACCGCCCGCCTCTTGCACTAGCAAACCACCTGCGGCAATATCCCATGCGGATAAATTCATCTCAAAAAAGCCATCAGTGTAACCAGCCGCCACATAAGCCAAATCTAGCGCCGCAGAGCCTGGACGGCGAATACCACTGGTGCTTTTAATCATGTCTTTCAGCATATCCATATAAGTATCTAAATGCGTAAAATCTTTAAATGGAAAGCCTGTGGCGATAAGAGAAGCCTGTAATTTGCTACGATTAGCCACGCGAATACGCTTGTCATTCAAAAAAGCACCGCGACCTTTAGTGGCCGTAAACAAATCGTTTTTTACTGGGTCATAAATTACCGCTTGTGTCAGTACGCCTTTTTGCTGCAACGCGATAGAAACACAGTAAATAGGAAAGTTATGCAAGAAATTAGTCGTGCCATCCAAAGGATCAATAATCCAAATATTTTCAGATTCTTGGTTAGTATTACCGCTTTCTTCACCCAAAAAACCGTGGTCTGGGTAGGCGTATCTTAAGGTATCAATAATCGCTTGTTCTGCTGAGCGGTCAACTTCACTGACAAAATCGTTAAAGTCTTTGCTTTGAACGGTTAGTGCGCCCACATCATTAGAAGCTTTGTTGATAATACGGCCCGCTTCACGCGCGGCTTTTACTGCATTGATTAGCATTGGATGCATGTTTGTTATCTTTACTTAAAGTCAAAAATTCGATAATTGCGATGGCAAATCGCGGCGTTGCAAAATTGAATAATACTTTGCTGAACCATATGTACTGCCTGCAATGTTATTCAATTTTACGCCTTGCGCTTTATCCACCACAATCACCGGCTCTTAGCCATGTGCGTATTGAAAATTGTGGTGAAAATCAGCGGAAAACAATTTTAAAGAGCTGTTAAAATGCTATTTTAGCATTAATAGGCTTATACCCAAATTGTC
>JAZKDM010000102.1:0-15468 GCA_040387535.1 Pseudomonadota bacterium | reverse complement strand
TTGGTATGGGCATTAATGTAGGCCATATCCAGCAAGCCTTCCCACAACATCACATGCAATAGACCATTAAATAAAGCCACATCGGTGCCTGGCAAAATCGCCAGATGCAGATCAGCAGAACGCGCCGTATCGGTTTTGCGCGGGTCAACCACCACAATTTTTAAATCTGGATTTTTGGCTTTAGCATCTTCAATACGCCTGAAAATAATCGGGTGCGCAAATGCGGTATTGCTGCCTGCAATAAACAGGCAATTGGTATGGTCAATGTCTTCATAACACGCAGGCGGCGAATCGGCGCCCAATGTGGTTTTGTAGCCTGCCACGGCAGAGCTCATGCATAAGCGTGAATTGGTATCCACGTTATTGGTGCCAATCAAGCCTTTAGCCAGTTTGTTAAAGACATAATAGTCTTCGGTTAATAGCTGGCCAGAGATATAAAAAGCGACCGAATCAGGCCCATGTTTTTCAATGGTTTGAGCAAACTGTTCGGTTAAATAATCCAGTGACTCATCCCACGAAACGCGCTGGCGCGGTGCTTCGCGGCTTAGGCGCATTTCTGGGTAAAGCAGGCGATTATCCAGTTTTGCGGTTAAATGCAGTGTGGCGCCCTTGGTGCACAGGCGTCCAAAATTAGCAGGGTGCTCAGTATCACCTTTCACATCAATGATTTTGTCATTTTGTGAGTGAATGATTACTCCGCAGCCAACGCCGCAGTAGCAACAAGTACTTTTAGTTTGTTTAATTAAAGCGTCCAATTTACTCGTCTTTTTAGTCTTACTTGTTTTTTAATTCTAAATACACAAAACCATCTTCTACCTTGGTATTAAAACAGGCTGTTTCGCCCACGTCTGGCTCTTCGGCCTTGCCATCTACCAAGCTGATTTTCCAAGAATGCAGTGGGCAAGCCACTTTGTCACCATACACAATACCTTGCGATAAAGGTCCACCTTTGTGCGGGCAACTGTTATTAATGGCAAAAATGCGGTCATCTTCAGTGCGGAACACGCCGATATCAAACTCTTTTTGCTCGCTATCTTTGGTGCGCACCACGCGCGCGCCTAATTTAGGGATTTCATCAAACGGTGCTACTTTAACCCAGTTGCTCATCTTGTAACCTTTACGATACTAATAATAAATAAATCAACAATATATTGATTATAAAAGAAAATATAGCAATCCATTGCCATTTAACTAATCTTGCCCGCGCAATTAACGGCGTGCGTGCAGGCGCTAACAGTGGTTTAAGCTCGCCATGCTCTAACGCTAACAACATTTCTTCGGCTGTTTCAAAGCGCATTTTAGGGTCGCGCGCCACAGCTTTAAGGATGATATTTTCTAACCAGTAGGGAATATCAGGCCTGTAGCGTGTAAGCGGGGTTGGCGTGCCAAACTTAGGATGCTGAAACGGCTCCACTTCGCCATAGGGGTATTTACGCGTTAATAAATGGTACAGCGTAACACCCGTCGCATAAATATCGGTTTGTGCGTTTGCAACTGCGCCCTCAAACAATTCAGGCGCCATAAAGCTCGGCGTGCCTGGGTTTTGCGTGGCGCCTATCATTTCGGCGCCTGTACTTAATGCCACGCCCAAATCTAAAATGCGCAGGCGCTGATCACTGGCTTGATGGATGTTGGCCGGCTTGATATCGCGGTGGATGATATTAAGGCGATGTAGTGCGCCTATGCCGCGCGTAATATCCATGCCGATTTTTGCAGTGCCCGCTACCGTAAAATAGTGGCCGTTGTCTAAACGCTGCTGCAAAGTGGCACCTTCGTGCCAGCTCATCACAAAGTATAGTTTGCTGCGATTTTCCAGAGATAGCGTCAGTACTTGCGGCACATATTGCGAAACCACGCGTTTGCCCAGCCACTCTTCATTTAGCAAACCATTACAGCTTTCAATATCGCTAGTGAGTACGGACTGTAAGGTTTTAAGAACAAACAGCTGTTTAGTACTGTTTTGACGCACTTTGTACAATAAACTCGCGCGCGATTCGTGCAAAATATCTTCAACGGTAAAATCGTCAATCGATTCACCAATGGATAATTTATGCGGCAAAGCCAGATGCTTTCCACCTGCAATCCGCTCACTTAAACTGTCATCGCCCAGTTTTGTAATTTTAACCACAACGGCGGTTGAATTATCGCCAGTTTGTTGTTGTATGGCCGCTTTGGTGAGATGGTCGGCAATCATCTGCACATTATTGAATTTTTTTAAGCCTTCATGAATAGCTTTTTCGCCCAAAGTTTCCCAAACGCCGTCTGTCATTAAGGCAAAAATATCGCCCACTTGCAACGCGCCATCCGCCAAATCCACTGATAAATGCGCATCTAATCCAACGGCACGCTTTAAAACATGGCGCATATCAGGCCTATCCCAAACATGGTCAGTAGTCAGTTGCTTTAATACATTATCGCGCAATAAATAAATGCGCGTGTCACCTACATGCGCCAAATAATAGCGCTGCCCACGTAAAATAAGTAATGAAAGCGTAGTCGCCATGCCTGCCAGGTCGCGATTGGCATTGGCTTGTGAAATCAACCAGCGATTGGCGGCCGTAATTACTTTGTCTAGCGCGGTAGATGGCTCCCAAGTATCGGGTGTGGCAAAGTAATCGGTTGAAATATTGCGAATGGTCATCTCAGAAGCTTCGCCGCCGCCTGCGTTACCACTTACGCCATCGGCTACCGCAATTAATGAACCTTTAATGCTGAGTTGCTCATTTATAGGTGTGACCACGCCAACGTAATCTTCGTTACGCTCACGCGGGCCTGTTAGGCTGGATTGACCTATTTCAAATTTGAGAGACATCGGGAATGTGTGAAGCGTTTATGGTTTTGATTTAAACCAAAACCAACCATTTAAACTAAGAAAAATAAACAAGCCCATATCTAAAATGGGCCAGTATTTTGGATTATCTAAAAATACGCCCAACACAATCAAACTAGCGCAGGCAAACGAAATTAAGCATAGGATGATTTTGAAAGGCATATTTTTACTCTAAACGAATGATTTGCTGTGATTATACTTTAGCAGCTGTATTCACAGCACTACCCCAAGTGGTTCTCCAGCGCGTTTTTACGCCGCTTAAACCAATCATCGCCAATAGTGCAAGGCCTGCAAAAATAAGGATGCCAATTTGGTAGTTGCCAGTGGCTTGTTTAATGTAACCCAAACTTGCCGCCAAGTAGAAACCACCAACGCCGCCTGCCATGCCTACTAGGCCTGTCATCACGCCAATTTCTTTGCGGAAGCGTTGCGGTACCAATTGGAAAACCGCGCCGTTACCCATGCCTAATACCGCCATCACTGGAATAATAATCGCCAGCGCTAATTGGTAAGTCGGTTGGCCAAAGCTCATCACTACTAATAGTACGGTTGCAATTGCATACATAACCAGCAGGGTACGAATACCGCCAATACGGTCTGCAATCATGCCGCCAATTGGGCGCACCAATGAACCAGCAAATACGCAAGCCGCTGTACAGTAGCCAGCAACCACAGGGCCAAGGCTGTATAAATCGTTAAAATAAATGGTGAGTGATGATGCCAAGCCAACAAAGCCGCCAAAAGTCACGCTGTAAAAGAACATAAACCACCAAGCGTCTTTGTCTTTTAATATCGCCATATATTGGCTAAGTGATTTTGCAGCTGGTGTTTCTGGGCTATCTTTTGCAAAAATTAAATAGATGGCAAAGGCAATACCTAGCGGAATTAAAGCCAAGCCAAACACATTATTCCAGCCATAAGCCACAGCCAAACTTGGCGCAAATAAAGCGGCAAACACAGTACCAGAGTTGCCAGCACCAGCAATACCTAAAGCCGTGCCTTGATGCTCAGGCGGATACCAGCGTGAAGCAAGTGGTAGCGCAACCGCAAATGCAGCGCCTGCGAAGCCTAGACCAATACCTAACATCAGCGTATGTTGAAAAGTTTGTAAGCCGTGCAACCAAGCAATTAACAAGCTGGCGATGACAATAATCTGGCCAATAGTGCCTGCATTTTTCGGTTTGATTTGATCAACCAATACGCCCATCACAATACGCAACAAGGCGCCAGCTAAGACAGGTGTCGCTACCATCAAGCCTTTTTGGGCGGGTGTTAAATTTAAATCGGTGGCAATTTGTACCGCCAGTGGGCCTAGTAAAACCCACACCATAAAGCTTAAATCAAAGTACAAAAATGACGATAGTAAGGTTGGTGTGTGGCCAGCTTTCCAAAAACTGCTTTTCATGAGGGACCCCTAATTTTTAAATTTATTTAGTAATGTTGATTCGTTATGTTTGGCATAGCCAAGCATTCATTAAAGAATGCCTGACTACCCAACTTAGCGAAGATAAGGTTTTATTAAACGGTAATCGTCTCAAACTCTTTGTGCAGCTCACTTTTTTGTACACGCTCTGACCAAGGCTCAACCGCGCCTTGCAGCGCAAATAACAAGCGCTCATAAGCGGCTTTACGGCCTTCATGATCTTCTAGCACACGTTGTTTAACGTATTCCAAGCCAACGCGCTCAATCCAATGTACGGTACGGTCTAAATAACGTGCTTCCTCGCGGTACATTTGAATAAATGCGCCTGAGTATTCCAGTACTTCGTCTGATGTTTTTACCTTGCATAAGAATTGCGCTACTTCGGTTTTAATGCCGCCGTTACCGCCCACATAGATTTCCCAGCCAGAATCCACACCGATAATACCCACGTCTTTAATGCCGGATTCAGCACAATTTCTTGGGCAGCCTGATACGGCAAATTTCACTTTATGCGGTGCCCACATATGGTCAAACGCTTTTTCGATATCAATACCCATTTGTGTGGAATTTTGCGTACCAAAACGGCAGAATTCAGAACCCACACAAGTTTTAACGGTACGAATACCTTTGGCATAAGCGTAGCCAGAAGGCATATCTAAGTCTTTCCACATGCCGACCAAGTCTTCTTTTTTCACGCCCAGCAAATCGATACGCTGGCCGCCAGTCACTTTCACCATTGGCACCGCATATTTATCGGCCACATCGGCAATTTTGCGTAATTGGTCAGGCGTCGTTACGCCGCCATACATACGCGGGATAACGGAATAAGTGCCATCTTTTTGAATATTGGCATGCACGCGTTCGTTAATAAAGCGCGATTGCGGATCATCCACTGCCTCATGCGGCCAGGTTGAAAGCAAGTAATAGTTCAGTGCAGGTCTGCAAGTTGCACAACCGTTAGGAGTGCGCCAAGTCATGCCTTTCATGGCATCTGGAATATTCAGGTATTTGTTTTTACGGATTTCTTCACGCACTTCTTCATGGTTCTTGTCTGAACAACCACAAATGGCTTTGCTAGTGGATGGTGGTGCATAACCGCCACCCAAAGTAGACGCTAAAATTTGCTCAACCAAGCCAACGCAACTGCCGCAGCTTGAGCCTGCTTTAGTTTGTTTTTTGACATCATCAATGGTAAATAAACCTTGGTCTTGAATCGCTTTAACAATGGTGCCTTTGCACACGCCATTACAGCCGCATACTTCCATTTCGTTAGTCATGGCAGCGGCTTTGTCTTGGCCTTGATGGCCTGTATTGCCCAAACTATCTTGGCCAAACATCAAAGAATCGCGAATTTCATGAATCGGTTTTGAATCGCGTAGCATTTGGAAATACCAAGCACCGTCTGCGGTATCGCCATAAAGCACGCTGCCAATGATTTTGTCATTTTTGATAACGAGCTTTTTGTAAACCCCGCCAACCGCGTCGTGTAAAACAATTTCTTCGCGCTCTTCATCCGCCGCTTCAATTGGGCTTCTAAAATCGCCAGCGCTAAATAAATCAATACCCGTTACTTTTAATTTGGTTGAAGTAACAGAGCCTTTATAGGAGCCGATACCAAAATTGGCTAAATGCGTGGCGCAGACTTTTGCCATTTCAAATAATGGCGCAACCAAGCCATATGAAATGCCGCGATGCGCAACGCATTCGCCCACAGCGTAAACGCGTGGGTCATAGGTTTGCATGGTGTCATTAACTACGATACCTTTGTTGCAGTAGATACCAGCCGATTCTGCTAGTGCAAAATTAGGGCGAATACCCACAGCCATAACCACTAAATCAGCGGCAATTTCTAAGCCATCGGTAAAACGCGCGGCTTTTACGCGGCCATTGCCGTCGTCAATTAGCTGCTCCGTATTTTTTTGCAGTAAAAAGTTAAGGCCTTTTGTTTCTAAGCTTTTTTGCAACATTTTGCCTGCGGTTTTATCCAGTTGGCGCTCTAGTAGCCATTCGTTTTTATGTACTACGGTTACATCCATGCCTTGAATTTTTAAGCCATTTGCCGCTTCTAAGCCTAGCAAACCGCCACCAATCACAACGGCATGCTTGTATTTTTTGGCCGCATCAATCATGTCATTGGTATCTTTAATATCGCGATAACCAATCACACCTTCTAATTCTTTGCCTGGAATCGGCAACATAAATGGCTTAGAGCCAGTGGATAGCAATAAGCGATCGTATTCTGCACTAGTGCCGTCTTCAGCATACACAATGCGGTTTTTGCGATCAATTTTGTTGATGCGTGCACTGGTATAGAGCGTGATATTATTTTCGGCGTACCATTCGCGCGTATTTAAAATAATGTCGTTAATGGTTTGCTCGTTCGCTAACACGGGCGATAGCATAATGCGGTTGTAATTGGTGTAAGGCTCATCACCAAACACGGTAATATCATAAATATGAGGTGCAATTTTTAGCAGCTCTTCTACTACGCGCATGCCTGCCATGCCATTGCCAACCACTACTAGTTTCATTTTTTGCATAATTTTGACTTAAATATTTTAAATACGGTTTACGAATAAGTTCCGTTTAATAGGCAATATATATGCCACTTATAATTAATGTTTTAATACAGTAAATAATGTTTAAATACATTGGCTTGCCAAATTAAGACTCGTAGCATGCACAAAATAAGCGCATTTAAAGTGCAATCGCACCGTTTGTGTGAACCAAAACGGTGCGCTTTTAAAGGTGACGCTTAAAAACTATATTGCGCAGTCAACCAAACAATTTCTTTATCGGCTTTACGTGGCGCTGCTGCTAGTGTTGTGCCGTAAACATCGCTTTCATTAAATTTGGCATATTCTACTTTGCCCCATAAATTATCGTTAAACGGATAAGTAAGGCCTAAATCAAACTCAGTACCGTATTTATCGCCAAAACGACGGCTAGATGGCGTACTGCCTAGGGTTTCGTAATTTTCATCTGATTTAAACACATGAAATTCACTATAGATTTTTAATTTATCCACTGCACCAGAAACGGTCACAAAGGTGTCTTTTATACCTTGTCTTGGTGTAGCCAAAAAGTGGTCTGCCCAGCCCTGAAATAAATGGTTGGTGCCCAGTGGCGTTTGGAATGCGTATTTGCCATCGTTGCTAGAAAGCACTTCATGGTCTAAGCGAATTGACCAAGCGTTATAAGCGGCACCGCCACCAATTTTGAAATAGTGCGCATCAATAGCCGAGTTGCCACCGCGATAATCATCTTGCTTAGCGTATTCGGCCGTGTATAAGCCTTTCCAGTTAGGTGTAAAAATATGCACACCGTCTAAGCGCAAACCAAAGGTTTTGCTACTGGCATCGGCAAACGCTACACCGCCTACTTTTGGCGTATCTTGACTTGAGCCTAAGCCGTTACCACCTTGTGGCACAAAGCCTGCAGCGGCTGGGTTGCCTGCATTTTGGCTTAAGTTTTTTACATCAACAAAATAGCCATAGCCCACTAAAGATTCTGTAGGTGAAATGCGATATTTTGCATTAATCAAATCAATATTACCGCTACGATCTTCGGTGTTGATTTGTCTTACTTGGTAAAAGTGGCTATAAAACAGTTCGGTATCGGGGATGCTTTTATTTAAAATAGAAATACCATCAAACACTTGGGTGTTTTGACGGAAAGCAATATCGCCAATAAAACGCACGTTATCTAAATTAACGGCTTGGCGGCCAAGACGTACTTTGGTGTTTTTAACACCAGTCCAATCGATATAAAGCTGGTTGATATCGGTAAAGCCAGGGTCAACAATGTTGGCGTATTGACGCTTAAATAAAGATGAGGCGGCAGTACCATTATTGTGTTCAGGCGCATTACCGCGTCTGTCATTAAAGTCATCGTTAAACTCATGCACATCGGTTATTTGTGCCGCAAAACTAAAGTTTTTGTAAGGAGCCGTTTGCCAGCCCAATAAAGTGCGGGTGGTAAAGGCATAGCTACTTTTTAACTCTTGAGTACCTTTTGGTGCAGGCTGCAAATTATCTTGTTCTACTGTTTCAAAACGGGGACGTATGCTGCTGAGAGATTTACCGTCTTTAATCGCATCTAAAAACGTATATTCTGCTTCAGCAGCCTCTGCGGCGACGGCTTCTTCTGCATAGGCGCCACCAGAAAAGCTGGCAAGAGCCATGCATAAATTAACTGTTAATAGGTTTAATTTAAATAACTGAGTATTTTTCATCTGGATTATCTTTATAGTAATTGAATAATGAATGTGATTAAGTGATTGCGTTAAGCTACTTTTTTAGCATGACGTTCGTATAAGAACTTCAATACTTCAGAGCGTAAATGGTTGTATTGCACGTTTTCGGCTAGCTCTAAACGTTTGCGTGGATAAGGTAAATCCACCTCTAAGATTTCGCCAATACCCGCACTTGGGCCATTGGTCATCATCACAATTTTGTCGGATAGCAATACGGCTTCGTCTACATCGTGCGTGACCATTACCGCGGTTGCGCCTGATTTTTGCATAATGCGCATTAACTCATCTTGCAAGCCAGCGCGTGTTAATGCGTCTAGCGCACCAAAGGGCTCATCCAATAATAAAACTTTGGGTTCCATGGCGAGTGCTCTGGCAATACCCACGCGTTGCTTCATGCCACCAGAAATTTCATTGGGGCGTTTTTCAACCGCATGGCTTAGGCCTACTAGCTCAAGCGCGGCGTAAGTGCGTGCCTCTTGCTGCACTTTACTTTCGCTGCCAAAAACGCGTTCTACGGCTAAATACACGTTTTCGTAGCAGCTTAACCATGGCAGTAATGAGTGGTTTTGAAACACCACTGCGCGTTCTGGCCCAGGTGCTGCAATTTCGCGGCCTGCACAGAATAAATTGCCAGTGGTCGGTTGTAGTAAGCCAGCAATCAAATTAAGCACGGTTGATTTGCCGCAACCTGAGTGGCCAATAATCGATACAAACTCACCTTGCGTGATGCTTAAATTAATATTTTTAAGCGCCTCAAAAGTACCTTTTTTGGTGGTGAATTGCATGCCTACATCTTCAATATGCACATAACGTTCGGTTGCTTTGCTTGGTGTTTTGCTTAAAATTGCCGCTGCGGTTTCATTTGTTTTGAATTCATTTTCTGCTGTTTTACTTGTTGCGGTTTTACTTAAAGTCGCGTTCATTTTGATTAATCCTTATTTGCTAACTAAAGTTATTTGTAAGTAAAAAATTATTCGTAGGCAAAACGTTTAGCTAGCATCGATAAGCCTAGCTCTAGTAGCAAACCAATAATGCCAACCACAAAAATAGCGATGATGATGTGCTCATAATTGGAAGCGTTGTATTCGTCCCACAACCAAAAACCAATACCCGCGCCGCCGTTGAGCATTTCTGCCGCTACAATCACCAGCCATGCAATACCAATTGATAAGCGCACGCCTGTCATCATGTAGGGCAACACATAAGGGAATGAAATCTTAGTGATGATTTTCCATTCACTTAAATTCAGTACTTTGGCTACGTTCATATAATCTTGCGGCACTTTGCTTACACCTACCGCGGTGTTAATCACCATGGGCCAAATGCTAGAGATAAAAATGACCCAGATGGCAGCAGGCCCAGCGGCACCCATCACCAACAAGCCCAAAGGCAACCAAGCTAGTGGTGAAACTGGGCGCAAAATGCCGATAACAGGCGCTGTCATGCGCGAGATAAACTCATAGCGACCAATCATAAAGCCCAGCGGAATGCCCACCAGCGCAGCCAAGCCAAAGCCCAAACAAACGCGCTCTAGTGAAGATAAAATATTCCAGCCAATACCTTGATCATCTAAACTATTTTCGTGAAATGGGTGTGAGAACAACTCAACCGCGGAATGCCATGTGCTGAGAGGTCCTGGCAAAATGGGCTGTTGATGAGAAAGCAAAGTCCATAGACCTAAAAATAATAAAATACCAAAAATAGGAGGTATCACCGCTTTAAAAAACTCCGCGGTTTTAATTTGTAGGGCAGTTGGCGCTGGCTTGGCGGCTTGGGCTGTTTTTTCAGCTATATTTTCAACAATCATTTTCATGTGTGTATTATCTTCGTTAGCTGCAAGCACGGTTTCTGTAACCGTATTTGCAGAACTGGTTTGTGCGGCATCTTTTGTTGCTTCTAATGCTTCTTTATTGATGCTGATTGCGCTCATGGTGACCCCCTTTTGCATCTGTCATGCAAGGTTTGGCATGACAGATAACTCAAATGATTAAATCCTGCTATCGGTTAAGCTTTGACTTTAAAGCCAGCGGCATAGGCAGCTGGATTTTTACCATCCCACACCACGCCATCCATTAATTTGCTGCTGCGCATAGTGTCTTTAGGAATACTTGCACCCACTAAACTCGCGGCTTCAGAATACAGTTTGATTTCATTCACTTTGGTCGCCACTGCCAAATAATCAGGATCCGCTTTCAATAAACCCCAGCGTTTATGTTGCGTTAAGAACCACATGCCGTCTGATAGATAAGGGAAATTCACATAGCCATCTTGGTAGAATTTCATGTAATTTGGGTCTTTCCATTTGCGGCCGTTGCCATTGTCGTAGTCACCCACAAAGCGGCCTGCAATCACGTCTTCTGATGTATTGACATAGGCTTTACCTGAGATAAGCTTGGCGACTTTTGCGCGGTTTTCAGTGGCGTCAATATATTTACAAGCATCTAAAATAGCGGCAATCATGGCGCGTGTTGTGTTGGGGTTTTTGGCCACAAATTCAGCAGTGGTGCCTAACACTTTCTCAGGATGATCGGCCCAAATATCTTGCGTGGTGGCTACAGTAAAGCCCACTTTATCGGCAATCGCACGTGCGTTCCAAGGCTCGCCTACGCAAAATCCATCCATATTGCCGATACGCATATTGGCCACCATTTGTGGCGGTGGCACCACAATCGATTTAATATCTTTAACAGGGTTAATGCCGTTAGCCGCTAGCCAATAGTTAAGCCACATGGCGTGTGTGCCAGTAGGAAAAGTTTGGGCAAAAGTGAAATCGCGATTTTCGTTGGCCATCACACGTTTAAGCGATTTACCATCTTTAACGCCTTTGTCTTTTAATGCGCTAGAAAGCGAAATGGCTTGGCCATTATGGTCTAGGTTCATTAGCACTTTCATATCTTTTTGTTGGCCGCCAATACCCATTTGCACGCCATAAATTAGGCCATATAACACATGTGATGCATGCAGTTCGCCATTCATGGTTTTATCGCGTACAGCCGCCCAAGATGCCTGTTTAGCAGGGATAATCTTGATGCCATACTTTTTGTCAAAACCCATTTCGGCCGCCACCACAATCGGTGCGCAATCGGTTAGTGGAATAAAACCAATTTTCACTTCTGTAATTTCTGGCGCGTCAGATCCTGCGGCATAAGCCATATTTTTAATCCCCGTTGGCATGATGTTTAGTGCCGCTGCTGCACCAAAAGCACCAGCGATACTTTGTTTAAAAAACTGGCGACGGCTAGCATCTACTGAGCTGCTGGTATCAATCGTACTGCTGACTGTAGTGGTGGTTTTGTCTTGGTCTTGCATGTTTTTTCCTTAACGAAAGTGAGTCTTAAAAATATGTTTCTACAAACGTTTTGCCCATAAAAAATGCGCCTTAACAATGAGGGGTTATCCTCATTACTAAGACGCCTTTGTCTTTTATTACTATTTATCTATATGCCATCTTTGGCATATTTTTTAATCTGCTTACAAGCCCTTCATTGGGCTGCAAGCTGTATTACAAATACGTTAAAACAATTAATACTTTAAACTATTAGCATTTTTGCCGCTTCAATCAGTTGATGCGATAAATCCGCCAATTTCATATTCTTTTTCATCGCCATATTGCGCAGCATTGTATAGGCTTCTTCTTCATCAATCTGGCGCTGACGCATCATTAAGCCTTTTGCGCGCTCAATCACTTTGCGCTCATCCAATTTTAAGTTGGCCATGTTCAGTTCAGAACGCAAATTCTTAAATTCTTCAAATCTTGCTACTGCCGCATCTATCACAGGAATCAGCCTTTCACTTGGAATATCGCCAACCACATAAGCACTTACCCCTGCTTGCGTTGCGATTTTAATTTTTTCTTTATCACCATCATGCGTAAACATCACCACAGGCCGCGAATCATTCATGCTCATCACGCATATATTCTCTAATGTGTCGCGGCTAGGTGACTCTGTATCAATAATCACAATATCCGGTTTTACTTCACAGCATTTGGCTTCTAAGTTCACCGTATTTTCAACATGTGCTACTACTTCAAACCCGTTATCAATTAGCGATTGTTTAAGTGGTTTGCTGCGTTTTAAATCATTATCGATAATCATCACTTTTAACATGGTTTATTATTAGCAAATGCTGTGCCACTTAGTTAATTTAATATAACTATATGATTATTAACGTTTAAAACAAAATATCTACTTTTGTGCAAAAATTTAAATGGCCTGATACACGCACAAATAAGGTGCAAATGCACTAAATGTATTGAATGTATAAAAGTAAGCTAACTAACATTTTATGCACTAAATAAATGCGTGTTTCGGTATAAAAAAACAGCATTGTGCAAAAAAAGTGCGCAATGCTGTTTTGTTGGTAAAGTTCAATAAGTGATAAAAATGTACTTTATGCAATTAGAAATATTGATGCCGTAAACAATTAAACACCTAGTTTTTTAGCAATTTTTTCTAATGAATCTTTACCTGCTAATAAGGTATCTCTATTTTGTTCCACAATATTGCCGTTAAAAGGTATTACTGTGTTTCGTGCAATACCCAGCGTATCCATCACAGCCAATAGCACGGCGCGGTTACCCAACATAATTTGTTGATTTTGCTCACTTAAGCTACCAGATACTGGCAAAGGCGTATCGGTTGCAACACCTAATTTGGCTGCAATTTGCTTAATTAAAAACTGATTACGAATAAAAATCGCATTATTCATTTCTGGTAACGTACCGCCAGTTTGCTGCGATGTGCTGTATAAAACGCCTAATTTATTGGCAATTTTTCCAATAATCACACGGTTTTCAATCAACAATGAATTGACCTCTTTCAGCAATGGGTCATTTCCCAAAGGATCTGTTTCGGCGTGTGCAGCAGTCATCGGCAGCAATGTTGTTGAGAATAGGAAAAGTGCAGTTAAAAAGTGTTTCATGGTCGTATCCTTCATTAATTAGCGTTAAATAGCACGCCATGTATTATCAGCACATACCATGCCAAGCCTTTGGTATGAATTTAAGTGGTTGAATATATTGAGTAAAAATATAAATTTTGCCGCTAGTGGGCTTAATGCTATTTAGCAGGAAATGCACAGCTTAAGTGCAGACGCACTTTGCTGTGATCTAAAAAGAAGCTAAAAATGACTATTTGAAATAAAGGTTGATGGCAAGACCAAGCACAGTTGTGTGCTATAAATAATACTAATAAATGTAAGGCTTTAAGCTAATTGCAACTTGGCCAGCCTTGCATACAAGCCGCCTTGTTGTTTTAACGCTTCAGGGCTGCCGATTTCTACAATGCGGCCATTTTCTAGCACAATAATGCGGTTGGCTTTCTGCACTGTGCTTAGTCGGTGCGCAATCATCAAGGTGGTGCGGCCTTGCATGGCGGCATTTAAACCTTGCTGTACCAAAATCTCGCTTTCTGCATCCAGCGCGCTAGTGGCTTCATCTAGTAGCAAAATGGGCGCATCTTTTAGCATGGCGCGGGCAATGGCGATGCGTTGGCGCTGACCGCCTGAAAGCCGCGTGCCACGCTCACCTAAAAAGGTTTGGTATCCTTCTGGCAGTTTTTGAATAAATTCGTCCACTTGGGCCGCTTTGGCGGCGGCTAGTACTTCATCATCACTGGCACTGGGTTTGCCATAGCGAATATTCTCAAGCGCGTTGGCTGAAAATATCACCGCATCTTGCGGGACGATTGCGATGCTATCGCGTAAGCTTTTTAAGCTTAATGCGTCAATCGCTTGATTATTAATCAGAATCTGACCAGAATTAATTTCGTAAAAGCGTAATAAACATTGAAATAAAGTGGTTTTGCCCGCGCCAGATGGACCAACCAAGGCAATAGTTTCGCCTGCGGCAATCTCAAGATTAATACCATCTAAGGCGGCAATTTGTGACCTAGATGGATAATGAAACACCACATCTTTAAACAAAATGCTGGCTTGAGTTGGATTTGCTAATTGTTGCGCTGTTGCCGATTCTTTGATTGCCACGTCAGAATGCAGCAATTCTAATAGCCGCTCAGTGGCGCCTGCCGCGCGCATCACTTCACCCCATACCTCTGCCATAGTGCCTACCGCGCCAGCCACCATCAGGGCATACAATACAAATGAAGCCAGCTCGCCGCCTGTCATTTCACCTGCGTTCACTTGTCTTGCACCAATCCATAACACAAAAATTATGGTGCCTAATACCGCGGTTACCATCAAAATAGTCAGTGCAGAACGCACTTTGACGCGTTTTAATGCAGTATTAAAGCTGATATCGGCGCTGGTTTTAAAGCGCAAAATTTCGGCTTGCTCTTGCGTATACGATTGCACCGTGGGCATGGCATTCAATATTTCGCCCGCCATCGCGCTGCTATCTGCAATGCGGTCTTGCGATTCACGTGATAGTTTTTTGACTTTGCGACCAATTATAAGAATGGGCAAAATCAGCAATAGCATTAAGCCGATATTGAGGGAGAACAGGTAAAGGTTAGTCACTGCTAGCATCACCATGCCGCCAATAAATTGGAATGCACTACGTAAACCCATTGAAATAGAGCTGCCAACCACGGTTTGAATCAAGGTGGTGTCGCCAGTCAAGCGTGATAATACTTCGCCAGTTTGCGTGGTTTCAAAAAACTGCGGGCTTTGGGTCATCACACGTGCATATACCGCGCTACGCAAGTCTGCCGTTACGCGCTCACCCACCCAAGAGATATTGTAATAGCGCAATGCAATCATCAGCGCCCAAAAAGCCGCCAGCGCAAACATCACCAGAAAATGCCCGTTTAAACTTAAGTTGGCTAATAAGCCGTTGCTGGGCTTGGCGGCGCTGGTGTTGCTAATAAAACCAAAGTCAATTAAATCGCGAAACGCCAACGGTACTAATAATAAGGTAGCCGAGCCCAAGCACAGCAACACAAATGCCAGCAAAACCCGCGCGCGATAAGGCTTTAAAAATGGAATTAAATTAGCTAGTGG
>JAZKDM010000101.1:0-4088 GCA_040387535.1 Pseudomonadota bacterium | reverse complement strand
CGCCAGTCTTGGCTGTAAACCAAATCATTCCAATCCGGAATAATATTATTGACCGGGCAACCTGTAGTACAGAATGGAATACCGCAATCCATACAGCGCGCGCCTTGTTGCTTGGCTTGGTCATCGGTTAAATGCAGCACAAATTCTTTGTAATTTTTAACGCGATCAACCACTGGCAGATTTGCCTCTGCCAATCGTTCAAACTCCATAAAGCCTGTTACTTTGCCCATACTAATAAGCCCTTACCTATATTCAATATATTTGCAGTTTTGCAGCTAACTTGTGCTGCGACTTTTACGCTGCAACCAGCGCTTTATCTTCTGCCAGTTCAATTAATGCACGTTTATATTCATTTGGCATTACTTTTACAAACTTCGTTCTGTAATTAGCCCAATCCGCCAGCATTGCGCTTGCGCGTACACTGCCCGTATATTTTGCGTGGTTTTCAATCAGGGTTTTAAGTGTAATTTCATCTGGTTGATCTAAGTGATGGATTTTTCCAACACTTGATTCCGCACTTTCTACCTTTTCAAGCGCTACCATGCTCATATTGCAGCGTTTAGCAAATTGACCATCTTCATCATACACATAAGCCACGCCACCGCTCATACCTGCAGCAAAGTTTTGACCTGTTACGCCTAAAACAACAACCGTGCCGCCAGTCATGTACTCACAGCCATGGTTGCCAACGCCTTCAACTACGGCAGATGCGCCTGAGTTACGCACACAAAAACGCTCACCTGCTACGCCGCTGAAATAAGATTCGCCAGTGGTTGCGCCGTACATAACGGTATTACCAACAATAATATTTTCATGCGAAATTGCATTAAACGCCTGCGGTTTTCGAATGATAATTTTACCGCCGCACAAACCTTTACCCACGTAATCGTTACCTTCACCCGTCAATTCAAACGTAATGCCTTTGGCTAAAAATGCCGCAAAGCTTTGGCCTGATGTACCAGTAAAGTTGATGTGGATTGTGTCATCTGGCAAGCCTTTATTGCCGTAGCGCGTAGCGACTTGATTCGACAACATAGTGCCTACCGTGCGATTGGTATTGGTGATTGGCACATCCAACACCACTTTTTCGCCTGTTTCCAGCGCATTGTTGGCTAATGCTAACAATTTATTATCTAGCGCATTCACCAAACCGTGATCTTGCACATCGTTATTTTTGCGTGACACGCTTGCGGGCATTTCTGGCAAGTGGAATACTTTGCTGAAATCTAAGCCATTGATTTTCCAATGGTCTATGCCTGCTTGCATATCCAGCAAATCAGCACGGCCAATCAAGTCATCAAACTTGGCAACACCAATAGACGCCATTAATTCGCGCACTTCTTCAGCAACAAAGAAGAAGTAATTCACTACATGCTCAGGCTGGCCAGTAAAGCGTTTACGCAATTCTGGGTCTTGCGTTGCCACACCAACAGGGCAGGTATTCAGATGGCATTTACGCATCATGATACAGCCCTCAACCACTAGCGGCGCCGTCGCAAAACCAAACTCATCAGCACCTAACAATGCACCAATCAGTACATCACGGCCTGTTTTCATTTGACCATCTACTTGCACAACGACACGGCCGCGCAATTGATTGAGTACTAAAGTCTGCTGCGTTTCAGCTAGGCCTAATTCCCAAGGTGTACCTGCATGTTTAACCGATGAGATAGGCGATGCACCTGTACCGCCATCATGACCCGCAACCACAATATGGTCTGATTTGGCTTTTGCTACGCCTGCCGCAACCGTACCGATACCAGTTTCTGAAACTAGCTTTACTGAGATAGATGCTTTAGGATTGGCATTTTTAAGATCATGAATCAATTGTGCTAAATCTTCAATTGAATAAATGTCATGATGCGGCGGTGGCGAAATTAAACCTACACCAGGTACTGAAAAACGCAATTTAGCGATGTATTCTGACACTTTATGACCAGGCAATTGGCCGCCTTCGCCTGGTTTTGCACCTTGCGCCATTTTAATTTGAATTTGGTCTGCATTCGCTAAGTATTCTGCCGTCACACCAAAACGGCCAGATGCCACTTGTTTAATACGTGAGCGCATTGAATCGCCCGCTTTAAGTGGAATATCGCGCTCAATATTTTTTGCGCCAATCACATTAGCCATTGTGGTGTCGTGTGCTACCGGAATAAAGCGTTTGGCGTCTTCACCACCTTCGCCTGTATTCGATTTACCACCGATACGGTTCATGGCAATCGCTAAGGTTGCATGCGCTTCGGTTGAGATTGAGCCCAGTGACATCGCACCAGTTGCAAAACGTTTAACGATTTCTTTTGCTGGCTCTACTGAGTCTAAAGGAATCGCTTTACCAGCAGATTTGATTTCAAACAAACCGCGCAAAGTCATATGGCGACGCGTTTGGTCGTTAATTAAGGCCGCGTATTCTTTATAGGTATTGGCAGAATTAGTGCGTGTGGCATGCTGCAATTTCGCAATCGAATCTGGCGTCCACATATGTTCTTCACCGCGCACTCGGAAGGCGTATTCACCACCTGCATCTAAGCTATTCGCCAATACTGGGTCATCACCAAAAGCGCTGGTATGCAAACGTACCGCTTCTTCAGCCACTTGGTCTAAACCAATACCTTCAATATTCGTGGCTGTGCCAGTGAAGTATTTATCGACAAAAACGGTGTTTAAGCCAATTGCCTCAAAAATCTGTGCACCGCAGTAAGACTGATAGGTAGAAATGCCCATTTTCGACATAACTTTATATAAGCCTTTACCGATGGCCTTAACGAACTTTTTAGCCGCTTCGTAATTGTCTTTGCTACCCATGTGGTTGATAGTTTCAAACGCTAACCATGGGCAAACCGCTTCAGCGCCGTAACCTGCCAGCAAGGCAAAATGATGCACTTCGCGGGCTGATCCCGTATCAATTACTAAGCCAGTGCTGGTTCTTAGGCCCGCTTTAACTAAATGCTCATGTGTTGCAGAACATGCTAGTAATGCAGGAATAGGCAGGCGTGTATCACTCACACTTCTGTCTGAAAGAATCAAAATATTAAAGCCGTCGCGAACTGCTTTTTCTGCCGCGCTGGCAATATTGGCTACTGCAGCGGCCATACCGTCTTTGCCTTGTGTGTCTGGGTAGGTGATATCCAGCACCAATGATTTATATTGGTTTTGCGTTAGCGTAGCAATCACTTTTAATTGCTCTAACTCATCAAGCATTAATACTGGCTGAGCAGCTTCTAAACGCATCGCTGGCTTGGTTTCGTCTACACCAAGCAAGTTTGGTTTAGGGCCAATAAACGTCACCAATGACATCACCAATTCTTCGCGAATCGGGTCAATGGGCGGATTAGTCACTTGCGCGAATAACTGTTTAAAGTAGTTGTACAGTAATTTTGGTTTAGCTGATAACACTGGCAACGCAGCGTCATTACCCATTGAGCCAGCACCTTCTTCGCCATTGGCTACCATTGGCGCCATCACGAATTTGATGTCTTCTTGCGTATAACCAAACGCTTGTTGAGTATCAAGTAGGCTGGCCGCCATGTCTAACTTGCCATCCACTTTTGGCATATCGCTTAAGAAATAGCGTGTTTTTTCAATCCATTGTTTGTAGGGTTTGGCTGTTGCTAATGCATTTTTCACTTCAGCATCGCCAATAATACGGCCTTGCTCAGTGTCTATTAACAACATTTTTCCTGGCTCAAGCCGCCATTTTTTCACGATTTTTTCTTGTGGGAAAGTTAATACACCCATTTCAGACGCCATCATCACAATGTCATCATCCGTGACTAGATAACGGGCAGGGCGTAAGCCGTTGCGGTCCAATGTGGCACCAATCATGCGGCCATCGGTAAACGCTACGGCGGCTGGGCCATCCCATGGCTCCATCAACGCAGCATGATATTCATAAAATGCGCGACGCTCTTCATCCATCAAGTATTGGCCTGCGCCATCTTTTGCGCCCCAAGCTTCAGGAATCAGCATCATCATGGCATGCGGCAAGCTGTAACCGCCCGCTACTAGCAACTCTAAACAGTTATCAAAACAAGCTGAATCGGATTGGCCTTCAGCAATCAATGGCCAAAGTTTGTCTAAATCCTCGCCAA
>JAZKDM010000100.1:2490-4785 GCA_040387535.1 Pseudomonadota bacterium | reverse complement strand
GTAAATGATTATTGAGTTGACGTAATACAGGGTATTAGATGCTTAAAACAAAGGGTGGGGTGGCTGATGGGGCTCGAACCCACGACAACAGGAATCACAATCCTGGACTCTACCAACTGAGCTACAGCCACCATTGAAGCGAAACACGTGAAACAAAACGCATGAAACGAAATGTTTGAAACCACAAACAGATTTGGTCTGCCCGACAGGAATCGAACCTGTAACCCCCAGCTTAGAAGGCTGGTGCTCTATCCGGTTGAGCTACGGGCAGATGAGTTACACGTTTGATAAAAGTCTAATCTTAATGATTAGACCACTGGTTATAAGACCAAAAAAACTGGTCGGCGTGGAGAGATTCGAACTCCCGACATCCTGCTCCCAAAGCAGGCGCGCTACCAGGCTACGCTACACGCCGAAGAGGCAGAAATATAGCGCAATACAGCCTTTTGGTCAATTCTAATATGTTAAAATATCACTTTATTTTTAATAATTGTTCAAATTACCGGTATGACAGCACAAATTATCAATGGCAAAGCAATTGCAGAGGATTTATTAAACAGCATTAAGGCAAAAGTGACGGCGCGCATTAATGCAGGAAAACGCGCACCTTGCCTTGCGGTTGTATTAATTGGTGCAGACCCAGCATCGTCCATTTATGTGCGCAACAAACGCTTGGCTTGCGAAAAAGTCGGTATTAAGTCGATTGCTTATGATTTACCCACGACAACCACACAGGCGGAGCTATTTGCTTTAATCGATAAATTAAATGCCGATTCAACAATGGACGGCATTTTGGTGCAATCGCCTTTGCCTAGCCATATTGATGAAGATTTATTAATTGAGCGCATTAGCCCAAATAAAGATGTGGATGGATTTCACCCTTACAATATCGGCAAACTCGCGGTGCGCCAGCCAGCTTTGCGATCTTGCACACCTTTTGGCGTGATTAAGCTTTTACAAGCTTACAATATTGAGTTGATGGGCTTAGATGCGGTAATTGTCGGCGTATCCAACCATGTAGGCCGCCCTATGGCATTAGAACTATTACTGGCAGGGTCTACCATCACAAGTTGCCATCGCCATACCAAAGATTTAGCTGGCCATATTAAGAAAGCCGATTTATTAGTGTCAGCCGTTGGTAAATACGGCCTTATTAAAGGTGAATGGATTAAAGAAGGTGCTGTTGTGGTGGATATTGGTATCAATCGCTTACCCGATGGCAAAATCACAGGTGATGTTGAGTTTGATATCGCCAAAGAGCGCGCCGCTTTCATTACGCCTGTTCCGGGTGGTGTAGGGCCTATGACAGTAGCAACACTGATGGAAAACACTTTGTTAGCCTTAGAATTAAGCGAACGCTCCGATTAATTCGGCTTTGCATAGTTAGCGCATTAGGTGTACACTCGCGCGATTGAAAATTTGGTATTTTAGCGTCTTAATTTTTTCAAGTAACTGATTTTATTATAAAAGTAGCTGGATAACTTGTTGGATCAAACCATGGCAGAAACCCTTACTAAGACATTCACCCCTTATCAGCCAAAACCTGATGAGGAATACATGAACAAAAACCAACTCAATCATTTCCGCGGCATTTTAAATAGCTGGAAATCGGATTTGAGTCATGACATCGACAAGACTGTGCACACCATGCAAGACGAAGTGACGATGTTCGCTGACCCTAATGACCGCGCCAGCCAAGAGTCTGACATGGCTTTAGAGCTACGCAATCGTGACCGCGAACGTAAACTGATTAAAAAAATTGATGAGACCTTACGCAATATTGATGCCGATGAATATGGTTATTGTGAAGGTTGTGGCGTAGAAATCGGCTTAAAACGCTTAGAAGCGCGCCCAACAGCAACGCTGTGCATTGATTGCAAAACTTTAGATGAAATGCGCGAAAGACAAGTCGCTAAATAACGTTTAAACGCATTTAGCTTTAAGCTAAAACAAAAAAGCCCGCTTACGCGGGCTTTTTTATACAGCCAACTTACTCGTCTGCTTCTACTACTTTTTCTTCTTTTACTGGTGCATCAATCAAGGCTTTCATGCTTAAACGCACTTTACCTTTGTCATCGATTTCCACTACTTTCACTTTAACGATATCGCCTTCTTTAACAAAGTCACTCACCGCGTTTACACGTTGATGAGCAATTTGTGAAATATGCACCAAACCATCTTTACCTGGCAATAAGCTAACCACCGCGCCAAAATCCAACAACTTAACCACTGGGCCTTCATAGATTTGGCCTACTTCTACTTCTGCGGTAATTTGTGCAATGCGACGTTGCGCTT
>JAZKDM010000100.1:0-2390 GCA_040387535.1 Pseudomonadota bacterium | reverse complement strand
TAGATTTGGCCTACTTCTACTTCTGCGGTAATTTGTGCAATGCGACGTTGCGCTTCTTCGCCTTCTTGCGCATTAGTACAGGCAATTTTCACGGTACCATCTTCTTCAATATCAATGCTGGTATTGGTTTCTTTGGTTAGCGCTTGAATCACTGAGCCGCCCTTACCAATCACATCACGGATTTTATCTGGATTGATTTTCATCGTGATAATACGCGGTGCAAACGCTGACATTTCAGTGCTTACTGTGCTCATGGCTGATTGCATAATACCTAAAATATGCGCACGGCCTTCTTTGGCTTGTGCCAACGCCACTTGCATAATTTGTGCCGTGATACCAGTAATTTTAATGTCCATTTGCAGCGCCGTAATACCATCTTCTGTACCAGCCACTTTAAAGTCCATATCGCCTAAATGATCTTCATCACCCAAGATATCGGTTAACACCGCAACGCGGTTACCTTCTTTGATTAAACCCATGGCAATACCTGCAACGTGATTTTTAAGCGGCACGCCTGCGTCCATCATGGCTAATGAGCCGCCACAAACTGAAGCCATTGAGCTTGAGCCGTTTGATTCAGTAATTTCTGACACGATACGCACAGTGTAGCCAAACTCATCCGCTGAAGGAAGTGCGGCAATTAAAGCACGCTTAGCTAAACGACCATGGCCGATTTCGCGGCGTTTTGGCGTGCCTACACGGCCTGTTTCACCAGTGGCATACGGAGGCATGTTGTAATGCAACATAAAGCGGTCTTTAAACTCGCCTTGCAACGCATCAATTACTTGCTCATCGCGGCCTGTACCTAAAGTCACCACCACTAAAGCCTGTGTTTCGCCACGTGTAAATAGCGCAGAACCATGTGTACGCGGCAATACGCCAGTGCGCACAGTTATAGGACGCACAGTGCGTGTGTCACGGCCATCAATACGTGGTTCGCCATTTAAGATTTGGCTACGTACGGTTTTCGCTTCTAAATTAAAGAACTCTGTTTTAATTTTGTTGGCTTCGTCTGTTGATGTATTTTCATTAATCAATTCGCCTAATACACGATTTTTAATCTCATCTAATTTGGCAGAACGTGCGCCTTTTGCTTTAATTTGAAAAGCAGCATTTACATCAGCCGCAGCCAATTCAGCCACTTTTGCAATTAATGCCGTATCTGGCTCTGGGGCAACCCAATCCCAAGCATCTTTGCCAGCTTCTGCTGCCAACTCGTTAATCATTTTAATCACGGCTTGCATTTGTTCATGGCCGTATACAACTGCGCCTAACATCACTTCTTCTGATAACTCTTTTGCTTCCGATTCCACCATCATTACTGCTGTTTCAGTTGCTGCCACCACTAAATCCAAATCGGTTACTTCTAATTGTGCTTTGGTTGGGTTTAATACATATTCGCCATCAATATAACCCACGCGCGCTGCGCCTAATGGACCAAAAAATGGAATGCCAGACAATGACATAGCCGCTGATGCACCAATAATGGCTGGAATATCCGCATCAACTTCTGGGTCTGATGACATCACTGTCGCCACAATTTGCACTTCATTCAAAAACGCTTCTGGAAATAATGGGCGAATTGGACGGTCAATTAATCGTGAAGTCAGTGTTTCTTTTTCAGAAGGACGGCCTTCACGCTTGAAAAATCCACCTGGAATCTTGCCTGCAGCGTAAGTCTTTTCCATGTAATCCACTGTTAATGGAAAGAAATCCTGACCAGCTTTTACTTCGTGCTTACCAACAACGGTAACCAAAACAACGGTATCACCATAACTTACCATCACTGCGCCATCGGCTTGACGGGCTATTTCACCTGTTTCAATCGTGAGCTCATGCGCACCATATTGAATACTTTTCTTTACTTTATTAAACATTATTTGTCCTTTTATATGCTTTTCAATTCAATAAATTGCTATTCACTACCCAATAGCAACTGACTTTATTAACAACAATTTGTGATAAATTTACAAAACAAAAAAGCCGACGCATATCACCATGCAGTCGGCCTTCCTTAGATTATAAAAGTGCGTCCAGAATTAAAAGTTGAAACTTTAAATTACTTAACACGTTTATAAACAATTACTTACGTAAGCTCAAACGCTCAATCAATGTTTGATAACGGCTAACATCACGGCTTTTTAGGTAATCTAATAAACGACGACGTTGACTAACCATTGCTAACAAACCACGACGTGAGTGATTGTCTTTTTTGTTGGCTTTAAAATGCTCGGTTAGATAAGTGATACGGTTTGTTAAAAGCGCCACTTGCACTTCTGGACTACCTGTATCGCCTTGTTTTAATTGGTATTCTGCTACGATTTTTGCGGTATCAACTGCTGTAATTGCCATCTTTATTTCCTTAAAATTTACGACTAGTTAGCGACAAT
>JAZKDM010000099.1:0-5094 GCA_040387535.1 Pseudomonadota bacterium | reverse complement strand
GTTTTTTTGAATTTTTGTAGAGGCTAATTTTTATGTATACACACCCGTTATTAAATCGCGACAAAATGACTCCTAAAGAGGCATTAGATATTTTAGTAGAAGGTAACAATCGCTTTTTAAATAACTATCAAAGCGATAAAGATTTTCATAGCTTAGTCAAAATTACCAAAGATAAGCAGCATCCTTTTGCCGCGGTGCTAAGTTGCAGCGACTCACGTGCACCGACTGAAATGTTGTTTGATCAAGCGCTAGGTGATGTATTTAGTGTGCGTTTGGCAGGCAATATCGCTTCTGATAAAGCCATTGGTTCTTTAGAGTTTAGCTCAAAATATTTGGGCAGCAAATTGATTGTGGTGATGGGTCATACAGGCTGCGGCGCCGTAAAAGCGGCCTGCGATGACTTTAAAGATGGGCATATTGGTGAAATTATTAACTTAATTAAACCTTCAATCCGTCACGAAAAATCAGTAAAGAATCCAGAAGACCGTTGCTCTAAAAACCCGGATTTTGTTGAAAAAATTAATGAGCTGAACGTGCGTTATCAAATTGATACCATTGTGCGCTTAAGTGATATTGTGGATGAAATGTTAGAGAAACATGAAGTGGGTATTATTGGCGGTATTTACGATTTATCTACTGGCAGAGTGAAGTTTTTAGAAGACACTTTTATTAGCTAAATAGATAGCATTAAAAAAGCCGCTTAATAGCGGCTTTTTTATTAATGGCACAGAATTAGCGATGGCCTTCTTTTGCCATATTAATTGAGTATTTAGGGATTTCTACTACCAAATCGGTAGTACCTACAATGGCTTGGCAGGATAAGCGTGATAAGGGCTCTAAACCCCATGCTTTATCTAATAAATCATCCTCTTTATCCTCCGCTGGATTCAAGCTTTTATAGCCTTCACGCACAATCACGTGGCAAGTGGTGCAAGCGCACACTTGGTCGCAGGCGTGATCCATATCAATATCGTTATCCAGCAAATTTTGGCAAATAGAATCGCCAACTTTGGCCTCAAAAGCGGCGCCATCTGGGCAAAGCTCTACATGCGGCAATACAATAATTTGGGTCATTTTTTAATTCCTATTCTAAATCTTAACTTATTCTATTTATAAATCTAATTGCGCAACATCTTTACCAGTTAGTGCACGGCTTACGCTGGCATCCATGCGTTTAGCTGCAAAAGTTTCAGTCGCCACATTTAAGGCTTCTGTTGCTTGATGAATCGCATGACTATCTTGGCCCTTGCTAAGCGATTGCAGCGACGCAAGCGAGGCTGAAATAGTGTCAATTTCAGCTTGCGTGAGCAAAGCACTATCTTGTTGTAAAGCGGCTTCAATCGCCAAAATCAAGCCAGCGGCTTCTACTTTTGCTTCTGCTAAAGCACGCGCTTGTTTATCGGTTTCTGCTGCACCAAAGCTACTTTGTAACATGGTGAGTATTTGCTCTTCAGATAAGCCATAGCTAGGTTTTACCACAATATTCGCTTCAATATTGGTGGTCATTTCGCGCGCCGAAACACTCAGCAAACCATCGGCATCCACCGTAAAAGTAACTCTAATACGCGCGCTGCCAGCCACCATTGGCGGAATGCCGCGCAATTCAAATTTGGCTAGTGAACGGCAATCGCTTACTAATTCGCGTTCGCCTTGCAGCACATGAATACTCATGGCAGTTTGACCATCTTTAAAGGTGGTAAATTCTTGTGCACGCGCAATCGGCAAAGTGCTGTTTCGCGGAATCACTTTTTCTACCAAGCCGCCCATGGTTTCTAAACCAAGCGATAACGGTATCACATCCAGCAATAATAAATCGGCATCGCTTTTGTTACCTGCCAGCGTATTGGCTTGTATAGCCGCGCCAAGCGCCACCACTTTATCCGGGTCTAAGTTTGTAAGTGGCGTTTGTTTAAAGAAATCGGCCACAGCTAAGCGTATCTGAGGCATGCGGGTGGCTCCGCCCACCATCACAATACCTTTGATATCCTCAATATTTAAGCCTGCGTCACGCAAGGCCTTTTTAATCGGGTTAAGCGTTTTGGCTACCAGGGTTTGCGTTAACTCATTGAATTTTTTTGCGCTCAGCGTTAAATCGATCACTTCACCTGTGCTTAATACACTGGTGATTTGCGCATTGGCGTGGTCAGTCAGCCATTCCTTGGCTTCGCGTGCTTTGGTTAACAATAGACGTGTATCGTTTGCGTTTAAGGGTTTGCAATGCGATTGCTCTAATATCCAGCAAAAGATACGGCGGTCAAAATCGTCGCCGCCCAGTGCGCTGTCGCCATTGGTGCTTAATACTTCAAATACACCTTTGCTGAGTTTTAATATAGACACATCAAACGTGCCGCCACCTAAATCGTAAATGATGTAAGTGCCTTCAACGCCATTATCTAAGCCATAAGCTACTGCGGCGGCAGTGGGTTCATTCAACAGGCGCAGTACGTTTAAGCCAGCTAAGCGTGCCGCATCTTTGGTGGCTTGGCGCTGCGCATCGTCAAAATAGGCTGGCACCGTGATGACTACACCAACCAAGTCACCGCCTAATGACTTTTCGGCACGTGTTTTTAGGGATTTTAAGATTTCTGCAGAGATTTCTACCGCACTTTTAACACCAGCGCGGGTTTGAATCTGCACCATTTTTTCGGTGGCAGATGCGGATTCCACAAAGTGGTATGGCTGAGTGGATGTATCAATTTCTGCAAGAGATCGACCCATAAAACGCTTTGCTGAAACAATCGTATTCGCAGGGTCAATCGACTGTGCTGCTTGCGCCTCATAGCCAACCTCAACATTACCATCTGCCAAATAGCGCACAACGCTGGGCAAAAGCGCATGACCATCATCATCGATTAATACACTGCTCATGCCGCTACGCACAGTAGCCACTAACGAATTTGTTGTGCCTAAATCAATGCCCACCGCCAACTTATGTTGATGCGGTGCGGCAGATTGACCTGGTTCGGATATTTGTAGAAGTGCCATGTTTAAAGTGAAGTGTGATTAAAGGTCAGTTTGCTATTAAGCATCTAGCTGCTCAATGATTTTTCGGATATCGGCGCATACCTTATCAATAAAAATCAGCTTGCGTGTGGCATCAGTGGCTAATGCTAGATTTTTTTCTACATCGATTAAATCTACTAATTTCGTTTGTAAAACTTTTGCCTCTTGTTGCATCTCAATCAACAAATCATCTAGCGCATCAATATTCTTAGCCTGTTTTGCGTCATCTATTGCTTCGCGCCATTCCATTTGCTGCATTAAAAAGTCGGCTGGCATGGCCGTATTGGCTTCAGCAATCGCATCAACACCTTGCAGCGCTAATAAATATTGCGCACGGTTGGCTGGATTTTTTAAGGCCTGATAAGCTTGATTTGCCAAGGTTGCCGTTTGCATAGAGCGCAATTTTTCAGCAGGTGATGCCGTCACAAAGCGGTCAGGGTGGCTTGCGGATTGAATGCTGCGGTAATTGGTTTCTAGCTTTGCTAAATCTAAGTTGAATTGCGGCGTTAAACCAAACAATTCAAAATAGGTATGATTATCCGCAATGCCACTATTTAAAGCACTCACACTGTAAAGCTTTCACCGCAACCACATTCATCTTTCACGTTTGGATTGTTAAACTTAAAGCCTTCGTTTAAGCCTTCTTTGGTAAAGTCGAGTTCTGTGCCATCAATGTAGGCTAAGCTTTTTGGGTCAACAATCACCTTAACGCCATGGCTATCAAACGCCATGTCTTCTGGTTGCATATCATCAACAAACTCAAGCGTATAAGCCATGCCTGAGCAGCCTGTGGTTTTAACGCCCAAGCGCAAGCCGATGCCTTTGCCGCGATTGGCTAAGAATTTTTCAACACGGCTTGCCGCCGCTTCAGTCAAGCTAATTGCCATATCTCTCTCTTTAATTCGATAAGAATTATAAAAATTCTTACGCTGCTTCTTTGGCAGCCAATTGTTTGGCTTTAATGTCGGCAACCGCTGCTTTGATGGCATCTTCCGCCAAAACTGAGCAATGGATTTTTACAGGCGGCAAAGCCAACTCTTCTGCAATTTCAGAATTCTTGATTGCATAAGCCTCATCAATGGTGCGGCCTTTAAGCCACTCAGTCACCAATGAGCTAGAGGCAATCGCAGAGCCGCAACCATAGGTTTTGAATTTAGCATCTTCAATAATGCCGCTATCGTTTACCTTGATCATCAACTTCATCACGTCGCCGCAAGCAGGCGCGCCTACCATGCCGGTGCCTACGTTTGGGTCATTCTTATCTAAAGAACCCACGTTTCTTGGGTTTTCATAATGATCTAACACTTTATCGCTATATGCCATGATTACGTACTCCTTAATTAAACTTTCAAATGGGTTCTATTTAATGCGCTGCCCATTGTACTTTTGATATATCAATACCATCTTTAAACATATCCCAAAGCGGTGATAATTCTCTTAATTTACCTACTTTAGTTTTCAATAACTCAATGGTGTAATCCACATCGGCATCTGTAGTAAAACGGCCAATAGAAAAGCGAATTGAGCTATGTGCCAACTCATCATTGCGGCCAATCGCGCGCAATACATAGCTTGGCTCTAAGCTGGCAGAAGTACATGCTGAGCCACTTGAAACCGCAATATCTTTTACTGCCATAATCAGCGATTCGCCTTCTACATAATTAAAGCTAATATTCAAATTATGCGGTACGCGGTGATCTAAATCGCCATTTACATAAGTTTCTTCAATGCTTTGCAAGCCAGCCAATAATTTATCGCGCAATTTACGAATGCGTGCGTTTTCAAATTCCATCTCTTCGCGCGCGATTCTAAATGCTTCGCCCATACCCACAATTTGATGTGTGGCTAATGTGCCAGAGCGCATGCCGCGCTCATGACCGCCGCCGTGCATTTGCGCTTCAATACGAATACGCGGTTTGCGGCGCACATATAAAGCACCAATGCCTTTTGGGCCGTAGGTTTTATGCGCACAAAAGCTCATTAAATCGACTGGCAATTTTTCTAAATTAATTTCTACTTTGCCAGTGGCTTGCGCGGCATCCACATGGAATATCACATTGTTTTCGCGGCAAATATTGCCAATCGCTTCAA
>JAZKDM010000098.1:0-13841 GCA_040387535.1 Pseudomonadota bacterium | reverse complement strand
ACCGACCCAGAAGAGGCGGCAGACTTTGTGAATAAAACAGGGGTAGATGCGCTAGCAATTGCCATTGGCACATCGCATGGCGCCTATAAATTTACCAAGCCACCTACTGGCAAAACATTAGCCATCAACCGCATTAAAGAGATTCACGCACGCATACCTAATACGCATTTGGTTATGCATGGCTCATCATCTGTGCCACAAGAGTGGCTAAAAATCATCAATGCTTATGGTGGCGACATGGGCGAAACCTACGGCGTACCTGTGGAAGAGATTGTAGAAGGCATTAAATACGGCGTGCGAAAGGTGAATATCGATACCGATTTACGCATGGCATCCAGTGGTGCGATTCGCCAGTTTTTTGAGCAGCACAAGAAAGAATTCGACCCCAGAAAGTTTTTAACCGCAGCAACAGTTGCCATGAAAGATATTTGTATCGCGCGTTATGAGGCGTTTGGTTCCGCTGGACACGCTGCAAAAATCAAACCGATTTCTTGCGAAAAAATGGCAGAGCGCTATAAAAAAGGCCAATTGAATGCCGTCGTTAGAAGCGGGAACGCCAAATGAACGCTCAATTAACAAATCGCCGCAAGCTTGTGATTGCCAACTGGAAAATGCATGGCGATATATCTAGCAATCAGCATTTACTTGAAACTGTTATTGACGGCCTAAGCGATTATCAGCAAGCCGATTACGTGATATGCCCACCGAATCCGTATCTTTTTCAGGCGCGCGAGTTATTAAGCAATACCCATATTGCTTGGGGTGGGCAAAATGTAAACCAGCATGATAAAGGTGCATTTACAGGCGCGGTGGCGGCGCATATGCTCACCGATTTAGGTTGTACCTATGTGCTACTTGGCCACTCGGAACGGCGCGTATTATTCAATGAAACCAATCTAACGGCTGCAGCCAGATTTGATGCCTCAGTTAAAGCGGGATTAACGCCTGTTTTGTGTGTGGGCGAAACATTGGCTGAACATGAAGCGGGCTTAACCGAAGTGATTGTCGCCAGCCAGATGGACGCCGTGATGGCGACCTTAAATGACCAAAGCTTTGCGGCAGCGATGCAGGTGAATATGGTATTTGCGTATGAGCCAGTGTGGGCGGTAGGCACAGGCAAAACCGCTACTCCAGAGCAGGCGCAAGCCGTGCATGCATTTATTCGCAACCGTATCGCCATGCGCAACTCAGAGGCAGCAGGGCATGTACGGATTATTTATGGTGGCAGTATTAAAGCCAATAATGCTAAAAAATTATTTGCGATGCCCGATGTAGACGGTGGCTTGGTGGGTGGTGCATCACTGGCGGCAGAGGAATTTATTGCGATTTGCAAAGCGGCCAATTAAAATATTGAATCTCTAAACCGTCATTCCTACGTAAGTAAGAATGACGGGATATTCAGCTTAGCGCTTTTTCTTTTTTGTAGAATGATAACTGGCGATTCTATCAATCTCGTTTTTGCTACCTAACATAATCGGCACACGCTGATGAATTCCAGTCGGATTCACTTCCAATACGCGCTGCACACCTGTAGTAGAGCCGCCACCAGCCTGCTCTACAATAAAACTCATCGGGCTCGCTTCATACATCAAACGTAACTTACCCATTTTGGCTTTAGCATCACTGGGGTACATAAATACGCCACCGCGCACCAAAATACGGTGCACTTCTGCCACCATCGATGCCACCCAGCGCATATTAAAATCTTTGTCGCGATCACCCTCTGTGCCTTGTAAACACTCATCAATATAACGCTGTACTGGCTCTTGCCAGAAACGGTAATTGGACATATTGATGGCGAATTCAGTCGTGTCTTGCGGGATTTGCATATTTGGATGCGTCAATACGAATTTGTTTGCTGTTTTGTCTAAAGTAAATCCGTTTACTCCATTGCCAGTGGTGAATACCAACATGGTCGATGTGCCATATAAAGCATAACCAGCGCAGATTTGCTCTGTTCCTACTTGTAGAAAATCGGCTAATTCAGGCTGGCTACTATTGGCTTTTAAAATCGAAAATATAGTACCGACTGAAATATTCACATTCACATTCGATGATCCATCCAGCGGGTCAAAACAAAGCAGGTATTTGCCATTGGCTGCTCTAGCCTTGATTGGGTCAATCACTTCTTCTGACACCATACCTGCAATATATCCACTCGCCTGCACGGCTTCTACAAAGATATCATTGGTCATGACATCCAAGGTTTTTTGCACTTCGCCTTGCACATTTTCACTAGCTAGACTACCCATATTGCCTGCAATCGCACCTTCGTCGATTGCAATGGCAATTTTTTTTACGGCCTGCTCAATATCGCTTAATACTGCACCCAGCGCATCGGCATGTTCACCCTGCAAATGTTGGGCTAAAAATTCACTTATTGTCATATTTTGTGTCATGGTTTAATTATATAATCTAAATAGTTAATCCACATTACAAAACATGCCTAATCTTCATTTAACGACCCAATTCGCATCAGAGCGCACCAATTTACCCAGCAAACAACAATTTGCCAAATGGGCAAAAGCCGCGCTCAATGTGGATACTGAAGTGGCGATTCGAATTGTGGATGAACAAGAAGGCCGTGAGCTCAATAGCATGTACCGCGGCAAAGATTACGCCACAAACGTGCTGACTTTTCCGCTGACTGAAACGCCGCATTTAATGGGCGACATTATTATTTGCGCACCAGTTGTGGAATCGGAAGCGCAATTTCAACAAAAATCACTTGAAGCGCATTATGCGCATTTAACCGTGCACGGCATATTGCATTTGCATGGTTATGATCACGAAATTGAAGCGCAAGCCGAGTTGATGGAAAGCTTAGAAATTTCTATTTTGGCTAAATTAGGTTATGCTAACCCCTATCTCGTTATGTAGGACGCCTTAATGGCCAGTGAGTCGGATAATTCAAGCAGTAAAGCCAGCAACAAACCCAGTTTATTAGAACGTCTAAGCAATTTCTTGCTACGCGAGCCAGAAGATCGTGAGCAGCTTGTTGAGCTGTTGCATGGAGCGTATGAAAATCATTTAATGGATGCAGACTCACTCGCCATGATTGAAGGCGTGCTACAAGTGAGCGAAATGCAAGTACGCGACATCATGATTCCGCGCTCACAAATGGATGTCATCGACATTACCGATCCGCCCGAAACCTTTATTCCTCATGTGATTGAAACCGCACACTCGCGCTTTCCTGTGATTGAAGATGACAAAAACGATGTCATTGGCATCTTGTTAGCTAAAGATTTACTACGCTATTACGCGGGTGAAGATTTTGAAGTGCGTGATATGTTGCGCCCTGCTGTGTTTATTCCAGAATCCAAGCGCCTAAATATTTTACTCAAAGAATTCCGTAGCAATCGTAATCATATTGCCATTGTGGTGGATGAATACGGCGGCGTGGCGGGTATGGTGACGATTGAAGATGTGCTGGAACAAATCGTCGGCGACATTGAAGACGAATACGACTACGACGAAGATGAAGACAATATCATTCAAGATGCGCTTGGACATTACCGCGTTAAAGCATTAACAGAAATCGCAGACTTTAATGAAATTGTAGGCACCCAATTTAGCGATGAAGAATATTCCACCATTGGCGGTTTAGTTGTGAACAAGTTTGGTCATTTACCCAAACGCGGCGATTCAGTTGTGATTGATAATGTTAGTGTTTCTGTGCTGAGAGCGGATAGTAGGCGCTTACATTCTATTTTGGTGGAAGTGTTGCCAGATGAGCCCTTCCCTATCGAATCGGTTTAATTGGGCGTAATATTAAATTGTAATTACAGTTGAACGTGTTGGGTTGAACTAAACCGCCGCAATTAATCTCTTACTACTACAATTTATTGGGAGACGACTATGAACAAATTAGTGATGGCTGCTTTATTCTCTGTGCAATTAATAGCGTCTGCCACCAGCATGGCGGATGAAGTGCAAACGATGCCTTTGTTACCTGATGCGCCGATGTCAAAAGAGATTCCAACGACTGAAAAAGAATTTGCCAACGCGATTAATAATTTTACAAAAGAAGAAATTATTGCACAGCTGGGCGAACCAGCTAGAGCGGAAGATGTAAAGCTTAAAGATAGCGGCAAAGTGGTGGCTTCAATTTGGTACTACCACAATATTAATACCGCGCCAGATGGTAGCTATTATCCAACCACTGAGCTGGATTTTATTGAAGGTAAAGTGGTGCAAGTGGTTTACATGAATAATGATGGATCAGAACCAGAAGAAACCGATAAAAGTTTTGAGCCGCCTGTGATTGAGCCTGCTTTATAATTTACGAAGCTTATAAAAAAGGACGCTAAGGCGTCCTTTTTTATTGATTCTTAAACCACGAATACAACGCTTATTTTTTTAGCGCATCGCGAATTTCACGCAATAATACAATGTCATCTGGCGTAGCAGGTGCTGCCGCAGGTGGCTCTGCTTTTTTCATACGATTAACCATTTTCACCATTTGAAAAATCACAAAAGCCAAAATAATAAAATTCAATACCACCGAAACAAAATTACCATACGCCAAGACGCCACCCAATTTCTTGGCTTCTACCAAAGCCAAACCCATATCCTGTCCATTCAATGGGATATACATATTGCTAAAATCGAGTCCGCCAAAAATCTTACCGATGATTGGCATAATGATGTCGTTTACCAGCGAATCCACAATCTTGCCAAAAGCCGCACCAATGATGACACCTACGGCTAGGTCCATCACGTTACCCTTACTAATAAAATCCTTAAATTCCGATGCCATACTCATTGTGAATCCCCCTTAATATTAAAATAAACCCTGCAGAGTGGTGCAAAGGCAATATAGGGCCAAGCCAGAGTCGTTGTCAACGCTTTGCCACACAATGCTATAAATATTTATAAATTGATTACAATGCGCTATTCACATTTAAAACTACTTTGATGATGCAGCTTTTAACGCGATTTCGTTTTGTCATACCTTATTTACTCGGCGCACTAGCGGTTCTAGCATTTGCGCCCTTTTACATTTTTCCGGCCGCCGTTGTATCTTTAGTTGGCATTATTTATTTATGGATAAAAACTGATTCAGCCAAAGCCGCTTTTAAATTGGGCTTTCAATTTGGTTTAGGTTTGTATGTTGTGGGCATTTACTGGATATACATAAGCCTGCATGATTTTGGCGGTATGCCGTGGTGGTTTGCAGGTTTTTCTACCTTTTGCTTGTGTGCATTTATGGCGCTATTTGTGGGCTTGGTGGGTTATTTTAGCAAGCGATTCGGTTTTATCATCATCAGCGCGCCTGTGCTATGGGGATTATCGGATTGGGTGCGTAGCTGGATTTTTACAGGCTTTCCTTGGTTAACTCTAGGTTATAGCCAAGTACCGCACAGCCCGCTGGCTGGTTATATGCCGATTGTGGGTGTATATGGAGTATCGGTAATAACCGCTTTTGTGGCGGCAATTATCGCCTGCTGGTTGGCACAATCAAACGTTTCTGCCATTTACAAGCGCAATGCGATTGCCGCTTTAACACTGATATTAGTAAGTGGCGGATTGTTAAAAGCGGTTGAATGGTCCACACCGATTAATGGGCCGATTAGCGCCGCACTGATTCAAGGCAATATTGCACAAAGCACTAAATGGTCGCCAGAAACGGCACAAAATACGATTGATACGTATATCAATATGACCAAAGCCAGCAATGCACAATTGATTGTGCTGCCAGAAACCGCGTTGCCAGTGGTTTCCAGCCAAGTGGATGCCAGCATTACGGATGCATTGATTAACCACGCCAAGCAGAATAACGGCAATATCATTGTGGGCATGGTTGAATTGAATCAACAAACCAACCAATATTTCAACAGCGCATTTAGCTATGGCACAGCACCCACGCAAAGCTACGCCAAAAACCATTTAGTGCCATTTGGTGAATTTATTCCATTAAAACAAGTGTTTGGCTGGATTTATCGCGATTGGTTGAACATGCCTTTAAGCGATTTATCACGCGGCGGCGCCTACCAAACGCCCATGCAATTGGGCAACCAAAAAGTGGCGGTAAATGTCTGTTATGAAGACGTTTTTGGTGAAGAGATTATTCATCAATTGCCTGCCGCCACCTTATTGGTGAACATTAGTAACGATGCCTGGTATGGCGAATCTTACGCGGCAGACCAGCATATGCAATTTAGCCAAGCACGCGCACTGGAAACTGGCCGCATGATGTTGCGCGCCACTAATACGGGTGCGACTGCGGCGATTGACCCGCATGGCTATGTGATTGCCCACGCGCCGCACGATGTAAAAAACACGCTGAATGTACAGGCGCAAGGTTACACAGGCAGCACGCCATATGTGCGCTGGGGCAATTGGCCGTTTATTGTGTTGTGTTTTGGGGTTTTGGCTTTTGTCGTCTTGCGTAAGCTCAAGCTAAATGAATAGTGTAAATAAGTCAGAAAATCCAATCACATCAAAGCACTATGCCAAATGGCTTTGGCTTGGTGTTGGCTTATTTGCTTTAAGGGTGATTGCACAAGCCGTGGCTTTGGTATTTCCGTCTGATTTTCTACCCACTTTTGAATCATGGCATGGCGGTGTGCTGCCTTATGCCGTCTTGCTCGCCACGCAATTACTTATTTTGTGTTGGATGGTTAAAACAGCAAAACAATTCTCTTTAAACGCCGTACAACCTCGCCAGCGATTTGGCATGCTGGTTACTATTTTCGCCAGTTTGTATTTCGGCATCATGCTATTACGCTTAATATTGGGCTTAACAATTTTAAGCGAGCACAGATGGTTTGCTAGTTACCTTCCTGCGTTTTTTCATTTAGTATTAGCAGGCTATTTATTTTTATATGGCCATTTTCATTTTCGTTATGGTTTAAAAAAAGCGCACAAGTAAGGGGATAAATAATGAAAAAAGTGATGCCTTGGCTACATTACCCTTTGGTGATGGCTTCTGTGTTTAGCCTTTTCGCATTGTTACAATATCAAGGCGTTTCATTAATGGCCAGCACCTATATGCCCATTATCATGGCGGCTTCACTGATTACGATTCTAGAAATCCAATTTCCACACAACAAAATTTGGCAGCCAAAGTTTTCAGAAATAAAATTAGATTTGATGTTTATGGCTGTGGTGCAACTTGCATTGCCCCCCTTAGTAAGCTTCACTTTTATTTACATCCTTATTGAGCCAATTAGCGCACTCAACTTACCGTTTGCTCAAATCTGGCCACACACTTGGCCTATATGGGTGCAAGCCATACTGATGATATTGGTCGTTGATTTCTTGCGTTATTGGCTGCACAGAGCCGCGCATACCAACCAGTATTTATGGCGTTTGCATGCTGTACACCATTCAGTGCAGCAACTTTATTGGCTGAATACGGCGCGATTCCATCCTTTAGAGAAGGTATTGCAAATGATGCTGGATAGCCTGCCGTTTTTAATCATGGGCGTTAATGCGCAAGTGTTAGCGCTGTATTATTTGGCTTATGCCAGCAATGGTTTTTTGCAGCACGCCAATATACAGTTTCGTTTTGGGCCATTAAACTATCTGATAGGCACAGCCGATTTACACCGCTGGCATCACTCACAACGGCCTGAAGAATCCAATGCCAATTATGGCAATAACGTGATTATTTGGGATCTATTATTTGGCACCTGGTTTTTGCCTAAAGACCGTAGCATCAATACGCTAGGCTTGTTAGAAGCCGATTACCCAAAAACATTTTTTGGGCTGCTACGCGCGCCCTTTAAACGCTAACTTTGCCGATGCAACAGTTGATATTGCATGTAGGCATGCTGCTGAATAAGTATCTACATTGGAAACCCACTGAACGTCTTACTTATCAGCCACTGGCTACCCAAATGGCTGTTTTGCAGCGCCTGTTACAACAAAACCAATACACGCAATTTGGCACAAAGCATGGCTTTTCCAATATAAGCACCTATGCCGATTTCCAAAAAAATATTCCCGTACAAACGTATGATTCGCTGCGGCCCTATATTGAAGAGCAACGATTATCGGGCACCAAAGCACTAACGGCTGAAGCACCACAATTTTATGCGCAAACCAGCGGCACAACCGGTACGCCCAAATACATTCCCATTACAGCTACAACACTAAAGTCACACAGCAACGAGCAAGCCTTGTTTTCTTATTTGCAGTATCGCGCATGCCCAAAAGCATTTGCAGGCAAAGCACTCGGCATTATGGGCGCAGCAGTTGAAGCTGAGCTTAATTCGGGGCATGCGGTGGGTTCTGTATCAGGTCATCTATACCAATCAATGCCTAAAATCATTCAGTCGCGCTTTGTGCTACCGCCTGCGGTTTCTAGCATTGCAGATTACGATATCAAGTATCTAGTGATATTAAGGCTGGCACTGGCTGAACCTAATATCACCTACGCTGGCTCACCCAATCCATCCACTTTTTTGCGCTTGCTAAACGTGTTAAACCAGCAACGCGAAGTGCTGATTCAATCTTTAATCACTGGAAAATTGGATGCGATTGAAAGCCTTGATATGGATTTGAAAGCTGAACTTAAGCATAAATTTAAGCCAGACCCAGCAAGGGCAGCGGCGCTTAGTCGCTTGCCAGAATTAACGTTTGCCAATGTTTGGCCAAAATTAAAACTGGTGACCACATGGACAGGCGGCAGCTGCGGTATTGCATTGACGGCTTTGCGTGAGAAATTATCGCCCAATACCAAAATAATGGAGCTGGGTTACCAATCTACCGAATTTAGGGGCAGCATTGCCTTACAAGCCGAAACCAGCGCTGGCATACCGCCGCTGCACCACCATTTTTTCGAATTTGTAGAGCAATCACTTTGGGATAACAATACCCCAGAATTTGTGACGCTTGATCAGCTTGTTTTGCATCAAACTTATTACGTGATTGTTACTACGGCATCTGGCTTATATCGCTATTTTATGAACGATTTAGTGCAAGTGGACGGATTTTTTAACGCCACCCCATTGCTACGTTTTATGCAAAAAGGCAAAGGTGTGACTAATTTGACAGGCGAAAAACTTTACGAAGCACAAGTGATTCAAGCCGTTAAAGAGGTTTCTATAGAGCTTGGCTTAATTACCAGTTTTTATATTCTAGCGGCGGATGAAATAAGCATGTCTTACCAACTTTTTATACAAGCGGATGCGTTAAGCCCAAACTATTCCGCTTTTGCAAATAAAATAGATGAAAAATTAGGCGCGCTGAATATTGAATACAAAGCCAAGCGTGAAAGCGGCAGACTTGCCGCGCTTAGTGTTGTATGGCTTAAACCAAACGCCGCTGAAGCTTATAAAATCCATTGCATCAATTTAGGCCAACGTGAAGGGCAATTTAAACCAGCCGTTTTGCAGTACATCAAAAATCTCAATTTTCCGCTTGCTGATTACGGGATTGAGCCAACCAATGTCTGCTCGCCAACTTTTAAACTTGTTTTAAGCCAGCTTATTATCCCTTTCAAGGTTAAGTTTCGGCATGCTTCTGCAGAGCGCGCCGAAACGTCTAGCATTTGGGTTGAAGCAATTTCAACTAGCGGCATCGTCGGCTATGGTGAATCTTGCCCCAGAAGCTATGTTACTGGTGAAACAATTGCATCCGTTCAGCAATTTTTCTTACAATATCAAGAGGCCATCTGCAAAGAAATTTCAAACTTAAGCACGTTGCGCGAATGGGTAGCCAATCATCAACATGCCTTGAATGCAAACCCAGCAGCATGGTGCGCCATTGAGCTGGCTATTCTAGATTTACTCGCTAAGCAAGAAAATAAAACCATTGAGCAATTATTAAATCTGCCCGCATTACATGGCCGTTTTCAATACTCAGCCGTGCTGGGTGATTCAAACATTGAGGCTTTTCAGCAAAGCGCACAGCAGTATATTCAGCAAGGTTTTAGGGATTTTAAGCTTAAGCTTTCGGGGGAGCTTGACCGCGATAAACAAAAAATAGCCGTTATGCGGCAATGGGGAAATATTAGACTAAGAGTAGATGCCAATAATTTATGGCAAAACGCTGCTGACGCGATTCACTTTTTACAAGCATTGGATTACCCTTTTTTTGCGATTGAAGAACCGCTAAAAGCAAACGCTTATGCTGGGCTTTCAGAGATTGCTAGCAGCCTAAACTGTAAAGTTATTTTAGATGAGAGTTTTCTGCGGATTGAGCAATTTAATGCCTTGCAAGCAGCACCGCAATATTGGTTAATTAACCTGCGCATTTCCAAAATGGGCGGATTATTGCGCTCACTAGCGATAATAGAATCGGCGCGTGAATTGGGTATTGGCGTCATTATTGGCGCACAGGTAGGTGAAACAAGTTTACTTACCCGCTGCGGATTAACGGCTGCACAAGCTGCATCCGATATTCTGGTTGCCCAAGAAGGCGCTTTTGGCACACATTTGTTAGAAAACGATATCAGCGAACCGCCGTTGATGTTTGGTAAAGCAGGCTTGCTTGATGCTGCAAATCATCCCTGCCTGACTCAACTAGGCTTTGGTTTTAGCTTTCAAGAAAAGCCTGCTTTTATATCCGCGCTATTTTGATAGCACCAGCATGCATTAGCCATCAAGTTTCATGCTGTTTTGAGGTAAAATCACACCTTTAGTAAATACTTAAGCAATCAAATGTTGACCTTTCAGCAAATCATTTTAACTTTACAGCAATACTGGGATAAGCAAGGTTGTGCCTTGCTACAACCTTACGATATGGAAGTAGGCGCAGGCACTTCGCACACCGCTACTTTTTTGCGTGCCTTAGGCCCAGAGCCTTGGAAAGCGGCTTATGTGCAGCCAAGTCGCCGCCCAAAAGATGGTCGTTATGGCGAAAACCCGAATCGCTTACAGCATTACTATCAGTACCAAGTAGTGCTAAAACCGGCACCAGCCAATATTTTAGAGTTGTATTTGGGTTCACTTGAAGCATTAGGTTTTGATTTAAAGCAAAATGACATTCGCTTTGTAGAAGACGATTGGGAAAACCCCACTTTGGGCGCGTGGGGCTTGGGCTGGGAAGTCTGGCTCAATGGCATGGAAGTCACGCAATTTACCTACTTCCAGCAAGTGGGTGGTATCAACTGCAAACCAATCACGGGTGAAATTACTTACGGTTTAGAGCGTTTGGCGATGTATTTACAAAGCGTAGATAGCGTTTACGATCTGCAATACTCTGAAAACGTAAAGTATGGCGATGTGTTCCACCAAAACGAGGTAGAGCAATCAACCTACAACTTTGAACATTCTGATGTGGATTTTCTATTCACCGCCTTTATTGCGCATGAAAAACAAGCACAAAACTTGGTTGAGCAAAAGCTTGCCCTGCCCGCTTATGAGCAAGTATTAAAAGCCGCGCATACCTTTAACTTGCTGGATGCGCGTGGCGCAATCAGCGTAACCGAGCGCGCTGCCTATATCGGTAAAATCCGCAACATTGCGCGTGCAGTTGCCGCTAGCTACCTTGATAGCCGCGCTAGATTAGGCTTCCCTATGGCGCCTAAGAATTGGGCAGATGAAGTATTAGCCGGTCTAGAAAAGTTAGAAACAGCAAAGTTAGAGTCAGCAAAGAAAGCAGCAGCATAAGCATGGAAAAGAATCCGCATAACAAAAACCTATTGGTTGAATTATTTGTTGAAGAACTACCGCCAAAAGCCTTAAATAAATTGGGCGAAGCATTTTCAAGCGTATTATTTGAATCGCTGAAAACACAGGGTTTAACTTTAGAAAATGCCGCTATCACCGCTTTTGCAACGCCTCGCCGTTTGGCGGCGCATATCAAATATGTGGCTGATAAAGCCGCTGATAAACAAATATCGCAAAAGCTAATGCCAGCCAATGTGGGCTTGGATGCCAACGGCAACGCGACGCCTGCTTTGCTTAAAAAATTGCAAAGTTTGGGTGCGGATGCATCTGCTGTTGCAAACCTTAAAAATGACAATAACACGCTGTTTTTAGATGTATTACAGGCGGGCGTGACGCTGCCAGATGGCTTGCAAAAAGCATTAAACGAAGCCATTGCAAAACTGCCGATTCCTAAAGTGATGACCTACCAATTGCATGAGAATACACAAAACCCAGGTTGGGAAAGCGTTAACTTTGTGCGCCCTGCGCATGGTTTAGTCGCCATGCATGGCAGTAGCACAATTGCGGTAAACGCGCTGGGCTTAAACGCCAGCAACATCACGCATGGTCATCGCTTTGAAGCGAAAAATCCTATCATTACCATTAAACATGCTGATAGTTATGAACAGCAATTGCTGGATGAAGGTTCTGTGATTGCAAGTTTTGCGACCAGAAAAGCTGAAATCGCAAACCAGTTAAATGTGGCCGCGGCTAAGCAAAACCTAAAACCGATTGAAGATGACGCATTATTGGATGAAGTGACTGCCTTGGTAGAACGCCCGAATGTGCTGCTTGGCCAGTTTGAAGAAGTGTATCTAGAAGTGCCACAAGAGTGCTTGATTTTGACCATGAAAGCCAATCAAAAATATTTTCCGCTTTTAGATACTAATGACAAACTTACCAATAAGTTTTTAATTGTTTCCAACATATCGCCAAAAGACCCAAGTGCTGTGATTGGCGGCAATGAGCGCGTTGTACGACCACGCTTGGCCGATGCAAAATTCTTCTTTGACCAAGACCGTAAAAAGACATTAGAAAGCCGCATTGCTGGATTAGACAAAGTGGTTTATCACAATAAATTAGGCAGCCAAGGTGAGCGAACGCAGCGTGTGAGAGCGATTGCCAAAGCCATTGGCCAACAATTGGGTGGCGACAAGTTAGCAGCCCTAGCTGACCAAGCCGCATTGCTAGCCAAAGCCGATTTAGTCACCGATATGGTAGGCGAATTTCCAGAACTACAAGGCATTATGGGGCGCTATTATGCGCAACATGAAGGCTTGGTTGATGACGTTGCGTTTGCTATTGAAGACCATTACAAACCACGCTTTGCAGGTGATACATTGCCGCGCAATCAAGTGGGTGTTTGTGTTGCGCTTGCAGATAAATTAGAAACTTTAGTTGGCTTATTTAGTATTGGCAACACTCCTACTGGTGATAAAGACCCATTTGGATTGCGCCGACACGCGCTTGGCGTCATTCGAATAGTTATCGAGTCCAATTTAAACTTAAATGCGAATACGATTGTTAATCTGGCAGCATCAGCCTTCCCTCGTGATTTTTCTAACGCAGGAACTGATGTTTTGGATTTCATGGCAGACCGTCTATCGGGATACTGTAAAGAATTCGGCTACAACGCTAATGAAGTTGATTCGGTTGTTGGGTCTGGTCGCTGGATTGGTTTATCTGTAGTTAGTAAACAGTTGGCCGCTGTGCGAGCATTCTCTGACTTGCCAGAAGCCCCCGCCCTAGCCGCTGCTAACAAACGCGTTGGCAATATCTTGAAAAAAGTAGAAGGCGAAGTAAAAGCGGAAGTAAATACAAGCTTACTGCAAGAACCCGCCGAAATCGCCTTAAACACAGCGTTAAGCAAAGTAAAGCCAGAAGCAGATAAGTTGTTTGAAAATGGCGATTACACCAGCTCGCTTAAAGCGTTGGCGGCATTAAAATCACCAGTAGATGACTTTTTTGATAACGTGATGGTGAACGCAGATGACCCTGCGCTTAAGGCGAACCGCTTAGGTTTATTGGCAACATTGCATCAAACCATGAACCGCGTGGCGGACTTATCTAAACTAGCTTAACAACTGTGAAAGGCGAAAAGTGAAAAGTGAAACGCAATTAGTACCGAGATTTTTTAACACTTCACGTTTAACATTTTACTTTTCACAGGGTTTGAAATGAAACTGGTCATTTTAGATAGAGACGGCGTTATCAATCAAGATTCGGCCAATTTCATCA
>JAZKDM010000097.1:0-1668 GCA_040387535.1 Pseudomonadota bacterium | reverse complement strand
AGTTAATTAAATAGTTAGGAAAGCAATACAATGTTTAAGCATGTGAGTTTAATCGTCGTTTTAGCGTTAAGTTTGTCTTCAAATATCGTTTTTTCTGCAACTGATGCAGCAAAAAAAACAGAGCATGCCGCACCCAGCGCTGCACCCGTTGCAAATAAGCAAGCTGTTGACCAAATTGTGCAGGGCGTATGCGCGGCCTGTCATGGTGCAGATGGCAATAGTGCAATCACTTTAAATCCAAAATTGGCTGGCCAACATCCTGAGTATTTGTTAAAACAATTAACAAACTTTAAAGAAGGTACGCGTGCCAATGCGGTAATGAGCGGCATGGTGGCGAATTTAACGCCTGAAGATATGCAAAACTTGGCGACTTACTTTGCAACACAAAAACAAACACTAGCAAAAGCGAAAACCAATGGTGTTGGTTCTTTAGGCGAAAAAATCTACCGTGGTGGCATTGCTAAAACCAATGTACCAGCCTGTGCGGCTTGCCATGGTGCCAATGGTGCTGGCATACCCAAGCAATTCCCGCGTTTGGCTGGTCAGCATGCGGATTACACTTACCAACAACTGAAAACATTCCGCACTGGTGAGCGTGCCAATGCGCCGATGATGATGGTAATCGCGGCTAAAATGACTGACGCCGAAATGCAAGCAGTGGCTGACTACATGCAAGGTTTGCGTTAATTTTCAAACCTGCTGAAAAGTTTATTGCAACAAACTTTTCAGCAGGCGTATCAAAAAAGTCGTTTTTCAATTTTCATGTCGTCGCACTGAAGGCAAACAGCGTTAAGCACTCACCTTGAAACCACCAATCACCACATCACAACGTTTTTATGAGCTACTTAGCTCAATGCGCTTTGCCGTGAGTATGCTCACCGTATTGGGCATCGCCTCCATTATTGGTACGGTACTCAAACAAAACGAGCCTTACGAAAATTACATTATCAAATTTGGCCAATTTTGGTTTGAGGCATTTGAAAAGCTGGGCTTGTACGATGTGTATCACGCCACTTGGTTTTTGGTCATCTTATTATTTTTAGTGATTTCGACCAGTTTGTGTATTTATCGCAATAGTCCTTTAATGGTGCGTGAGTGGAAAACCTTTAAAGAACACGCCGCTGAAAAATCTTTACGCGCTTTTAGTCATCAAGCTTCATTTGGTCAATCCAATCTGAATCAGCAAACTGATACGGCCGCTACTAAAGCCAAGTTAGCCAATTATTTGGCCTCTCAAGGTTTTAAATTCAAATTCAATACGCAACAAAATGGCGATGAGCTGATTGCGGCCAAAGCGGGTACGCATCAACGCTTAGGCTATATTTTTACCCATGTGGCGATGGTGGTTATCTTTTTTGGTGGCTTATTGGATGGCAATTTGCCGTTTAAAGTACAAGAGTTGCTAGGCCAAAAAAAGATAGAGACACTGGATATTCCAGAAAGCCAAGTGCCTGCGATTAGTCGCCTTACTACAAGCAATGCCTCTTTCAGAGCAAATATGACCTTGCCAGAAGGCGTTAGCGATAACGTGGCTTTTGTGCGGGTGCGTGATGGCTATTTGGTACAAGAGCTGCCATTTAGAGTCGCCTTAAAAGATTTTAGAATTGAGCATTACGCCACAGGCCAGCCCAAATCGTTTGAAAGCGATATTGTGATTACGGATAGCGA
>JAZKDM010000096.1:0-12838 GCA_040387535.1 Pseudomonadota bacterium | reverse complement strand
CAATCGGTAAAGCGATTGAAGCCGCTAAAAAAGTAACAGACAAACCATCATTGATTTGCTGTAAAACAGTCATCGGTATGGGTTCACCAAATAAATCTGGCTCACATGATTGCCACGGTTCTGCATTAGGTTTAGACGAAGTTGCCGCAACACGCGCTAACATCGGTTGGGCACATGAGCCATTTGTGATTCCAGCAGATGTTTATGCTGGTTGGGATGCAACGGCTAAAGGCGCTGCTGCTGAATCATCATGGAATGATAAATTTGCAGTTTATGCTAAAGCATTCCCGGCTGAAGCGGCAGAATTCACACGTCGCATGTCTGGCACATTGCCAGCAAACTGGAAAGAAGCAACTGATGCGATTATCGCAGCAACAAACGAAAAAGCGGAAGGTGTTGCAACACGTAAAGCATCACAAAACGTTATCGGTGCATTAGCACCATTATTGCCTGAGTTCTTAGGCGGTTCTGCTGACTTAACTGGTTCAAACTTAACTTCAACAGGTAGCTTTGTACACGTTGATGCGAAAAAACCAGGTAACTATATCTCTTACGGTGTTCGTGAGTTCGGTATGTTTGCGATTATGAACGGTATGGCATTGCACGGTGGTTTAATCCCATTCGGCGGTACATTCCATATGTTCTCTGACTATGCAAAAAGCGCATTGCGTATGGCTGCATTGATGAAACAACGCACGATTGCTGTGTTAACACATGACTCTATCGGTCAAGGTGAAGATGGTCCAACACACCAACCAGTCGAAAATACTGCTGGTTTACGTTACATTCCTAATATGGATGTATGGCGTCCAGGTAGCTCAACAGAAACTGCGGTAGCTTGGGTTGCCGCGGTTGAACGTATGACTGGTCCTTCAAGCTTGGTATTAAGCCGTCAAAACGTGCCAGGCATCAAACACGATGCAGCGCAATTTGCTGGTATGCGTAAAGGTGCTTATGTATTGTCTGATGTTGCAGGCGCACAAGTCATCATTATTGCTAACGGTTCTGAGCTAGAGTTAGCTGTTAAAGCAGCTGCTGAGTTAAATGCTGCTGGCACTAAAGTACGCGTGGTTTCAATGCCATCAACAAACGTATTCGACCGTCAAGATAAAGCTTACAAAGACAGCGTGTTAACTCCAGGCGTTAAACGCGTGGCAGTTGAGGCCGGTGTAACAGATTTCTGGCGCAAATATGTTGGCCTAGAAGGTGCTGTTGTGGGTATCGACACATTCGGTGAATCAGCTCCTGGTGGCGCATTGATGAAACATTTTGGCTTCACGGTTGAAAACGTGGTGGCAACTGTTAAGTCAGTGTTGTAATTATTGAGTAAATAGTACTGAAAAGAGCCTCTGATTCTTGAGGCTCTTTTTATTTGTAAACCTCTAACTCTTGGAATGAGCATGACGATTAAAGTAGGCATTAATGGTTTTGGGCGTATTGGGCGTATGGCGTTACGCGCGGCTATACAGGAAAGCGAATTCGCCGATATTGAAGTAGTCGCCGTCAATGGTATGCAAGATATCGACTACATGGCGTATATGCTGCAATACGATTCTGTGCACGGGCGTTTTAACGGAACGGTTAGTGCTAAAGACGGCGCTTTAATTGTCAACGGCAAAAAAATTGCAGTTAGTAAAGAGCGTGATCCATTCCATATTCAGTGGGGTGCAGCCGGTGTTGATGTCGTAATTGATGCGACAGGTGTATTCTTAACGACTGATGGTTGCAAAGGGCATTTGGCAGAGGGTGCAAAAAAAGTGGTGCAATCTGCCCCTGCAAAAGATGACACACCTATGTTTGTGTATGGTGTAAACCATGAAGATTACAAAGGGCAGTCTATTGTTTCAGCCGCCTCTTGCACCACCAATGCATTAGCTCCAATTGTTAAAGTGTTAAACGATAGCTTTGAAATTAAACGCGGATTAATGACTACCGTGCATGCGGCTACGGCCTCACAAATGGTGGTAGATAGTGGTAGTAATAAAGACTGGCGCGGCGGTCGTAGTGTATTCGAAAATATCATCCCATCAAGCACTGGTGCGGCTAAAGCCGTTGGTATGGTGATTCCCTCTTTAAATAAGAAACTCACTGGCATGGCGTTACGCGTTCCAACAGCCAACGTTTCTGTTGTCGATTTAACAGTAGAGTTGGTTAAACCTACTACCTACGTTGAAATTTGTGCGGCTATGCATACGGCTTCAAAAGGTGCGCTTAAAAACGTGCTGGCTTACACCAACGATAAAGTAGTTTCCACCGATTTCAGAGGCGCACCAGCCGCCAGCGTATTTGATGCCGATGCAGGCATTATGCTGGATCCGACCTTTGTGAAAGTGGTGGCTTGGTACGATAACGAGTATGGTTATACCTGTAATCTGCTCCGACTAGTCCAGCATATTGCAGACAAATAAGCACAATATGGGCGAATTGCGGCGTTGCGCAGTGCTCACTTCCTCGCCTACCCTTACGGTATGTCTCGGTCGTTGCGCGCTGTGCGCCTTGCACTTCATCCCATCTTGAGCTTATTGCGTGTAGATTGTGACTAAATAACTGTTTTAATTGAGATTAATATGAAATTTATCAAAATCACTGATTTAGATTTAGCTGGCAAACGCGTATTTATCCGTTCCGATTTAAACGTACCAGTTGCGGATGGCAAAGTGACTTCAGATGCGCGCATCACGGCTAGCATGGCAACCATTGAATATGCACTGAAAAAAGGTGCGCATGTGATGGTGACATCGCATTTAGGTCGTCCAGAAGAAGGCGTTTATTCAGAAGAAAACTCACTTAAACCAGTGGTGGATGTGATTGCTACCAAATTAAACAAGCCAGTGCGTTTGGTTAAAGATTGGGTAAACGGTGGTTTTGAAGTGGCGGCGGGTGAATTGGTGGTTTTAGAAAATTGCCGTTTTAACGTAGGCGAAAAAAAGAATAAAGACGAAACCGCGCAGGCTTATGCAAAGCTGTGCGATGTATTTGTGATGGATGCATTTGGTACCGCACACCGCGCAGAAGCCAGTACGCATGGCGTGGCGAAGTTTGCGCCTATTGCCTGTGCAGGTTTGCTATTGGCTGAAGAGTTAGATGCGCTTACTAAGGCTTTATTGAATCCAGCACGTCCAATGGTGGCGATTGTGGGCGGTAGCAAAGTTTCAACCAAGCTAACCGTTTTAGAAAGTTTGTCTGAAAAAGTAGACCAAATGGTGGTTGGCGGCGGTATTGCCAATACCTTTTTAAAAGCAGCTGGTTTTGAAGTGGGAAAATCATTGTGTGAAGATGATTTAGTGCCTGTAGCGCGCACCTTAATGGATAAAATGAGCCAAAGAGGCGCAGCGGTACCGATTGCCGTGGATGTAGTATGCGGTAAAAAGTTTGATGCAAATGAGCCTGCAGTGAAGAAAGACGCGGCCTCTGTTGAAGCCGATGATATGATTTTTGACATTGGCGCGAAATCTGCTAATGAATTAGCAGAGATTATAAAAAATGCAGGTACTGTGGTTTGGAATGGCCCAGTTGGCGTGTTTGAATTTGACCAGTTTGGCGAAGGTACTAAAACAATTGCGCATGCGATTGCCAACACTAAAGCTTTCACCTTGGCTGGCGGTGGCGACACCATTGCGGCGATTCAAAAATACGATATTTACGACAAAATTAGTTATATTTCCACCGCAGGTGGTGCGTTTTTAGAGTTTTTAGAAGGCAAGACTTTGCCAGCCGTAGAGATTTTAGAAAGTCGTGCAAAGGCTTAGTTTTACGATATTTTCCAGTTCAATAAAAATGGGGCTGGTGCCCCATTTTTTATTTAAATGTCATGATTAGTATGTAAGTTTCTGGTCTATTGATTCAATGATTAAATAAGGACCAATTATTACCATGTTACGAAAAACTAAGATTGTTGCCACTCTAGGCCCGGCTTCTAGTAGTGAAGAAATGATTGCGCGTTTGATTACGGCAGGCGTTAATGTAGTGCGGCTTAATTTTTCGCACGGCACGGCAGCAGAACATATTAGCCGCGCCGAAATCGTGCGCAATATCGCGCTAAAACTGGGGCGACCAGTGGGTGTGCTGTGTGATTTACAGGGCCCTAAAATTAGAATCGGTAAATTTGAGTTAGGTAAAATCACCTTGAAAACCGGTGATTTATTTATATTAGATGCCGATTGTGAGCTTGGTAATCAAGACAAAGTGGGCTTGGACTACAAAACCTTGCCGCAGGAAGTGACAGAGGGTGTGGTGTTGTTGCTGGATGATGGCCGTATTACCATGCAAGTGGACCGCATTAAAGGCAACCAGATTCACTGCGTGATTTTAAGCGGCGGTGTGTTGAGTAATAACAAAGGTATTAATCGCGCAGGCGGCGGTTTATCTGCCGATGCCTTAACCTTTAAAGATAAAGAAGATTTAAAAACGGCGGTGGCATTAGAGGCGGATTATATTGCCATCTCTTTTCCAAAATCAGCCCAAGATGTTGAGCTGGCGAAAGCGTTGGTTAAGCAGGCGGGCGGCACGGCCAGTATTGTGGCAAAAATTGAGCGCGCAGAGGCCATAGATAATCTAAAAGAAATTATTGCGGTAAGCGATGCGATTATGGTCGCGCGCGGAGATTTAGGCGTAGAAGTGGGCGATGCTGCCGTGCCTGGCCTGCAAAAGCGCATGATTCGCATGGCCAGAGCGCAAAACAAGTTGGTGATTACCGCCACCCAGATGATGGAATCCATGATTAGTAGCCCAATTCCAACCAGGGCGGAGGTTTCTGATGTGGCAAATGCGGTGCTGGATGGCACGGATGCGGTGATGCTGTCAGCCGAAACCGCTAGTGGTCAATATCCGCTAGAAACGGTTAAAGCGGTGCATAGAATATGTGTTGAAGCCGAAAAAGAATACGAAATTGCCAATGTCAGCCAAAAGCGCGCAGAGCCGCATCAGCAAACCGATGAAGCGATAGCGGCAGCTACAATTTATGTGTCTAAATATCTGAATGTAAAGGCGATTGCCGCCTTAACGCAATCGGGTAATGCCGCACAATGGTTATCACGTGCCGATAGCGGTGCACCGATTTATGCGCTATCACCTAACAAAATCGCGCGCCGCAAGCTCACGTTGCATCGCAATGTTTTCCCCTACCCAATTGAGCATGAGAATAAAAATAGGGATGAAATTTTGCAGGAAATGGAACAAGTGCTGTTAACAAATGGCGCGGTGGCGACTGGCGATACGGTGCTATTTACCTTTGGTGAGCCCATTGGCAGCCCTGGCGGTACCAATACATTAAAAGTAGTTAAAGTGGGTGAGATGACCCAAGCTGGCATAGCTAAGCCGACTAATTAGCTTAAACCATCCTTGTCAATCACTGCAATAAATGACTAGTGCAAATCAGCCTGCACAATTTATAATCGAATTCTTTTACCACTTGCATTAATCATCATGAGCGCGCCACTGTTAAAAACCAACCTTCAAAGCCTAAACCTGATTCACCAAGGAAAAGTGCGCGATATTTACGCCATCGATGACAGCACTATGCTGCTGGTGAGCACCGATAGGTTATCTGCATTTGATGTGATTCTGCCTACAGGTATTGCCAATAAAGGCGCTATGCTGACACAAATGGCCAATTTTTGGTTTGAAAAGCTCAAACATGTTGTGCCTAACCATTTAACGGGTATTGAGCCAGATTCAGTGGTTTCAAGCGCAGAAGATAAAGCACAATTGGGAATAGGCAATTTAAGCCGCGCCGTAGTGGTGAAAAAGCTCAAACCTTTGCCAATTGAAGCCATTGTGCGTGGCTATTTAGTGGGTAGCGGTTGGAAAGAATACAAGGCCAAAGGCACCGTATGCGGTATTGCCTTGCCAGCAGGCTTGCAAGAAGCATCAAAACTGCCAACACCGATTTTTACGCCGTCCTCTAAAGCCGCGGTGGGGGAGCATGATGAAAATATCAGTTTAGACCAATGCGCCGCATTAATTGGCGCAGAGATGGCCGAAAAAGTCGCCAAATTAGCGATTCAGCTTTACAGCGAGGCCGCCGAATATGCGCTGACACGCGGCATTATTATTGCCGATACCAAGTTTGAATTTGGTTTGGATAGTGATGGTGTGTTGCATGTGATGGATGAAGTATTAACGCCTGATTCCTCGCGTTTTTGGCCAGCGGAGAGCTATCAAGTTGGCAGCAATCCACCTAGTTACGATAAACAATATGTGCGCGATTGGCTGGAAAGCATTCAATGGAACAAAGCGCCGCCAGCGCCTGCCCTGCCAGAAGATGTTGCGCAGCGCACCTCTGAAAAATATTTAGAAGCGTTTGAAAAGCTAACAGGCAAAAAGCTGGTTTAGTCTTTATGTTGGAAAAACTAAAACAGATAGCCGCGCGCCTAAAAGCAGAATTTGTTTTTTACCAACGCCTGCAAAAACACCCGCAAACTCCACTTTTGGCCAAAGCTTTACTATGGTTGGCGATTGGCTATTTGTTGATGCCATTTGATTTAATCCCTGATTTTATCCCTATTATTGGCCAGCTTGATGAGGTGGTGATTATTCCTTTACTGCTGTATGGCGCATTAAAGCTTACACCAGCCGCCATTGTGGCTGAATGCAGAATGGAATCGGCGTAATGGACTATTTGTTACAAACGTGGCAAATGATTCTCAATTTTGATGCACATTTGCCTGATTTAGTCTCCATGCATGCCAATCTGGTTTATTTCATCCTGTTTGGTGTGATTTTTCTACAAATTGGCATATTGCCTTTCTTTTTTCTGCCTAGTAATCCTTTTTTATTTGTGTGTGGCGCGGTGTGGGCGGCATCCATGTTGAATATTTGGTTGTTAATTGCTGCGCTGATGGCAGCGGCTGCATTGGGAAATATTAGCGGTTATTTTTTAGGCAAAACGCTGGGGCAGGCATTTTTTGTGGATTTTTTAAAATGGCCTAACCAAGCGGCCATTGATAAAACCCGTGTGTTTTATGATCAGCATGGCGAAAAAGGCTTTTTGTTTTCACCATTTTTACCCGTTATCCGCACCGTTGCACCATTTTTGGCCGGCTTAACGCAAATGCACTTTTTTAAATTTGTGCGCTCAGCATCACTTGGGTCCATTATTTGGGTGCTGATTTGCGTCTTGGCGGGCTATTTTTTTGGCAATATCCCGCTGGTTAAAAACCACTTAGGCGCCATTACCGTCATGGGTTTGGCGTTGGTGATTGTGTTTTTTGTTTCAAGCAAAGTTTGGTTCAAATTTTCAAAGCGATAATTTCCCATCTCACAATAATTTTCATTTGTTAGCAATCAAGCATTTACATTTGTCACGTATAATGCCGTTTTTTATGTAAAGGCTGTTCTCACTATGTCGTTAAACCAAGTGCCATCTGGCTTAGATTTACCCAATGATTTCAATGTTATTATCGAAATTCCAATGCAGGGCGACCCTGTTAAATACGAAGTAGATAAAGACAGCGGCGCGATTTTTGTAGACCGCTTTATGGGTACTGCTATGCAATACCCAACCAATTACGGCTACATTCCGCACACTTTGGCCGATGATGGCGACCCAGTGGACGTGTTAGTCATGACACCAGTACCATTGATTCCAGGCGTGGTTGTGCGTTGCCGTCCACTTGGCGTGTTGTTGATGGAAGATGAGGCTGGCCTTGATGCAAAAGTATTTGCAGTGCCAGTGCCTAAAGTGTGCGGTTTATATGGCCATTTAAAAAGCCATACCGACGTTTCAACTTGGCGTTTGGAAATGATTTCTCACTTCTTTGAGCACTATAAAGATTTAGACAAAGGCAAATGGGTGAAAATTAATGGCTGGGGCGATATTGAAGCAGCTAAGAAAGAAATCTTAGACGGTGTTGCTAATTATAATAATGCGGAAGTTAAACCAGCATTTTAAAAAATAGCTTAAAACGTTATAAAGCGCTTTAAATGCGCGATTAAAAAGGCAGCTTAGGCTGCCTTTTTTGCATTCACCTTTTTGAGCTCAGTTGTCTGCACCTTAATATTAAATCATTGCATCTTCATGCACATTAAACGTGCAAGTTATATTGATTTATTTATAACATTAAATATAACTAATTGTTTATATTGAAAATAATGTATGGATAAACGCATGGTGTAGATGTTGCTTATATTGTTTAAATAATAACGTTTAGCGGCAACAATATGAACGACACATCAATGCAAGCCATCAACCTAAATCAACAAAATTTAGGCTTAAAAAATAATATTCGCTATTTAGGCCGCGTATTAGGCGAAACCATTTTAGCTAAAGATGGCAAAGCAACGTTTGATTTAATTGAAAGAATCCGTCAGGCGGCGGTTAAATTTCACCGTGAAAATGATCAAAATGCCACGCTAGCCTTAGAAATTCTGCTTAAAAATTTATCGCCGCAGCAAACTATTTCGGTGGTGCGCGCTTTTAGTTACTTTAAGCATTTGGTGAATATTGCCGAAGATTTATTTGCGCGCCAGCAAACACGTTTGAATGAAGATAAGCTGCTGCCTGGCATGTTGGCCTATTCAGTAGACGAAATTGCGCGCCAAGCCTTGCCTTTTGCGACGGTAGAGGCATTTTTTAAAGATGCGCTGGTTTCACCTGTATTAACGGCGCATCCCACCGAAGTGCAGCGCAAAAGCATTTTGGATATTGAGCATAAACTGTCTTTTTTGCTGGCAGAGCGCGCCAATTTAATTTCAAAACGTGAGCTGGAACAAAATGATTTAATGATTCAGGCGGCTGTTTGCTCATTATGGCAAACGCGCATTGTGCGCTTTTCAAAACTCACTGTAGTAAACGAAATTGAAAATGCATTAAGTTATTACGAAACCACGTTTTTAAATGTGATTCCAGAAATCCTACAAGATTTAGAACGCGATTTAAATAAGCAATATGCCGCCGATTTGGATAAGCCGTTTCAATTGCCCAGTTTTTTACAGATGGGCAGCTGGATAGGCGGCGATCGCGATGGTAACCCGTTTGTGAACGGTGCAACGCTAACCCAAGCGGTTGGCATGCAAAGCGCCACCGCGTTTAAGTTTTACTTAAAACAGCTGGATGCGCTACGGCGTGAGTTATCGATTTCTACGCGTTTGGTGAATGTGAATCCAGCATTACTGGTTCTGGCGAATCTGTCACTAGATCAATCGCCACATCGCTTGGATGAGCCTTATCGGCTGGCGCTAAATGGCATTTACGACCGATTGATTGCAACGGCCAAGCAATTATTGCCACAATTAGAATTGCGCGAAAATGCCAATCAAGCTCTGCCATATCCTCATGCCAATGATTTATTGGCGGACTTAAATGTGCTGGTGAATTCATTAAAAGAGTTTGGCGGTGAGGCTCTGATTTATTCACGTTTGGGTAAATTAACCAAAGCCATTGAAACCTTTGGTTTTCATTTGGCGACTGTGGATATTCGCCAATCGTCAGACGTGCATGAGGCGGTGATTAAAGAGCTGTTTAATAAAGCCGGCTACGATTTTGAATATGATGAGCTGACCGAAGATGAAAAGATTAAGACGCTGTTGGAAGAGCTAAAACAGCCACGTTTATTGTTTTCGCCTTATCAACAGTATTCTGAGTTGGTGCATACTGAAATCGATGTGTTGAATAAAGCGCGTGACATCAAGCAAAAATTCGGCAGCCGCACCATTAAGCAATATATTATTTCGCACACCGAAACGTTGTCGGATTTATTGGAAGTGGCAATGCTGCAAAAAGAAACGGGCTTGCTAAAAGGCGTTTGGGGTTCACAAAAAATCCAGTTGGCGCTGAATATTGTGCCGCTATTTGAAACGATTGCCGACTTACGCAACGCGCCTATGATTATGGGGCAATGGCTGAGCTTACTGGGCATTCGCTATGTGCTACGCAATCAAGGCAATGAGCAAGAAATTATGCTGGGATATTCAGACAGCAATAAAGACGGTGGTTTTTTGACTTCTAATTGGGAGTTGTACAAAGCAGAGGTTTCGCTGGTTGAGCTATTTAGCCAAGCCAAAATCAAGTTACGGCTATTTCATGGTCGCGGTGGTACGGTTGGGCGTGGCGGTGGCCCAACTTATCAGGCCATCATGGCGCAGCCAAGTGGTACGGTAGATGCGCAGATTCGCTTAACCGAGCAAGGCGAAATTATCGCCAATAAATATGCCGATGCAAAAGTAGGGCGCCAGCATTTAGAAACGCTGGTAGCCGCCACTATTGATGCCACCTTACTGCCAGAAATTTCATTAAGCACGCCAAAAAGGCGTATGTTTGAAGTGGTGATGGAAGATTTATCCACCACTGCCATGACCAGTTATCGCAGTTTGGTTTACGAAACCCCAGGCTTTGCCGATTACTTTTTTAGCGCAACGCCCATTTCAGAAATTGCAGAACTGAATATTGGTAGCCGCCCAGCTGCCAGAAAATCCACGCGCCGTATTGAAGATTTACGTGCAATCCCTTGGGGATTCTCTTGGGGGCAATGCCGACTATTATTACCAGGCTGGTATGGCTTAGGCAGTGCGATACATCAATATTTGCATCAAGATGAAAGCGCTTATGAAAGCCGCCTAAAAAATCTGCAAGAAATGTTAGAAGTTTGGCCATTGTTTAAAACCTTAATCGCCAATGTGGATATGGTGTTAGCCAAAACCGATTTAGTGGTAGCGCGCCATTATGCGCATCTGGTGACCGATAAACAGCTAAGAGAGACTATTTTTAGCCGTATAGAAGCAGAGTATGTGCTTACTACGCAGGCGCTTAATTTGCTGCAAGGTTGTACTGAGCGCTTAAACAGCAACCCAACGCTGGCCTATTCTATTCGCAATCGCTTGCCGTATTTAGACCCGCTCAATCATCTGCAAGTAGAGCTAATTAAGCGCTACCGAGCAGGCGAAACGGATGATAAGTTGAAGTTGGCGATTCAATTAACCATAAATGGAATTGCGGCTGGATTAAGAAATACAGGCTAGTTTATAAATAATAAAAAAGGCGACATATGTCGCCTTTTTTATTCAAATAAATTATTTGGAAAAGTCTAAACGTGTAGCAATGGCACAATCAACAGCGCCACAATATTGATAATTTTAATCAAGGGATTCACGGCTGGGCCTGCCGTATCTTTGTATGGGTCGCCAACGGTGTCGCCCGTTACAGCGGCTTTATGCGCATCTGAACCTTTGCCGCCGTGGTTGCCATCTTCAATGTATTTTTTGGCGTTATCCCAAGCGCCGCCGCCTGTACACATTGAAATTGCCACAAATAAGCCCGTCACAATGGTGCCCATCAACAAGCCACCTAATGCCACTGGGCCTAATAACAAGCCTACTGCAATTGGCACAGCCACTGGTAGTAATGAAGGAATCATCATTTCTTTAATCGCCGCTGTGGTTAGCATATCTACCGCTTTGCCGTATTCTGGTTTAGCGGTGCCTTCCATAATGCCTTTAATATCGCGGAACTGGCGGCGCACTTCTTCTACCACTGCACCTGCGGCACGACCAACCGCTTCCATCGCCATCGCGGCAAATAAGAACGGGATTAAACCACCGATAAATAAACCGATAATCACCATCGGGTCGCTTAAATCAAATTTCACATCAATGCCAGCTCCCTCTAATTTGTGCGTGTAATCCGCAAACAATACCAATGCCGCCAAACCAGCAGAACCAATCGCGTAGCCTTTGGTCACCGCTTTTGTGGTGTTGCCTACTGCGTCTAGCGGGTCAGTTACATCACGTACTTCTGCTGGCAAGCCAGCCATTTCGGCAATACCGCCTGCGTTATCGGTAATAGGGCCGTAGGCATCTAACGCCACCACAATGCCTGCCATGCTCAACATAGACGTAGCCGCAATCGCAATGCCGTATAAACCGCCTAAATGGTAGGATGTCCAAATCGCTAAACAAACGGAAAGCACAGGCCAAGCGGTAGATTTCATTGAAATACCAATACCTGCAATGATATTAGTAGCGTGACCAGTAGTAGAGGCTTGTGCTACATGCTGCACAGGCGCGTACTGCGTACCAGTGTAGTATTCAGTAATCCACACTAAAGCGGCCGTTAAAATTAAACCCACCGCGCATGAGCCAAATAACTGATTGGCAGAAATAGTTAAATCGCCTGCTGTTAAGCCTTGCGGAAATAAATGTTGCGTAACAAAGTAGAATGCGATTAAGGATAAAACACCTGCTACTGCTAAACCTTTGTATAGCGCTGGCATCACGTTTTTCATGCCAGGCGATGCTTTAACAAAGAAGCAACCAATGATAGAAGCAACGATAGACACCGCGCCCAACATTAATGGGTAGAGAATGCCATTGGCGCCTGCATCGGTAATTAGCAAGCCGCCTAATACCATAGTGGCGATTAAAGTCACTGCGTAAGTTTCAAACAAATCGGCTGCCATACCTGCACAATCGCCTACGTTATCACCTACGTTATCGGCAATCACCGCTGGGTTACGTGGGTCATCTTCTGGAATGCCTGCTTCAACTTTACCCACCAAATCCGCGCCTACATCAGCGCCTTTGGTGAAGATACCGCCACCTAAACGCGCAAAGATTGAGATAAGGGAAGAGCCAAAGGCCAAGCCAATTAATGGGTCTAGGTTAGTTGCGTTTTCGGCACCCAAAAACCAGTAAAAACCAGCAACGCCTAGCAGGCCTAAGCCTACCACCAGCATGCCAGTTACAGCGCCGCCCTTAAAGGCGACATCAAATGCAGGCGCAATACCGTTGGTTGCTGCCTGTGCGGTGCGCACATTGGCTTTTACAGACACGTTCATGCCAATAAAGCCGCAAGCACCTGATAATACCGCGCCTACAACAAAGCCAATTGCTGTGGTAGTACCTA
>JAZKDM010000095.1:0-13088 GCA_040387535.1 Pseudomonadota bacterium | reverse complement strand
TAGTATCTAGTTAAGCTTAAAGTATCACAAAACTAGAGTGTAACAAGACTGATGTTCAGAAAACTGAAGTGCATTCAAACTGAACGTGCAATAAAATCAAAGCGTAGTAAAAGTTTTAGCGTGTAAAAAAAGGAATAAGAATAATATGGTTGAACGTTCAATAAACACGGATTTAGCATCTCATGTTGATAGTTTAACTGCTACAGCGTCACTAGTAACAGATTTTATACCGCTCATAACGACAATTTTTAAAGACTCTCCTGACTGTGCATCGGTTTATAGTGTAGATGGCGCTTTAGCGTACGCTAACCAATCATTACTGAATACACTGGGCTGCTCAATAGAGCAGGCGCAAACCAATCAATTATTAAGCAATATCAAATCCTACCAAGACGCACTTATTCGTACCTTAAATACTGGAGAGTCCAGCACTTTTTTGCTGGAGTGTCATCCCTCACACATGCAACGTCCAATCCACGATTTAATTGCGATGACGGCCATCAAAAGTCGTCAAAATATTGTGTTGGGCGTGTTGGCAATTGGGCGTGATTTAGGCGAGTATCGGCAACACCAATTTCAGGCCTTGGCACAAAAAGAGCGTTATCAGCGCGCATTGATTGATAATTTTCCTTTTATGGTTTGGCTAAAAGATATGGATAGTCGCTTTTTGGCGATTAACAATGCTTTTGCGGCTTTAATAGGCGTGACATACCCTGAAGAAGCAATTGGCAAAACCGATCACGACTACTTTCCAAAAAAAGCAGCTGATAACTATGTCGCATCTGACCGCGAAGTTTTGCAATCTGGCGAGTCCAAAATTATCGTGGATTCGATTCAGGGTGATGGCGGCAAGGCACGCTGGGCTGAGGTGTATAAATCGCCGGTTTTAGTTGATGGTGTAGCGGTGGGCACTGTTGGTTTTGCACACGATTTAACTGAGCTAAAAAGGCTGCATGACGACATCTCTCAAACCAAATCAGAATATGTTTCGCTGGTTGAAAACTTACCGCTGGCGATTATTCGTTACAACTTAAATTGTCAGCGCATCTTTATTAATGATTACTGCATACGCCTTTTTGGCCAGCCAGTAGAGCCTTTGTTAGGCAAAACCCCTCTTGAGTATTGGTATGCTACTGCCACGGGCATGAAAGCGCACGAGTTTGAAGCACGCTTAAGAGCTGTTATGCAAACTGGGCAAATCGATACGTTTGAATTCAATTGCACATTAGATGGTAAAGAAGTTGTATTTTTAATGCGCTTTGTGCCTGAATTTGATGTCAACAAAAACGTCACGGGTGCCTTGGCGCTCGCCAATGACATGACAGCGGTCAGTGAGTACCGCCATCAAATTGAGTATATGGCGTATCACGATAGCTTAACCAATTTGCCAAATCGCGCCCTGTTTAATCGCGGCATTGCACAAGCTATTGAACGCGCAAAACGCCAAGATGATTGTTTTGCTTTACTGATGATTGACTTAGACCACTTTAAATCGATTAACGACACGCTTGGTCATCCAGTGGGTGATCAGCTGCTTATTGAGGCCGCTGAGCGTCTAGTGAATACGTTGCGATCGGGCGATTTGATTGCGCGTTTGGGTGGTGATGAGTTTGCCGTGTTGGTGCAAGGAGTTCAGCACACCAAAGATTTAGGCGTGCTAGCCAGCAATATTGTGCAGGCTTTAACGATTCCTTTTAATATTAGCAATCAAGAGTTGTATGTTACCGCCAGCATTGGCATTGCGGTCTATCCGCAAGATACTTCCAACGAAGACGATTTGTTACGCTATGCCGATGTGGCCATGTATGCCGCCAAAAAGCAGGGCCGCAACAATTACCAGTTTTTTGTGCAAGAGCTAAACCAGCATATTTCAAGACGATTATTGCTGCAAACTGAGCTCATGCACGCCATTGAAAAAAACGAATTCTATTTAAACTATCAACCTTTAGTAAGGCTTGATACGGCCGAAATAATCGGCGTTGAAGCGCTGTTGCGCTGGCATAACCCGGTGCTGGGCGAGGTGAGCCCCAATCAATTTATTGCATTGGCCGAAGAGTTAGGCGTTATTACTGAAATTGGGCGCTGGGTAATGATGCGGGCGTTTGAAGATGCGGTATCTGTAAATCTCAACCGCAAAAATCCACTGATATTTGCCGTTAACTTATCGGCGCGGCAGTTTTTACGCTACGATATTTTTGCGGCGGTGCAGTATTGCTTAAGCATCACTGCCTGTAATCCTGCATGGATTACCTTAGAAATTACCGAAAGCTTACTGCTCAACGATTCCAATCAGGTATTAGACACTTTGCGCCAATTTGTGGATTTAGGCATAAAAGTGGCAATTGATGATTTTGGTACTGGCTACTCTTCATTGTCCTACCTCAATAAATTCCCTATTGCTGAGGTAAAAATCGACCGTAGTTTTGTCAGTGATATTACTTTAGACGAAAACGATGCTAAATTGGTCAAGGCAGTAATCGGCATGGCGCTAAGTTTAGGCAAAGAATTGATTGCAGAGGGCGTAGAAACCCAAGAGCAAGCCGATTTGCTCAAAAGCTGGGGTTGTAATATTGGGCAGGGCTATTTGTTTAGCAAACCACTCAGTTTTGAACAGCTTTTGCTACGTTTGCCATAAATACCACTAATTTCAATAAAATTAAGCCTCTAACGTAAAAACCTGCTTACTCAAGCCCTTGCATCAGCTAAAATAATACATTCAGTATTATTTTAGGATTACTCACATGCCAGTTTACCGTTCCCGCACCACAACACATGGCCGCAACATGGCAGGTGCGCGTGCTTTATGGCGTGCAACTGGTATGAAAGACGGCGATTTTGATAAGCCTATCATCGCCATTTCTAATTCATTTACGCAATTCGTTCCTGGTCACGTGCATTTAAAAGATTTAGGCCAATTAGTCGCGCGCGAAATTGAACGTGCTGGCGGCGTTGCTAAAGAATTCAATACTATCGCTGTCGATGATGGTATCGCCATGGGCCATGGCGGCATGCTGTACAGCTTGCCTAGCCGCGATTTGATTGCCGATTCAGTTGAATATATGGTCAATGCACATTGTGCCGATGCGCTAGTGTGTATTTCAAACTGCGACAAAATCACACCTGGTATGCTCATGGCAGCCTTACGCTTAAATATCCCTGTGATATTCGTTTCAGGCGGCCCAATGGAAGCAGGTAAAGTCAATTGGCAAGGCGAAACGCTTAAGCTGGATTTGGTTGATGCCATGGTTGCCGCGGCAGATAGCAAAGTATCGGATGCTAAATCTGACGCAATTGAGCGTTCAGCTTGCCCAACTTGCGGCAGTTGCTCTGGCATGTTTACGGCAAACTCCATGAACTGTTTAACAGAGGCGTTAGGCTTAAGCTTGCCTGGTAACGGTTCAACATTGGCTACACATGGCGCGCGTAAGCAATTATTCTTGCAAGCGGGTCGTTTGATTGTAGAGTTAGCAAAACGCCATTATGAGCAAGACGATTATTCCGTATTGCCGCGCAATATTGCCACCATGCAAGCCTTTGAAAACGCGATGGCCTTAGATGTGGCAATGGGCGGCTCAACCAATACGGTATTGCATTTGCTGGCGGCTGCGCATGAGGCGGGCATCGATTTCACCATGAGTGATATTGATCGTATCTCGCGCAATGTACCCTGCGTGAGCAAAGTGGCGCCTGCTACACAAAAATACCATATGGAAGATGTACACCGTGCAGGTGGCGTAATGAGCATTCTTTCAGAATTAAGCCGTGGCGGCTTGATTCACCGCGATATCCCAACCGTACACAGCGCCACTATGGGCGCAGCATTAGATAAGTGGGATATCACCACCACAACTGATGAGGATGTGAAGAAGTTCTATCGCGCAGCGCCAGGCGGCATTCCAACCACCATCGCGTTTAGCCAAAGTATGTTGTGGCCAGATTTAGATACTGACCGCGCCAACGGCTGTATTCGCGATATTGAGCATGCTTATTCAAAAGATGGCGGCTTGGCCGTGTTGTACGGCAATATTGCCTTGGATGGCTGTATTGTGAAAACGGCTGGTGTAGATGACTCTATATTGAAGTTCACAGGTCGTGCGCGCGTATTCGAATCGCAAGATTCAACCGTTGAAGCTATTTTAAATGATGAAATTGTAGCGGGCGATGTAGTGGTGATTCGCTACGAAGGCCCACGCGGCGGTCCAGGTATGCAAGAAATGCTGTATCCAACTTCATATTTGAAATCTAAAGATCTTGGCAAGGTATGTGCTTTATTAACGGATGGGCGTTTTTCTGGCGGTACATCTGGTCTAAGTATTGGACACGCCAGCCCAGAAGCCGCTGAAGGTGGCGCTATTGGCTTAGTGGAAGAGGGCGATACGATTGAAATTGATATTCCGAATCGCACCATTCACTTGGCAATTAGCGATGAAGAAATGGCACACCGCCGTGCGCACATGGAAGCAAAAGGTAAGGCCGCTTGGAAACCAGTTAATCGCACCCGTGAAGTGTCGCTTGCCTTGCGTGCTTATGCCGCAATGACCACCAGCGCCGCTAGGGGCGCTGTTCGCGACGTGACGCAAATAGAGAAATAACGAATTAAACAGATAGCGCATTGATAACTTTGCGTAAGGATAACAAATGAACGATCCAGTAGCCGAACAAAAATTGCTAGACCAAGATTTTGCGTTTAAGCCAGAGCTTAAATTTAGTGAAGATAGCCATGGTTTACAATTTATCGAAATCGATAATAGTCTTGCTACTGCAAAAATTGCCCTGCAAGGCGCACATGTGATGCAGTGGCAACCAAAAGATGTAGCAGAGCCAGTGTTGTGGCTATCTAGCAATGCGCGTTATGTGCAAGGCCGCTCTATTCGCGGCGGCGTGCCCATTTGCTGGCCTTGGTTTGGCGCACACCCAACCGACAGCAGCTACTGTCCGCATGGCTTTGCACGTGTCATGCCATGGCACTTAATTGATGCAGACACACTACAAAATGGTGCAACGCGTTTGGTATTGCAAATTGTCGATACGCCAGTGGGTAAAAAACAATTGTCCTATCCCTACACCCTTACGCTCACCATGACGATTGGCGAAACACTCAAGCTGGATTTATCCACCACAAATCACGGCACGCATCCGTTTATGATAGGTGAGGCATTTCATACCTATTTTAATGTGAGTGATATTGCAAAGATTAAATTAACGGGCTTAGAAGAATCGATGTACGCAGACAAAGTGCAAAATTACGAGCGCAGCATGCAACATGGCAGCATTAAGTTTAATAGTGAATTTGACCGCGTATACATCAACACTACCAGCGACTGTATCATTGAAGATGCTGGCTTAAATCGCAAAATCCGCGTTGCAAAATCTGGCAGTAACGCAACAGTGGTATGGACTCCGTGGGCAGATAAAGCCCACCAAATGGGCGATATGGGCACGCCTGATGAATGGCGTAAAACCGTTTGTATTGAAACCGCTAATGCCATGGAAAATAGTATTGTGGTGAACCCAAACCAAACGCATACCTTAACAGCTGAGTACAGCGTGGAAGATTTATAAAGCGTTGTTGTTTGAGCTGTGTTTTAATGTAAAACATGTCAACGTTAAGGTACGCATAAACGTTTGTTTGGCAGAGTGTGAGTAATTTGCAACAACACTGAATAAATTTACAAGCGCGCGCTTTTTAAACCTGCATGAGCTATTGTGAATTTTTAAATAATTGGTATTATTCAGCATGCAAAAAAATGCAGGTTTTAGATAAAAATTATCACGGTAATTCAAGGAGATAGCATGAAAGTTTTATTATCAACAATCGCAGTTGCTGGCATGTTATTAGCTGGTCAAGTGAATGCAGCAAATGCGGATGCTGCAAAAGCGCTAGCGCAAAAAAGCGGCTGTTTAGCTTGTCATAGTATTGATAAAAAAGTACTAGGCCCAGCTTATAAAGATATTGCCGCTAAATACAAAGGCGACAAATCAGCAGAAGCTAAATTAGTTGCTAAAGTAAAAGCGGGTGGTAGCGGTGTTTGGGGTCCAATGCCAATGCCAGCAAATAGTCCACAAGTAAAAGACGAAGACATCAAAACAATCGTTCAGTGGATTTTGACGCTTTAATAGCTAAAGAAATATTAAAAGCCAGCTTTTTAGCTGGCTTTTTTGTTAACAATTTTAGTTAACGAATAATGCCAAATAAATATAAGAACACCGCACAAATGGCGATAGGTGCAATAAAGTTATTAGCAATGCGCCACCACTGAAATTTACTTTTGCTTAGATTAAGTTCTTGTTCTACATTGTTTTTTTTCATAACATAGCCTGCAAAAATAGCCATCGATAAACCACCAAGGGGCAATAGTAGGGTAGAGGTTAATTTATCCAGTGTGTCAAAAATGTTTAGACCGAACACAATTTTCACACTTTGCCATTCGTTGAAAGACAAAACGACTGTCACGCCCAAAAGCCATATTGCTAAGCCTAATCCGATCGCTGCCGTTGTACGCTTTATGGCTGTATTTTCAATGATATAAGCAATTGCAGGCTCAACTAATGAAATGGCTGACGTCCATGCGGCAAATGTGACTAGCATGAAAAATAAAGTAGCGATTAGGCGACCAGCGGGCATATGGCCAAAGGCAATGGGTAAGGATTGAAAAATTAAGCCAGGGCCAGCATTGGGCGCCAAATGGTTGGCGAAAACTAATGAGTAAATGGCTAAACCAACTAATAAGCCTAATAGCGTATCTGCCAGTGCAATATAAATGCTGGTGCGAGCAATTGATACATTGCGTTGCAAGTATGAGCCATAGACCATTACCGATCCCATACCTAAGCTTAACGAGAAAAAGGCATGGCCCATCGCCGATAAAACGGCTACAGGGGTGATTTTAGAAAAATCCAAGCTAAACATAAAATGAAAAGCGGCTGGCATGTCGCCAACCGATAAGCTGTAACCTAATAACACCAATAAAATAGCAAACAAGGCAGGGATTAAAATCGTATTGGCTTTTTCTAGGCCAGAATTGACTCCGCGTGCAACAACACCCATGGTGAGTAGCATAAATATTGTATGCCAAAAGAGTAACTTAAACGGGCTTGCTAACAAAGCATTAAAATTGGCACTGGATTGTGCAGCGGTTATTTGGCTAAAACTGCCCTTGGCTGATTCAATAATATAGGCTAAAACCCAACCACCAATCACACTGTAAAAGCTTAATATCAATAAGCCAGTTATTAGGCCCATGCCGCCTATATATTTCCAATAAGGGGATGCTTGCGCTTCACTTGCTAAAAATTGAATGCCATTAAATGGATTCTTTTGTGCGCGACGGCCAAGCATTACTTCGGTCATCATTAATGGAATGCCGACAAAAATAATACAGAAGATAAATACCAGCACAAACGCACTGCCGCCATTCACGCCTATCATGTAAGGCAGCTTCCAAATATTACCCAAGCCAATGGCCGAGCCAGCAGTGGCTAGCATAAAAGTCCAGCGGTTTTTCCAGTGACTACGGGTATGCATGCTTGGGTTCAAACCCCTTATTTTAATGCTGAAAAATAGCGAACCGTTTCATGCTTAATAATGGGCGATAACCATAATAATGCGATTAAGTTTGGTATCGCCATCATGCCATTCATTAGATCAGAAAAATTCCATACAAATGCCAAACTGGTCATCGCACCCACCATCACCGCCACAGTAAAAAATACGCGGTAAATGATAATAGCGCGACCGCCAAACAAATATTCAATCGCTTTTTCGCCGTAATAATTCCAGCCGATTAATGTTGAATAGGCGAACAGTGCCGTAGCAATGGCCACTACCACGCTACCATTACTTCCAAGCGTTTCTGCCATACTCAAACTGGTTAATGCCTCTGCACCCACGCCCTGTGTCCAACTAGAAGCCGTTAAAATGACCAGAGCGGTCATTGTGCAAACGACTAAGGTATCAATAAAGGTCTGGGTCATGCTGACTAAGGCCTGTTTTACTGGGTCGTCTGTGCGGGCGGCTGCGGCGGCAATGGGTGCGGAGCCTAAGCCTGATTCATTCGAAAATACGCCGCGCGCAATGCCAAAGCGCATGGCAGCCGCAATGGTTGCGCCCACAAATCCGCCAGAAGCGGCGATTGGATTAAACGCATGGTAAAAAATAAGATGGAAGGCATGCGGAATTTCTGAAGCATTTAACGCCAACACATACAAACTGCAAGCAATGTAAATAACAATCATAAACGGCACCAAAAACGAGGTGAATTTACCAATCGTTTTAATGCCGCCAATAATCACTAAGCCGGTGAGTAGTGTTAATACAATTCCTGTAGCGGCGGTTGGAATATGAAACGTGGCTTCAAAAATTTTAGCCGTTGCGTTGGCTTGCGTCATATTGCCAATGCCGAAGGCGGCGCAGGCGGTAAAAATAGCGAATAACGCGCCTAACCAAGGCAATCCAAGCCCCTTTGAAATATAGTACATTGGCCCGCCACGCATTCCATGCGAGCCTTTTTCTCTGTATTTCACCGCTAATACGGCTTCAGAGTATTTAGTCGCCATGCCAACCAAGCCTGTCACCCACATCCAAAAAACAGCTCCGGGCCCGCCTAAGGTAATTGCAGACGCCACGCCCACAATATTGCCAATACCCACTGTAGCCGCAAGCGCGGTCATCAACGCTGCAAAGTGGCTGATGTCACCTTCTGTGCTATGGTCTTTTTTAAAGATGAGTTTAAACGCATGTCCCAAGGCGCGAAACTGCATGCCTTTGAGAATGATGGTGAGATACAAGCCAGTGCCAACCAGCAAGGTGAGCATGATGGGCCCCCATACCAAGCTAGATAGTGTGGCGACAATAGTTTCTAACATTTGCATGGTTAACCCCTTTAACGTAAGGGAATTATAGCCATTAATGTTTGATTGTGACTATTTTATGTAGCCTATTTTGTAGAGATGATTTTATGTACTAAAGTGTGCGCCCAAAACGGCAATCATATAACTTTGATCTAACACGCCAGCGCTTTCACGCAAGCTGTGCATGGCCCACATGGGGCAGCCCACATCAACGGTAGCAACGCCTAGTTGTGCTGCGATAATAGGGCCAATTGTGCTGCCACAACCTAAATCGGTGCGGTGGCTGTATTGCTGATAAGGCACATTCACTTTATCGCATAGTTGCATAAAACGCGCCGCCGTGTCCGCATTGCTGGCATAACGATGATTGCAATTGGTTTTAATCACCACGCCTTTGTTTACTAATACATGATGATGCGGTTCGTAGCTACTAGAAAAATTGGGATGATAAGCGTGCGCCATATCCGCACTGATAAAAAAACTCTGTGCAAGCGCACGCAATCTATCTGCGGCGGTTAAATTTTCATGCGCTGCAATGCGGCTAATCACATCACTTAAAAAACTGCCGCTAGCCCCTGTGGCGCTTTCACTACCCACTTCTTCATGGTCGTAAAGAGCGATAATATTAGTGGTAGCGCTATTGTTATTGGCTAATAAAGCCGCTAACGCCGCATGGCAAGAGGCCAGATTATCCAACTGACTATTGGCAATAAACTCTTGGTTGGCACCCCAAAAACTGCCTTTTTGCGTGTCATACACGTTTAATTCCCAAGTCAGAATATCCGCAGTTTTGACATTTAACGAATCAGCTAGCTGCTGCATAAACTGCTGGTCGGCTTCAATGCCATCCTCAGCTTCGCCAAATATCAGCGGCAATTCATCTTGCTTATGGAATTTTAGCCCTTTGTCATTCACTTCACGGTTCATGTGAATCGCTAAGTTTGGCAGGCGCATCAAGGCTTGGTCAAACTTGATTAAATGCGTGTGGATATCAGCACCGCTTTTCACCATCACACGGCCTGCAATACTTAAATCTCGGTCAGCAAACGTGGCTAAAATCGGCCCGCCATATACCTCAACACCAATACGAATTAAGCCGCTGGAACCGAATGCTGCTTGCGGTTTTAGGCGTAGTCCAGGTGAGTCGGTATGCGCGCCAATCAAACGAAAACCAGTTTCAACCATTGGCTGGCTGCCCAGTGAAAAAGCAATAATAGAAGCGCCGCCACGCACTACAAAATATTTGCCCAGAGGTGCAAATTGCCATACTTGGGTTTCAAATAGTTGTTGATAGCCTTGCGCTACTAATTGCTGGCTAACCGTTTCAACCGCATGCCAAGGGCTTGGGCTGGCGTCAATAAAATCTAGTAAAGCTTGCGCTTGTTCTTTAACAATAGGGGCGGCAACAGTAGCTTTTTTCATTAAATGGTTGAGTGTTTACACCCATTCTCTATCAATTAAAAAATCCGTATACAACTTGGCTTCAGGGCTGTCTTTTTCTGGCTTCCAATCATAGCGCCATTTCACAATCGGCGGCATGGACATTAAAATGGATTCTGTACGGCCATTGGATTGCAAACCAAATAGCGTACCGCGATCAAAAACCAGATTAAATTCTACATAGCGCCCACGCCTGTAGGCTTGAAAATCGCGCTCATTTTCAGAGTAGGGCGTATCTTTACGGCGTTGTAAAATAGGTAAATAAGCCTGCAAGAAACTTTCACCCACTGCGCGCTGTAGTGCAAAACTTTGCTCAAAACCCAAGGCATTAAAGTCGTCAAAAAAGATACCGCCGATACCGCGCGGTTCTTTGCGATGTTTTAAATAAAAATACTCATCGCAGTGTTTTTTAAATTGAGGGTAGTAGCTAGCATCAAAGGCGTCTAATGCAGACTTGTTAGTGCGGTGAAAGTGTGTGCAATCCTCTTCAAAACCGTAGTAGGGCGTCAGATCCATGCCACCGCCAAACCACCAAATATCCTCATCAGCCTTTGCGGCTACAACGGCGTTGGCTGCCTCTTCAACCGCTTGCCGCACTTGGTGTGCTGTCTGCGCGCTTTCATCCTTGCCGCCTTGTTTCGCTCGCAAATCCTGTGAGGATATTGGCTCAGTGGTATCGGTTTTTACAGGCGCTTTAGCTACAAAAAAACGGATATTCATATGCACGGTTGGTACGTATGGATTGCGCGGATGCAATACCAGCGAAACACCCATTGCTTCCCATGCACGGCCTGCAGCTTCCGGGTGAGCGATGGTAGCGGCTGGGGGGAGTTTGCTGCCTAATACGTGTGAAAAACCGACACCAGCACGTTCAAATACATTGCCGCCTTCTAACAAACAAGAGGTACCGCCGCCGCCTTCAGGGCGATTCCAGCTATCGTGCAAAAATGTTTTGCCATCGACTAATTCCAGCGCCTCTACAATCTTACTTTGCAAGTTTTGCAGATATTGCAATACGGCATCGGTGTTTACAGGGCTACTGACTGAATTATTGGACGTCATGTGTCTTGATTAACCTTTAACCGCGCGATAACCAATATCGGTGCGGTATTGAGCGCCATCAAACTTAATCTCATCCACTATTTTATAGGCTTGTTGCTGCGCGAACTTAACCGTTTCGCCTAGCGCTGTCACGCATAATACGCGGCCGCCTGTGGTCAATACTTTTCCGTCTACTAACTGAGTACCGGCATGAAATACATGCGCCTCATCACCCAATTTGGGCAAGCCTGTGATTTCATCATGCAGTCTTGGTGTTTCTGGATAATTGTGCGCTGCCATCACCACGCCTAGCGCGGTGCGTCTATCCCATTCTGTTTCTGCTTGATCCAGAGTACCGTTTACGGCATGCTCAGCCAAAGCCACAAAATCGGATTTTAAGCGCAACATAATCGGCTGCGTTTCTGGGTCGCCCATACGGCAATTAAACTCTAAAGTTTTTACAGTGCCATCTGGTGAAATCATCAGGCCAGCATACAAAAAGCCGGTATAGGGAATGCCATCTTTAGCCATGCCTTCAACCGTTGGGCGGATAATCTCACGCATCACTTTAGCGTGAATTTCTGGCGTCACTACAGGCGCTGGCGAATAAGCACCCATGCCGCCAGTATTTGGGCCTAAGTCTTTATCTAGTAATCGTTTATGGTCTTGGCTGGTTGCCATCGGCAGGATATTTTTGCCGTCTACCATTACGATAAAGCTGGCTTCTTCGCCTGTTAAAAACTCTTCAATCACCACGCGCGCGCCAGCATCACCTAATTTATTGTCAGACAGCATAGCGTCAATCGCTGCATGCGCTTCATCATTGCTCATGGCGACTACGACACCTTTACCTGCGGCTAAACCATCGGCCTTAATTACTATCGGCGCGCCTTGGGCTTGCACATAATCATGCGCCAGTTTTGCATCGGTAAAAGTGGCATAAGCGGCTGTTGGTATATTGTGGCGAATCATAAACGCTTTGGCGAAATCTTTGCTAGATTCCAATTGCGCCGCCGCTTTAGTGGGGCCAAAAATCTTTAAGCCATTGGCTCTAAAGGTATCCACAACGCCTTGCGACAAGGGTGCTTCTGGGCCAACCACAGTCAGCGTGATTTGCTCTTTTTGCGCAAATGCCAGTAAATCTGCAACGCTAGAAATCGGCACATTCACCATATCAGGATTAAGCGCCGTACCCGCATTGCCAGGCGCTACAAAAACACGGCTAATTTGTTTATTTTGTGCGATTTTCCATGCAAGTGCATGTTCACGACCACCGCCACCAATCACTAAAACTTTCATGCTTAATTATCCTTTAGCGATTGCAATTAATGTCTGAAATGACGAACACCAGTCATCACCATGACTAAACCATGCGCATCGGCAGCGGCAATTACTTCTTCATCGCGCATGCTGCCACCTGGTTGAATCACGCAACTGGCGCCTGCTTCGGCCAATACATCAATGCCATCGCGGAAAGGGAAGAATGCATCTGATGCAACGACTGAATCTTTAAGCGTTAAACCAGCATTTTGCGCTTTAATCGCGGCGATTTTGGTGCTGTCTACGCGGCTCATTTGGCCAGCGCCTACGCCCAAGGTCATGCCGTTACCGCAGAATACGATGGCGTTTGATTTCACGTATTTCGCCACATTCCAAGCAAATAGCATATCGGCTAATTGTTGTGGTGTTGGTTGTTTTTTAGAAACGATTTTTAAATCGGCTTGGCTAATTTCATGGTTATCGGCCGTTTGAATCAA
>JAZKDM010000094.1:3934-9925 GCA_040387535.1 Pseudomonadota bacterium | reverse complement strand
GCTTTACCATTGCCTGTTAGCGTGCCTTCGCATTGTGCATTAATGAAGCCAGCCGCCGAAAAACTAGCCACATACTTATCAACTGTATCAGTACAAACGCCACATATACCCGTTTTACACAATGCAGATGTAGCCAGTTATGTGAACGCAGATGAAATCAAACAAGCTTTAGTGCGCCAGCTTTACAGCCCAGTACGCTGGGTAGAAACGGTGCAAGCTATTTATGCGACAGGCGCGACTAGTAGTGCAGAATGTGGCCCAGGAAAAGTATTAACAGGCTTAACTAAGCGCATTGTTGCGGAATTGCCTTGCGTTGCATTGGTTTCAAATGAAGCGGTTTCTGAATTTATTAATAATAATTAAAATCAATTATTTAAGAGGTTTACTTAATGTCGAATATTCAATTATTAGATGGTCAAATTGCTCTGGTAACAGGCGCAAGTCGTGGTATTGGCGCTGCCATTGCGGCTGAACTTGGTCAGCAAGGTGCGACAGTAATTGGCACAGCAACTAGTGCCAGCGGTGCAGAAAGCATTCAAGCCAATTTTAAGCAGGCGGGCATTAAAGGCGCTGGCATGGCATTGGATGTAAATGATGCGGCACAAGTGGAATCTGTTTTAAAAGAGATAGCGGCCCAATTTGGCGATATTTCAATTTTGGTGAATAACGCGGGCATTACCCGCGATACTTTATTAATGCGCATGAGCGATGACGACTGGGATGCGGTTATTTCAACCAATTTAAAATCGGTTTTCCGTATGAGCCAAGCAGTGTTACGCCCAATGATGAAAGCGCGCACAGGGCGCATTATCAGCATCTCTAGCGTGGTGGGGCATATGGGTAATGCAGGTCAAACCAATTATGCCGCCGCAAAAGCGGGCATGAGCGGCTTTACCAAATCATTGGCTTCTGAAGTGGGTAGCCGCAATATTACGGTGAACTGTGTGGCGCCAGGCTTTATTGAAACGGATATGACGGCTGAGCTACCAGAAGCGATTAAAACCAAAATGCTAGAGCGTGTGCCGCTTGGGCGTTTGGGTAATGTCAAAGAAATCGCGGCAACGGTGGCATTTTTGGCCTCACCCAATGCGGCTTATATTTCTGGTGAGACCATTCATGTGAATGGTGGCATGTACATGGCGTAAGCTTTGTATTAGGTCACCTCCATAAATCCAACTTTAGTCGTCATACTGTGTTGCTCATAAAAAAATAATTCCTTACATATCATGCATATGCGGCGTCATTATTTTTTAATCGCGCCTTGTCTGACTTAAAAAGTTGAATTTATAGAGGCGCCCATTAGCCAATCACTATATTTATTTAAAAAGCATTTTTGTTTTATTCTAGAGTTTTGTTAGAATACGCACTTAGCTAGAAGCTAATTTTTAATCAAAGGGGTATTTAGATGTCTGACATCGAACAACGTGTAAGAAAAATCGTTTGTGAACAATTAGGTGCAAACGAAGCTGACGTAAAAAATGCATCATCATTTGTAGATGATTTAGGTGCTGATTCACTGGATACAGTGGAGCTAGTTATGGCGCTTGAAGAAGAGTTTGACTGTGAAATTCCAGATGATGAAGCGGAAAAAATCACGACAGTGCAACAAGCGATTGATTACGTCAACGCAAACCTTAAGTAATTCAATATACCCTGCAATTTTCAGCCCTCTCAATAGGAGGGCTGAATTTTGTTGAGTAGTCATTTTTCATGCAATTCAATCTTCAATTTAACCATGAATCTAAATCATGAGTCTAACGGTGAAATCTAAATCATGAGCGAAAAACGTCGAGTTGTCATTACGGGTTTAGGTGTTGTTTCTCCAGTAGGTATTGGCACAGAAACCGCTTGGGCTAACATTGTCAAAGGTCAATCAGGTATTGCGCGCATTACCAAATTTGATCCATCTGCTTTCACATCGCAAATAGCGGGTGAAGTAAAAGATTTCAATGTTGAGAATTATCTATCGGCCAAAGAAGCGCGCCGCATGGATACGTTTATTCAGTTCGGCTTAGTAGCTGGTATTGAGGCATTTAAAGACTCTGGTATTGAAGTGACAGAACAAAACGCTGAACGTATCGGTGTATCGATAGGTTCTGGCATTGGTGGTTTGGGTTCAATCGAAGCGACTAACGATGTCTATGATGAAGGTGGTACACGCAAAATTTCACCATTCTTTATTCCTGGCACCATCATTAATATGATTTCAGGCAATTTAAGCATTATGTTTGGTTTAAAAGGCCCTAATGTAGCGATTGTAACGGCTTGTACTACAGGCACACATTCTATTGGCGATGCCGCGCGCATGATTGAATATGGGGATGCCGATGTGATGGTAGCTGGTGGTGCAGAAGCAGCAATCACAGAACTAGGTGTAGGTGGTTTTGCCGCTTCACGCGCACTTTCTACGCGCAATGACGATCCTGCAACGGCAAGCCGACCTTGGGATAAAGACCGTGATGGTTTTGTGATTGGTGAAGGTGCTGGCGTAATGGTGTTAGAAGAATATGAGCATGCAAAGGCCCGCGGCGCACGCATTTATGCCGAGTTAATCGGCTATGGCATGAGTGCCGATGCTTATCACATGACAGCACCCAATATGGACGGCCCACGTCGTTCTATGAATAACGCATTAAAAAATGCGGGTATTGATGCCAGTAAAGTGCAATACGTGAACGCTCATGGCACATCAACGCCATTGGGTGACGCGAATGAAACCAATGCAATTAAAGCCACGTTTGGCGCGCATGCAAGCAAGATTGTTGTTAACTCGACCAAATCCATGACGGGCCACTTATTAGGCGGCGCAGGCGGCTTAGAATCTGTATTTACGGTACTGGCGATTCATCATCAAATTTCACCGCCAACTATTAATATTTTTAACCAAGACCCAGAGTGTGATTTGGATTATTGTGCCAATACAGCGCGAGATATGCCAATTGAGTATGCGCTTAAAAACAACTTTGGTTTTGGCGGCACAAACGGCAGTCTAGTTTTTAAGAAAATCTAAAGCCTAATAAAGCGTACTACAAACGGATTTAACCAGAAAGCCTGCAATTCAAGCGTTGCAGGCTTTTTTATTGGCTGTAGCTATGGTTTAATTGCGCACATGGCGCACACGCAATCATTTATCGTTAACGGAAGTTTTGAGCAAACAGTTTCGCCATTAGATCGCGGATTGGCTTATGGTGATGGTGTTTTTCGCACCTTGGTTATGCGCGATGGAATGCCTGAATGTTGGCCACAGCATTATCAAAAATTAGTGGCCGATTGTGCCATGATTAAAATTGTTTGCCCAAGCGCCGAATTGTTAATGAGTGATTTACAGCAATTGTTTATGCCAGACGAAACGGCAATTGCAAAAATTATTATCACTAGAGGCGAGGGTGAACGCGGCTACGCGCCTCCTGCCGTAACTAGCCCTTTGCGCGTGGTGATTAAATCGACTATTCATAGCTACCCCGCGAGTTATTTCAGCGAAGGTGTGAATCTGCACGTATGTGAAACACCAATGGCAGCACAACCATTGCTGGCTGGTGTTAAGCATTTAAATCGGCTAGAAAATGTACTGGCGCGCATGGAGTGGACTGACCCCAGTATCACGGATGGTATTATGCTAGATGATCAACATCATGTGATTGAATGCACGGCCGCCAATATTTTTGTTTGTTTTGGCGATACGCTAATTACTCCCAAGCTAGACCGATGTGGGATTGCAGGCGTGACGAGGCAGCGTGTGATTGATATGGCGCATTTGCTTGGCTTAACTGTCAATATTGAAAATATTACCCTGCAAAAGCTACTTTCTGCCGATGAAGTCATCATCACCAACAGCGTTTATGTTGCCTTGCAGGCAAAAAGTGTTTTACAAACAGTTTGGTCGCCCACTTCACTTGCGGCAGATATTAGAAAAATATTAAAAGTATGATGCGATTAATTCGTTTAAGTGTAATCGTTAGTGTAATTGTGGCTGTCTTGAGCAGTGCATGGTTATTTCAGTACGCCAGAACATCGCTAAAATTAAGCCCGCAGGCGCAAGAAATCAGTATTCAACCTAAAAGTGGACTTAGAAGTATTGCTAATCAACTGACGGAACAGAAAGTATTAGGCAGCCCTTGGCCCTTTATTGTGTTGGCCAAAATACTACAAAAAGAACAAAATTTAAAAGCGGGCGATTACACCTTAAATAAAAACATCACCCCTTACCAACTATTGTTGTCGCTTAATCATGGCAAGGCTACGCAGGGTAGCATTACCTTTATTGAAGGTAAAACATTCAAGCAGATGCGCGAAAAAATCGCCAAAAATGATGCGATTAAAAACACGACACAAAAATTATCGGACGCCAAAATTATGCAACTGGTTGGCAAGGGTGAAACGCATGCAGAAGGCTTATTCTTCCCCGATACTTTTTACTTTGACCGCGGAACGTTAGATACGATTTTGTTAAAACGCGCTTACGATTCCATGCAGGTTAAGTTAAACCAAGCTTGGAATAATAGGGCGCCAAACTTACCTTATAAAAATAGTTATGAAGCGCTGATTATGGCTTCAATTGTAGAGAAAGAAACAGGAAAAGCCTCAGAGCGACCTATGATTGCAGGCGTTTTTCTCAACCGTTTGCGCATAGGTATGCGCTTGCAAACCGACCCAACGGTGATTTATGGCATGGGTGATAAGTATGATGGCAATATTCGCCGTAAAGATTTACAGACGGATACTATCTATAACACTTATACTCGCAGCGGCTTGCCACCAACACCTATCGCTATGCCAGGCTTAGCCTCAATAGAAGCGGCCTTGCATCCTGAACAAACTAAAGCCTTGTATTTTGTGGGCAAGGGCGATGGCAGCCATGCGTTTTCTAATTCATTGGTAGAACACAATCGCGCTGTTAGCAAATATCAATTAAAGCAAAAGTCTAAAAAATGAGTGATATCAAACAAAAAGGCAAATTCATTACCTTAGAAGGCATGGATGGCGCAGGTAAAAGTACGCATATCCCGATGATTGTTGAACTGCTAGAAGCGCGCGGCGTAGAGGTGGTATCAACCCGTGAGCCAGGCGGTACCCCGTTAGGCGAAAAATTAAGAGCCTTATTGCTGCATGAAACTATGCACCCAGAAACTGAAACGCTTTTAATGTTTGCAGCTAGGCGTGAGCATATTGCCAATGTGATTGAGCCTGCTTTGGCGCGCGGTGCTTATGTGCTGTCAGATCGGTTTACCGATGCGACTTATGCCTATCAATGCGGCGCAAAAGGCGTATTGCCCACTAAAATTGAGCAATTGGAAACATGGGCACAAGGTGATTTGCGCCCAGATGCGACCTTGCTATTTGATGTGCCAGTAGAAATTAGCCTGCAACGATTGGCTAGCGCGCGCGAGCCAGATAAATTTGAGCGTGAAAATGCACAGTTTTTTGAGAAATTGCGTCAGGCTTATTTACAAAGAGCAGCCGAAAACCCACATATTTTTCATATAATTGATGCCAATCAGAGCATTGATAAAGTTAAAGTGTTAGTTAAAGAAATAATTGCAACTATCTAATTAATATGTATATTTGGCAAAAAAATCAATGGCAGCATATTATGCAACAGCGTGCGACTTTGCCGCATGCTTTATTGTTGCGTGGAAGCGCTGGCATAGGTAAACAAGACTTTGCATTAGAGTTGGCGCGCAGTCTGTTATGCAAAGCGCCCATTGAAACGCATGCATGTGGGGAATGTACGAGTTGCCTTTGGTTTAAAGAAATGCATCATCCCGATTTTCGCTTAATTAGCCCTGAAGATGCGGAATCATCAGAAGATGTGCCTAAGAAAAAAACGGCTAAAAAAAGCCAAATTTCGGTGGCACAAATTCGGCAACTTATTGATTATTTGAGCTTATCCCAACATCAAGCTAGTGGGTATCGTGTTATTTTAATTTCGCCTGCCGAAACCTTAAATATCGCCTCTGCCAATGCTTTGCTTAAAATGTTAGAAGAGCCGCC
>JAZKDM010000094.1:0-3834 GCA_040387535.1 Pseudomonadota bacterium | reverse complement strand
TTAATTAAGCAGCTGGCCTTAGGTGCTAAATTACAACCTTTTATGTGCGCACCAATGCTCTTATCATTGGGTATGGAGCGTGCAATTGATACCTTGCAAAAGTGGGTTTATGATTTAGCGGCTTACAAGTTAGCGCAAAAATATCAATACCACACCCAGCATATTAGCGCTTTGCAAGCTTTGTGCAAAAGCGTAAACTTAAATTTGTTGTTAGGTTTTCAGCAAAAGTTGGTTGATGCGAAAAAGATGGCGAATCATCCTTTAAGCAACGAAATGCAGCTTGAAAATATGCTGTTACACTACACAAAGATTTTCAGTACAAAAATATTCAGCGCAAAAGATTCTTAGCACAAAATTTTGAGCTTAAGTTTTTTAATTAAGTGATTGAATTAATTAAAAGAAAGGAAAAATTTTCAATTGAGCACACCAACAACCGTTAGTCCAGTAACCGATCAATCTGTGAACAAGCCCGGCGTTTTATCGCTGGCGATTAAAGAAAAGTCTGCCTTGTATGCCGCTTATATGCCTTATATCAAAGGCGGCGGATTGTTTATTCCCACCAATAAAATTTATAAAATTGGTGAAGAAGTGTTTATGCTACTAAGCTTGGTTGATGACCCTGTTAAATTGAAAGTAGTGGGCAAAGTGGTATGGACAACGCCGACTGCATCAGCCAATCGTCCTCAAGGTATTGGCGTGCAATTCAGTGAAAAAGATGGTGGTTTAGAAGTAAGAAATAAAATTGAATCCATCTTGGGCGGTACTTTAAAATCGAATCGCGCAACGCATACCATGTAATACATGTAATGCAAGTAGTTGTTTGTGCTGTATATTTCCTTTAGTTAGTTAATTGTAGTCTTTAGTGTTTTGTAACACTTCCGTTTGGTCACTTTATGCTTGTAGATTCACACTGCCATCTTAATTTTCCTGAAATTATCGCTAATATTCAGTCTATTAGACAATCCATGCAAGAAGCACAGGTAGGGCACGCGCTGTGCGTTTCTGTTACTTTAGATAAGTTTCCCGAAGTCTTAAGTTTGGCTGAACAATATGAGAATTTTTATGCCTCTGTTGGTGTCCATCCCGATTATGAAGACATTGAAGAGCCAACGGTAGAAACACTGGTGCAGCTTGCACAGCACCCTAAAATTATCGCGATAGGCGAAACAGGATTGGATTATTTTAGATTAACCGGCGATTTAGAATGGCAGCGCGAGCGTTTTCGTACCCATATCCGCGCGGCGGTTATAGCCAATAAGCCATTGATTATTCACACCAGAAGCGCAGCAGAGGACACTTTACGCATCATGCAAGAAGAGGGCGCCAATAGAGTGGGCGGGGTAATGCATTGCTTTACCGAAAGCCTAGAAGTGGCAAACGCAGCCATTGCTATGGGGTTTTATATCTCTTTTTCTGGCATTGTCACTTTTAAAAACGCAACGCAATTAAAAGAAGTCGCCAAGGCCATTCCCTTAGACAAAATGCTGGTAGAAACCGATTCGCCTTATTTAGCGCCAATCCCATTTAGAGGAAAAACCAATCAGCCAGCCTATGTGAGATATGTGGCGCAAGAGATTGCAGCGCTTAGAGGCACAACTTTAGAAGATGTAATGAGCGCCACAACACATAACTTTTTTAACCTATTTAAACATGCAAAGGCTTGATACCTAGCCATGTTAATACCACCATGCAAATTACGCTTTTAGGTGTTGGCTCTAGCGCTGGCACGCCCGTGGTTGGCTGCAGCTGTGCAACTTGCATATCGGATAATCCGCGTAATAAGCGCACCCGTTGTTCAAGTTTAATCACGCTAGATTCAGGTGAAAATATCCTAATCGACACAGGGCCTGATTTGCGCAACCAAGCTTTGCGTGAAAATATTAGACGTGTAGATGCCGTGCTATATACACATACACACGCTGATCACCTGCATGGTATTGACGATTTACGTGCTTTTTGCCAAATCCAACGTGCGCAAATACCGCTTTATGCAAAACAAGACGCTGTGGCGCATATTCAGGCTAAATTTGGCTACACCTTGCGTGAACCTTGTGATTTTTGGGATTTGCCCGTGTTACGCGCTGAAGTGATTGAGAACAGTTTTAGCTTATTTGGCGTGCCAATTATTCCCATACCTGTTTTGCATGGAAAAATTGTTATTTATGGTTATCGCATTGGTAATCTAGCTTATTTAACCGATGTTTCTGAGATTCCAGAATCATCATTCGCACTATTAAACGATCTAGATATTCTGTTAATTGACTGCCTGAGGGAAAAGGCGCATCCCACCCATATTAATATTGAACAAAGCCTTGATTATATTGGTCGTATAAAAGCAAAACAAAGTTATATGATTCATATGACGCATGAATTAGAATATCAATCATTAAATACAAAGCTGGCGAATCAACAGTATGCAAATGTTTTTGCTGCTTATGATGGCTTAAAACTAACATTTAGTTGATTACGTCAACACGACACGGGCAATTGCGTTAATACAAATTAGACTATTTGCCAATTTACTTAGAAATAGGAATAAAGACTTATGCAGAATTTTAAAACACGACTAGTACTAGCTGCTGGCTTAATAGCCTTAACCTTATCAGGCTTTTCTAACGCCGCAGGCAAAACGTATACTGAAGATGAGTTTTTAAATAACTTTAGTGGTAAATCAAAAAAAGTAGTGATTGATAAGCTAGGTATGCCAGCTAAAAAACAACTCGCTGTTAAACCCACCAATGCAGGTGCTGTAATAGGCAAAAATGTAGAAGGCGAAAAAGGCCAAAAGCCCGTTAAAGTAGAAATGTGGTACTACAAGCACAATGTGCGCTATGACCCAAAACGCACATACAAAGAAACAGAAATTACATTTGTAAACGATAGAGTAATGAATATTGCGTTTTTTAATAATCGCTAATAAATAAAGGCTAAACAAAAGGGCTGCGTTAATGCAGCCCTTTTAATAATTACTTTACTTCGTATAATGTATATTATGTTAAATTAAGTATTTACTTGTTTATTGATGTTTAACTAAGATGCTAGCCCGCTATCAGCATCCTCTTCAATCATTGCCGATACGCTTGCGCCTTGAATTAAATCTCTACCCAATACCAAGCGCAAGGCAACATCATTAGGAAGATTATCGTTTCTAATTAAATACGGCTTATTGAGTAAGTTACGATTTAAATTGACAGCATCATCGCGATGGCCAGATTTATATTGAATATGCGTTCTCATTTGGTTAAAACGTTTGGCATCCGCCACTTTTAATTGCAGGTTGCCAGATTCTTTAAACTTGCTTGCTACAGCTTTTGCGATACCTTTGATACCGTTACCATTGATAATTTCAACAAACTTGTCGTTATCACTTACATTAAAACTAGCAATGCTATTGCTCGCAAAATCAAATAATTTGTTCATAACAGGCGCATGCTTAAAGCTAATGCCGCCTGAGATTGCAGCTAATATATTCTTAGGCTTGTCATTCGCTATGTTTAAAGGTGGTGTTTGCACATTGGCTGAAATAACTGGCTCTGTTTTGGTAACACTATTCAATTGTGGATCTAAACTTAGCTCATACACACTGCTTGCTGTTTGAACCATTTTTGTTTCAGTTCTGATATCTTGTACAACGATATTGGCACCCTGTGGTTCAATGCTTGGTGAAACAGTATTACTTGGCTCTATAACCTTGTTTATCACAAGCTCTTTAGGCTCAACATTAGCTTGAGTCGAAGCACTTGTTTGCCCCTGAGCTACTACTGCTACTGGTTGAATTTTAGAAACTAAGGCCAAATTCTTTTGTGCTTGCACATATCCAGGGTCAAGCGTAAT
>JAZKDM010000093.1:7677-10799 GCA_040387535.1 Pseudomonadota bacterium | reverse complement strand
GATAAACATTTAGGCACGCCGCAAGCGGACAACATTGCCATGATTGTAGAAGACGATGCGCTTGGTACTTCGCAAATTACCTTCACCGAGCTGGCGCATAAAACGGATCAATTTGCGCAATTGTTACGCAATTTAAACGTAAAAGTGGGCGACCGCGTGCTGATTCGCTTGCCCAATAGTTTGGATTACCCCATCGCATTTTTAGGCGCCATGAAAATGGGTGCGATTTCAGTGCCGACTTCTACCTTATTAACAGCTGAAGAAGTGGCTTATTTGGCTAAAGATTCAGCCGCAACGGTGCTGGTGACGGATGCTACTGCGTGGTATGCGATGGAACCGCAGCTGGTTGCGGATTTGAAGAATTTGCCTAATTTAAAGCATGTACTGTTATCGCAAACTACTGATACTCAGCCTCATGCGCACTTAAATGTGCTTGGCTTAGAAAATAGCTTAGCGGTGACGCACAAATTTGATAAAGCGCATCGCACACAAGCAGAAGACCCTGCTTACCTGGTTTATACCAGCGGAACGACTGGATATCCTAAGGGCGTCTTACATGCGCACCGCGCCTTGCTTGGCCGTCAGCCTGCCGCACAGTATTGGTTTAATTATTCTGACAACGCAACTGACCGCATTATGCATTCGGGTAAGTTTAATTGGACCTATGTGCTAGGCACAGGTTTGATGGATCCGCTGTATTTGGGAAAAACAGTGATTGTGCATGAAGGCAAAAACGATGCGCAAAAATGGCTGGATTTGATTCAAAAACATCAAGCGACTATCTTTATTGGTGTGCCGACTATTTATCGTCAATTGCTACAAAAGACCACTGCTGGCCAAGCCGAGCTGCCAAGTATGCGTCATTATATGAGCGCAGGCGAGCATTTATCCGATGAAGTGCTGACACAATGGCACGCACGTTTTGGCTTGAATATTTACGAAGCGGTTGGTATGAGTGAGTTTTCTTACTACTTAAGTCAAAGCCAATTTCGCCCGATTCGCCCAGGTTCTGCGGGTTTTCCACAGCCAGGTCACAAAATTGAATTGCTTAATCCAGAAACCTTAGAGGCGGTTGCAGTGGGCGAAGAAGGTATGATTAGTGTGCCATTAAACGACCCAGGTGTATTTCTGAATTATTGGAATTTAGCCGAAGAAACGGCAAAATATAAGCATGATGGCTACTTTTTCACAGGAGATTACGCCAAATATGATGCAGATGGCTATATCTGGTTTTTAGGCCGTAAAGATGACATTATCAAAAGCTTTGGCTATCGCGTTTCACCCTATGAGATAGAGCGTGTGTATAAAGGCCACCCTGATGTTGCCGATTGTGCCGCAGTAGGCGAAGAAATTGAAAAAGATAAACTGCTAGTGGTGATTTATGTGATTTTGAAACCTGATGCGACTACTAATCCAGACGATTTATTGGCCTTTGGTAAACAACACTTGGCGGCATACAAAACGCCTAAAACAGTGTATTTGGCTAAAGATTTTCCGCGCACCAAAAATGGTAAAATCTTGCGTAAAGACATTAGCCCTAATATTGCAGTAGCAAAATCTACTCGATAATTAAAAATGACCACCATTAAACAAACCGATTTTATTCAAAGCATCGCAGATGCGTTGCAATATATTTCTTACTATCACCCAGCTGATTATATTCAAGCCTTGGGTGAAGCCTACAAATTAGAACAGTCGCCTGCGGCAAAAGATGCGATTGCGCAGATACTCACCAATTCCAGAATGTGTGCCGAGGGCAAGCGTCCGATTTGTCAGGATACTGGCATTGTTGTTGCTTTTGTTAAAGTAGGTATGCAGGTGAAATGGGATGCAGGCCTTGATATTGTTCAGCTAGATGTTGAGCAAATGGTAAACGAAGGCGTGCGGCGTGCTTATTTGTTGCCAGAGAATAAATTACGTGCTTCTATAGTCACCGAACCCGCTGGAAAGCGCGCCAATACTAAGGATAATACGCCTGCCGTAGTGCATGTTTCGCTAGTGGCTGGCGACAAAGTTGAGGTGAGTATTGCGGCAAAAGGTGGCGGCTCAGAGAACAAAGCTAAGTTGGTCATGTTGAATCCTAATGATTCAATTGTGGACTGGATATTGGAAGTAGTGCCCCAAATGGGTGCGGGTTGGTGCCCGCCAGGCATGCTGGGCATTGGCATTGGCGGTAGTGCAGAGAAGGCCATGCTGATGGCCAAAGAGTCGCTAATGGCGCCGATTGATATGCATGAACTGAAAGTAAAAGGTGCAGCAAATAGAATTGAAGAATTGCGATTAGAGATTTTTGAAAAAGTAAATAATTTAGGCATTGGCGCACAAGGCTTGGGTGGCTTAGCAACCGTTTTGGATGTGAAGATTTTAGATTATCCAACCCATGCGGCTAGTCTGCCAGTAGCGATTATTCCGAATTGCGCGGCAACAAGGCATGTGCATTTTGTATTGGACGGTAGCGGTGCGGCGGAATTAACGCCACCTGATTTAAATGCTTACCCAGATGTGCATTGGGCGCCAAGCGCACAAGCCAGAAGGGTAAATGTAGATAACTTAAGTAAAGCAGATATTGCGAATTGGCAAGCGGGTGAAACATTATTACTGACAGGAAAAATCCTGACAGGGCGTGATGCGGCGCACAAGCGTATTGCCAATATGCTGGCAAAAGGTGAAAAACTGCCAGTCGATTTGAGCAATCGCTTTATTTATTACGTGGGCCCTGTGGATGCGGTGAAGGATGAAGCAGTAGGCCCAGCTGGCCCAACGACTGCAACACGCATGGACGATTACACGGAGTTAATGCTGGGGCAACTCAACTTGCTTGGCAGTATTGGCAAGGCAGAGCGCGGCGATGGCGCACTGGCTGTGATTAAAAAATATAAATCTGTGTATTTAATGGCTGTAGGTGGTGCGGCGTTTTTGGTGAGCAAGGCCATCAAAAAGTCGCGCGTGATTGCATTTGATGATTTGGGCATGGAAGCAATTTACGAGTTTGATGTGGTGGATATGCCAGTAACCGTTGCGGTAAGCGCGACAGGAGAATCGGTACATAAAACGGGTCCTGCGCTGTGGCAGGAAAAAATAGGGCAAGATAAAATTGCCAAACAAAAGGTGATTGAAATTAC
>JAZKDM010000093.1:4545-7577 GCA_040387535.1 Pseudomonadota bacterium | reverse complement strand
CAAGCTGCCACAGCGATGTTGCTGTTATTTGTGGCGACAGCGGCAAGCGCGGTTGAAGTTGCAATTGTTACCGAAACCGCTGGCGCAGAAACGGCAAGCGTACTCGATTATTTAACCGATAAAGACGGCAGATACACAGGGCCTACGGTAGAAGACAAAATCGCTAAAATGGATACCGATAAAAACGGTTTTGCCGATGTTTTTGAGGTGCGTGCTTATTTGGTTGCGCTGCATGGCAGCAATTACCAAAAAGATTTATTAGATAAATGGGAAGCCTCTGCCAGCGGTAAAAGTTGCAGTACCCCATTTGCTAAAGAGTTATACACAGATAAAACCTACTAGCTTTAATTTCAAACGTTTCATATTTAAAGATTTTACAAATGTGAAACGACTGACGATTTTGGCTAGTTTATAATACGATTAATTACTAACGAGCCTGAAATCATCATGTTAAAAGCCTATCAAACGCATGTGCAAGAGCGCGCAGCTGTTCAACTTCCACCATTGCCATTAAGTGCAGAGCAAGTCGCTGCGCTGGTCGAGTTGCTTAAAAATCCAGCCAAATCAGAAGAGGCCCAATTATTAGACTTGCTGGAAAATCAAACGCCAGCAGGTGTAGATACGGCTGCTTATGTGAAAGCCGCTTTTTTGGCAGATATTGCTAAAGGCGTTGCCACTTCACCTGTTATTAGCCCAGAAAAAGCCGTGCAATTATTAGGTACTATGTTGGGTGGCTACAACGTGCAAGCCTTGGTTGAGCTATTAAGCACACCAATGGCAGCGCATGCGGTGACTGCATTAAGCAATACCATTTTAATGTTTGATGCATTCCATGATGTGGATGTATTGATGAAAGCAGGCAACGCGCACGCTAAAAAGCTGATGGAATCTTGGGCAAACGCAGAATGGTTTACCAGCAAGCCTGTACTTGCTAAACAATTAAAAATGATTGTTTTTAAAGTGGATGGCGAAACCAATACCGATGATTTAAGCCCTGCGCAAGACGCTTGGAGCCGCCCAGATATTCCTTTGCATGCCAAAGCCATGCTAGTGAATAAAATGCCAGATGGCCTAGCTAAAATTGAATCCCTAAAGCAAAAAGGTTTGCCACTGGCGTATGTGGGCGATGTGGTCGGCACTGGTTCTTCACGCAAATCAGCGATTAATTCTGTGCAATGGTTTATTGGAAATGATATTCCGAATATACCGAATAAGCGCACAGGTGGTGTGATTTTAGGCGCAAAAATCGCCCCGATTTTCTTTAATACCGCAGAAGATTCAGGCGCGTTGCCGATTCAATGCGATGTATCCAAAATGCAAACAGGTGATGAAATCACCATTTTCCCTTATGAAGGTAAAGTGCTGAATGAGACAGGCGAAGTGATCTCTACTTTTGAGCTAAACCCTGTGACCTTGCCAGATGAAGTGCGCGCGGGTGGCCGTATTCCATTGATTATTGGCCGCGGCTTGACAGCCAATGCGCGCAAAGCTTTAAACTTGCCTGAGACCGAAATTTTTATTAAAGCAACCCCATCAATTGTTTCAACCAAAGGCTATACGCTAGCGCAAAAAATGGTGGGTCGTGCCTGCGGCTTGCCTGAAGGCACTGGCGTACGCCCAAATACTTATTGTGAGCCAAAAGCAACCACAGTTGGTTCGCAAGATACCACTGGCGGTATGACACGCGATGAGCTAAAAGAACTCGCATGTCTAGGCTTCAGCTCAGACTTGGTTATGCAAAGCTTTTGCCACACCGCTGCGTACCCAAAACCAGTGGATATCAAGCTACAACACAGCTTGCCAGAATTTATGTCTAGCCGCGGTGGTGTATCCTTGCGCCCAGGTGATGGCGTAATTCACTCATGGTTAAACCGTTTGATTCTGCCTGATACGGTTGGTACTGGCGGCGATTCACATACGCGCTTCCCCATCGGTATTTCCTTTCCTGCTGGTTCTGGTTTGGTAGCGTTTGCTGCTGCCACAGGTGCTATGCCATTAGATATGCCGGAATCAGTACTGGTGCGTTTTAAAGGCGAAATGCAGCCTGGTATTACTCTGCGCGATTTGGTGAATGCAATCCCATACGCAGCAATACAAGAGGGCACTTTAACGGTCGGAAAAACCAACAAAAAGAACGTATTTAATGGCCGTATTTTAGAGATTGAAGGCTTGCCTGATTTAAAAGTAGAGCAGGCATTTGAATTTGCCGATGCCTCTGCTGAGCGCTCTGCTAACGGCTGCACGGTTTTATTATCGGAAGCGCCAGTGATTGAGTTTTTGAAATCTAATATTGTGCTGATGCAAAATATGATTGAAAACGGCTACGAAGACGCACGTACCTTGCAACGCCGTATTGAAAATATGCAAGCTTGGCTAGCTAAGCCTAACTTGTTGCAACCAGATGCGGATGCGGAATACGCGCATGTTATTGAAATTGATTTGGCAACGATTAAAGAGCCCTTAGTGGCTTGCCCGAATGACCCAGATGACATTAAACCAATGTCAGCGGTGGTGGGTGACAAAATTGATGAAGTGTTTATTGGCAGTTGCATGACCAATATCGGCCATTATCGCGCGGCGGCAAAAGTGCTGGAAGGCACAGGCAATATTCCAACCCGTTTATGGATTGCGCCGCCAACGCGTATGGATGAAGCGCAATTGCGTGATGAAGGCGTCTATTCTGTATTCGGCATCGCTGGTGCGCGTACTGAAATCCCAGGTTGCAGCCTGTGCATGGGTAACCAAGCGCGTGTGGCCGATAAAGCCACCGTATTCTCTACCTCAACCCGCAACTTTGATAACCGTATGGGTAAAGATGCTCGAGTTTACTTGGGTTCAGCCGAGTTGGCAGCGGTATGCGCCAAATTAGGCCGTATGCCTAGCCATGCCGAATATATGGAAACGATTGGCAGTAAGTTGCAAAATACCGCCGAAATTTATAAATATCTAAATTTCGATCAAATGACAGAATACAAGGCGGCATTAGATACCTTAAGCAGCGGCAAAAAAGTGATTCCGATTGCTGAAGTGGT
>JAZKDM010000093.1:0-4445 GCA_040387535.1 Pseudomonadota bacterium | reverse complement strand
TTGGTTTTTGTGGGCTATCGCTATCATATTGACCATAAAGTGATTTTTGGTTCAACGGTATTGATTGGCTTATTATCTGGCGCGTTTGCTTGGCTGGTTGGAATTATTGGCTTGATACCCTTTATTGGGCCAATTCTTGTCAAAATACTTAGCATTGGCTTTATTTGGTTGCTAAACGCGGTGGGCTATGTGATTTCGTACATCGCCATCAAGCGCGGCTATAGCAAAGATGTGCTGACTTACCGTGGGCTCACCATCTCACTCATTATAGGTATCGTTATTGGCTATATTATTGCGCAATATATCTAATCGCATCAGCAAGCTGGGTGATTACCTGCCAGCGATTTTCTTCGCGGCTGGCTTTATTTGGGATGCGTTGACCATTGGCCGCAATGTCGCGGCAACGGATTTAATCATCTTTGCGGGTTATCTATTAGCGGCCGCTTTGATTCTGTTTATTACCAGCCGCCCTAGCTTTATTCTGGCGGATGAAGCCAAGCTACCCAGTCGCCTATATATCCTTGTCACTTCGCGCTGGCCCTATTTTTTACTGCAATTTTTATTTGGTAGCCTTTTAAGCGCGCTTTTTATTTTATATTTTAAAAGCTCTAGCCATTGGCTGGCTTGGCTGATGTGTTTGTTTTTAGGGGCTTTGCTGGTTGCAAACGAATTTTTAGAAGATCAATACAGGCGCTTTACCGTCAGCTGGGCACTGTTTGGTTTGTGCGCTATGTTGCTATTCAACTTTGCTTTGCCGTTTATTTTGGGCAGCGTACTGAGTGTTTGGTTTTACTTAAGCACGATATTGGGGGCAATGCTTGCTTATTGGCTTTACACAAAAACGCCTAATCACTTAGGCAGTATTTGGCCGGTTTCAGTGATTGCAGGTTTATTAATGTTAGCTTATGCGGTGGATATGATTCCCCCAGTGCCATTGGTTAAGCGCGATATTGCCATGGCTTATTCAATCGAAAAAACAAATGGAAAGTATCAGCTAAGCCAGCAAAAATCCTCTTGGTGGGTGTTTTGGCGTAAAACTAGCGATGATTTAGAGGTGAAAGGCGGGGAGCGTATTTATTGCTTTTCAAGCATCTTTGCTCCAGCAGGCTTAAAGACCAAGCTGTTTCACGATTGGCAACGCCACACCAAACAAGGCTGGGTATTGCAATCGCGCGCCAGCTTTAGCGTTAACGGCGGCCGCTACGATGGCTTTAGAGGCTACACCTATAAAACCAATCCAGCAGCTGGCGATTGGCGGGTGATTATTAAAACAGAAAACGAAAAAACTATTGCTGTACACAATTTTTCGGTGCGCTTGACTGAAGCAAACGCACCTACTATTCAGTACTTATATTAATTTTTTCTATGAATGATTGATTTCGCTGTGCGTCATTAATTTGTCGATGTAAGCGATTGCAACCGCTGATAAAACAAACGTTATATGAATAATCGTCTGCCACATCATTACTTTGTCGGTTAAGTTTTCGGCATTAATAAACGTTTTTAGCAAATGAATCGATGAAATACCAATAATCGCTGTTGCCAATTTTACCTTTAGCAAATTAGCATTCACATGTGATAACCAATCAGGTTCGTCTGGGTGACCGCTTAGATTTAGACGCGAAACAAATGTTTCGTAACCACCCACAATCACCATAATCAGCAAGTTCGAAATCATCACCACATCAATTAAACCCAATACAATCAACATGATATCGGCTTCAACCAGTTGAGTGGCTTTTTGCACTAAATGCACCAGCTCTACGCCAAAGAAAAACACATAAACGGCTTGCGCGATAATCAAACCTAAATAAAGCGGCAATTGCAACCAGCGGCTACCAAATAAAATATTGGACATAATGCTGCCCTGTTTATATTCGCCTGAAGTTGGTTTGGTTTTGGTTTGCATGAGTTTCCTAAATTAGTCTAAAAGCGCAGAGCGCATTTTACCTTATGTTATGTGGCTTGTGAGTGTGTAATTCGCCGTGTCATCCAAGCTTAATAAATTGCTTAGAATCGGCATGGATTCATTAAGTAGCTTGGGTAAAATATAAGGTGGATTCACTATAAACATACCGCTGCCGTGCATGCCAAAGCCTTTTGCGCTGGGTGCTTGCACAGTCAGCTGAATATTTAGCCAATTTTTAAGATTTAGTTTTGCTAAATCAGCCAGCATTTGCGTGGGTTCGGGCCGCTGTAATAATGGATACCAAACCATAAAAGTGCCAGTGGCAAAGCGCCTTAAGCTATCTTGTATGCAATCCACCACACGCTGATAATCCTCTTTTAGCTCATAAGGTGGGTCGATCAATACCACGGCACGCTTGGTTGGGGGTGGTAAGCAGGCTTTTAAGCCTGCAAAGCCATCCTGCTGGCTCACTTTAACGGCATTGTCTAATTTGCCATGCTCATTGCTAAAGTTTTGCAGTAATAAGGCGTAATCATTAGGGTGCAGCTCAAAAAGTCGTATCTTGTCTGCAGCGCGAATTAGTGAATCGGCGATTTTGGGTGAGCCAGGGTACAAAGCTAAACGATTGTTTTGATTCAATTGTTGAATCATCGCCACATAATCGGCCAATGATTGTGGCAGTTTTTTTGCATGGATTAAACGCGCAATACCTGTTTCAAACTCAGCATTTTTTTGTGCAAATTCACTGCTTAATGCATACATGCCGGCACCTGCATGCGTGTCAATGTAAAAGTATGGCGCTTCTTTTTGATTAAAATAATCTAGCACAAGGTTGAGCACGTAATGCTTTAAAACATCGGCATGATTGCCTGCGTGAAAGGCGTGGCGGTAACTTAACATATTAAAACGGTCAAAGATGGCATGGCAAAATTATAGAGGCAAAGCCGTATTTTCTTGTATGATTCTTTAAATAATTAAGTGTATTTTCAACGCGTTTATTAAGGTCAAGAATTGAATAACCAGCAGTCAGACGATCATAGCCATTCTCATGGCAACCCATTCGCTGTTCCATTTTTTCTGATTTTAGCATTTGCCGTCATTGAGTTTGCAGGCGGTATTTGGACACAATCACTGGCCTTATTAGGTGATGCGTGGCATATGTTTTCAGATGTGTTTGCGCTGGCGCTGGCTTGGTTTGCGGCCAGTCAGACGCAAAAAAATTCATCAACAAAACATGAATCTGGCCAAAGTCGTATCGAAATTTGGGCATCTATCATTAATGTAGCGCTGATGTTTGCCGTGGTTGCTTGGATTGTGTTTGAGGCGATTCAGCGCTTAAAAAATCCACCTGATGTGACAGGCGGCTATGTGATGCTGATTGCGCTGGTGGGCTTAATCATCAATATCATTGTTGCAAAGCGCTTGCACCATCAAGCGCATCATCATGGCGCAAACGAAAATTTGAATCATCGCGCTGCATTGTTGCATGTGTTGGGTGATTTGCTAGGCTCGGTGGCGGCATTGTTGGCAGGTGCCGTGATTTACTTCACAGGCTGGCTGGCGGCAGATCCCATTTTATCGCTACTGATTTCGGCCTTAATATTGGTGGTGACATTAAAATTAGCCAACGATATTCGGCTAACGTTAAGCTCTGGCTCAAATAAACATTCACAGCACCATCATCATTAATTGTTTAATTAAAGGAGAGTTAATATGCCATACGTCAATATCAAACTTGCAGGCACCGTCACCCGCGAACAAAAAGCCCAAATCGCCAAAGAAATCACCGAAACTTTAGAGCGCGTGGCGCATAAGCCAAAATCTTATACCTACATTACTTTTGAAGAAGTGGCGTATGAAGATTGGGCGATAGGCGGGCAATTGTTGGATGAATGACGCGAATAGAAATAGCTGAGTCGGTGCTAAAATATTAGCATGTTTGATCCCAAGCCCATTTTAAAAAACTTGCCCAATTTGCCGGGCGTTTATCGCATGATTAACGCCACCGATGAAGTGATTTACGTCGGCAAAGCGAAAGATATTAAGAAGCGCGTTTCTAGCTATTTTAATAAAAACTTACCCAGTCCGCGCACGCGCATGATGGTGAGTAATATCGTTAAGATTGAAACGACGGTCACGCGTAGCGAAGCAGAGGCTTTGCTGTTAGAAAATAATCTCATCAAAGGTTTGATGCCGCGTTATAACGTGCTGTTTCGCGATGACAAGTCTTATCCTTATATCACCCTTACTGGCGATAAGTTCTCTCGCTTGGCTTTTCATCGCGGCGCGCAGCGTAAAGGTTCGCGCTATTTCGGCCCTTTTCCTAATAGTGTAGCGGTGCGCGAAAGTATTCAGCTTTTACAAAAAGTTTTTAAATTACGTACTTGCGAAAACACCGTCTTCGCCAATCGTAGCCGTCCCTGTTTGCAATACCAAATTGAGCGTTGCACTGCACCTTGTGTGGATTATATTTCGGCAGAGGATTACGCACACGATGTGAATATGGCCGCGCTGTTTTTAGAGGGTAAAACCAATG
>JAZKDM010000092.1:0-5763 GCA_040387535.1 Pseudomonadota bacterium | reverse complement strand
ACTACAATGTCGTCATCCGCCCAGTTTAGCTTATCGGCCACTTCAGCGATTCTATCGGTGCCAGAGGCATGATCAATACGTGTCATTACGGCTTTAATATCATGCTGCGCGGCTATATGGCTGATTTTCTCAAAGTCGGTAGCAATCACAATCTCATTGGCACCACTTTTTGCCGCTTGCTCCGCCACGCGTATCACCATGGGTTTGCCAGCAATATCTAATAGAGGCTTACCAGGCAAGCGTGTGCTGGCATAGCGTGCTGGAATCACTACTTTAAAACTCATGAAAATATCCTAAATCACTTTGTCAAAAGTTTAAGGCGAAACTTTTTCTTCCGCACCGATTTTTTCATCAGGACCAATTTTTCTGGCTTCTTCTTGCAGCATGACGGGGATACCATCGCGAATCGGATAAGCTAGGCGTGCCGATTTAGAGATAAGCTCATTGTTTTTTTTATCAAAAATTAAAGGCCCTTTAGTAACGGGGCAGACTAAGATATTGAGTAATTTAGAATCCATATGAATACCTTTTATATCAATTGTTTGATATTGAGTTTAATACTTAATGTGCACTTTTTTGCAATTTTTTCAATACTAACTGCATCAAGTCGCCGTCTATCTTTGCCTCAATTGGCAATACCCAATGATTGTGCTGTGCAAATGGCTTGCATTTTACGGCGTCTTTTTCTGTCATCAACAACACATCACATTCCATTTGAGCCAAATCTGCAGCCGTAAATGCATGATGGTCTTCAAAACTAGAAGATGAAAAGTTTAAACCTAATTGGCGTAAGTGCTCAAAAAAACGCGCTGGGTTGCCGATGCCTGCGATAGCTTTGATGATTTTACGTTTAAAGTATACAGCGCTGGCTTTTATCTCGGGGTCAATTAAATTATAAAACTGGGTACCTATTAATTGCATTTGATAGGCATCGGTGACCGATGCTGAATGCTCAAACTCAGCACTTTCATGTCCATTTTTAATGATGGCATCAACCTTGCGCAAGCGACGCATGGGTTCTCTTAAAGAGCCCGCTGGCAACAGGCGCGCGTTATTTAAATAAGTTTCGGCATCAATCACGGCAATTTCCATATCGCGCTTTAAACGATAATGCTGCAAGCCATCATCACTAATAATCACATTGCAACTAGGATGTGCTTTTAACAACTCTAGCCCCACATGCACGCGATCTGCACCTACAAATATCGGGCAATCACATCTGTTAGCAATCAACACAGGCTCATCGCCAACAATCTTGGGATTGCTACTGGCGTAAACTGGAGTAGGTAGTTTTGCGCTGCCACCATAACCGCGACTAATCACGGCTGGCTGATAGCCTTGTTGCCTTAATTGCTCTACCAACCAAATGACAACTGGCGTTTTACCGCTGCCACCAACATGAATATTGCCGACAATAATCACTGGAACCGATAGCGCATGGGATTTTAGTATGCCCAAACGATAAGCCCAGCGCCTTAATGAACTGATTAGCGCGAACACCCAAGACAGCGGCACCAGCACCCAATAAAATAGTGCGTTTTTTTTGCGCCACGCTTGATGAATGATTTCTTGAGTGAGGGTCATATTGGCAATTGGATATGGCTAATCAAACTCTTTTTGATATAGCTTGCTGTAGTATCCATTTTGACCAATTAAATCTTGATGTGAGCCAGACTCTACAATTTTGCCATGATCCATGACCAAAATTCTGTCCGCGTTTTCAATCGTGCTTAAGCGATGCGCAATCACAATCGTGGTACGGCCTTGCATCAGCGTATCTAAAGCTGCCTGCACAAATTGCTCCGACTCGGTATCCAGCGCGCTAGTTGCCTCATCCAGCAACAGAATGGGTGCATTTTTAAGAATGGCGCGGGCAATTGCAATGCGTTGACGCTGGCCACCCGATAAGCGCACGCCTCTATCACCAATCTCGTTTTGCAAGCCTTCTGGCAATTGCTGAATAAAATCCCACGCATGAGCGGCTTTGGCGGCTTCAATAACTTCTGCCTCAGTTGCGTTACGCAAAGCTCCATAGGCGATATTATTAAAAACCGTATCGTTAAACAGCACAATATCTTGGCTAACTAAGGCAAATTGACTGCGCAAATTTTTAATTTCTAAAGCGCGAATATCCACACCATCCAGCAGAATAAAGCCTTGTTGCAGCTCATAAAAACGCGGTAGCAAATTCACCAGCGTGGTTTTACCACCGCCAGAGCGCCCTACTAACGCCAGCTTTTCGCCTGGTTGAATAGTAAAACTCAGATTATCTAAGGCCAGCTTTTTGGCACTATCGTAACGTAGGCTTACATTTTTAAATTCTATTTCGCCTTTAGCACGCGCAATGGTTTTTTCGCCATCATTCATTTCAGTTGCGCTATCCATCACCTCAAACACACTTTGTGCCGCCGCCAAACCAATTTGAAACTCTTCATTGGCCGCCGTTAAATGCTTAATCGGCGTAATCAGCATAAGCAAAGCGCCAACAAAGGCGGCGAACTCGCCTGCACTAAAGGTACCGACAGCATAATAAACCACCAAGCCCAAGGCGGTTGCCGCCAGCAACTCAATCACCAAGCTATTTAAGCCAGATATGCGTGTAAGGCGTAATTCAATATGGCGATTATTGCCAACGATTTTGCCGAAACGATTCACTTCATACTCGCCTGCGCCAAAAATTTTGACAATACGCTGGCCTGCAATCGCCTCTTCTGCCGCTTTGGTCATATCACCCATGGATTCTTGCACGCGCTTGGCGCTGGCGCGCAACTTTGGTGTCATTTTGCGCAAGTAAAGTGCCATTAGCGGCGTAACTACTGCAAATATGAGTGTTAATTTCCAATCTAAATACAGCATATAACCCAGCAAACCAACAGCAGTTAACGCATCACGAATAACCGATAAAGCCACGCGAGTAGAAACGATGGATAAGCGCTCAGTATCGTAGGTGAGCTTAGAAACAATCACGCTGGAAGAACCAGCATCAAAGTAGCTAACAGGTAACAGCATTAATTTTGAAAAAGCTTCATTTCTAATCACTTCCACCACATGACGTGCTATCCAGCGCATGTAGTACAGCGAAACAAAACCTGATAACGCTCTAATGGCCATTAGCCCAAACAGCATTAGCGGCAATTTATAGATTTGGTCTGGCGATTGTTTGACAAAACCTTCATCGGTAACTTGTTTGATTAGCGCTAAAAAACCTGTATTACTGGCAGATAAGACAACCAGCGCCAAAATGCTGATAATGAAATAGGTTTTATAGTGCCAAGCGTAGCGAAACAAACGCAAATACAATAATTTTGCGTTAGCAATATGCGGAATGGCTTCTTTTTTGCGTGAGGATTTCGACATTTAATTATTCAGTCGATTTGGTGTGAGAAAGTGATGGTGAAGTCGCTTTAGTAGAAAATTCAAAAAAAATGGTCAAATTAATCAATCAATTAAGTTTAATCAATCTAAACCAACGCACAATGATAATTGGCGCTGGCTATCAAAAATGGTTAAAAGAAATATAGCTGAAAGTAATTAAATGCCTGACCCTACTTGTGTGGCAAATGTAATATGCGTGTAATTGGCTAATCTAGAGGCTTCCATCACGTTAACAACCGATTGATGCGTGGCTTTTGCGTCGGCATTAATCACAATTGTAGGCTCTTTACCATTGCCAACCGCTTTAACCAATGCACTAGAAATATCATTAATACTGCCATTATCCACTGCATTACCATTCACCACATAGCGGCCGCTTGCATCCACTTCTACTGTAATAATCAATGGCTTATCTTGCGGGCTGCTGGCCTCTGCCGTTGGTAGATTAATTTGTAATTCACTAGTACGCGAAAAAGTCGCGCTGACCACCAAGAAAATAATAATTACCAAAAGCACATCAATCAATGGCACTAGATTCATTTCTAGCTCTTCGTGCCTTTTACCACGTTGAAAATTCATATTTTTCCTTTTACTGCCAAATCACTTAAAACAATTTCAAATCTAGAATTTGTTTCAAATCGTTCTAAGACAAGGCATTTTTGTGTAGGCAGTACGTCTAGTACGACAAACAAAAATAACGCCGTATTAGATCGATTTCAAACGAATTCCTAAAAGTTACTTGCGTTCGCCATGTAGTATCTCTACCAACTTAATCGCCTGCTGTTCCATATCCACCAAAATTCCATCTACTTTTGCGCGGAAATAGCGATAAGCAATCATGGCCGGCACTGCCACCACAATACCCGCCGCTGTATTGTAAAGTGCCACAGAAATACCACGCGCAAACTGCGCAACGTCGTGGCCGCTATTGGTAAATGAGCCGAATAATTCCACCATACCGATAACGGTACCCAGTAAACCTAATAAAGGCGCAACCGTTGCGATGGTGCCTAAGGTTGGCAAATAACGCTCTAATTTATGTGCTACGGCACGGCCTGTTTCTTCAATCGCCTCTTTGGTGATTTCGCGAGAATTTTTGCTGTTAGCTAATGCGCTTGCAAATACCTCACCTAACAAGGAGTGTTTTTCGAGTTTAGTCAGTGTTTCTTTGGTGACGCCGCCTTGACCTAACCATTTTTGCACTTCTGGCAATAAACTACTTGGCGTGACTACTTCGGTACGTAAGGCCCAAGCGCGTTCTACGATAATGGCCAACGCAATAATTGAAGCAATAATTAAAGGCCAAATTGGCCAGCCAGCGGCCAGAATAATTTCCCACACAGCAAAACTCCTTATGTTTTTAAAAACTGCTATTACTTTAGCTTGAAGCGGCGTTTTCAGCAAGTTCAAGTTGCATTACTCTAGACACTACTCGACCTTTGTTTGATATGAATCATGCCAATATTTAGGTAGCTTTTGCCGCCACGATTCTATGTTTGGCAGCTGATTTTTTGTAAAGTTAATTTGTAGTGCACCGTGATAATCTGAGCGAAAGCCCTTTGCGCCACTTGTGCTATACCGCGCTTCAATCATCGGTTTTGGATGTTTAAATCGATTTAAATAACCCACAGTAAAAATAACTTGCTTGGCGTTCACCGCTTGCACAAAATCGCTGGTAGATGAAGTTTTGCTACCATGATGCGGTGCAATCATCACATCGCTTGCCAATTTATTGGCATCCGATTCTTCATTGGCTTGCAGCAATGCTGCTTCTGCCGATTTTTCAATATCGCCCGTGAGTAAAATACGGCCAAATTGACTTGTGATTTTTAATACACAGCTACGATTATTGTCGCTAATGTCATCGTTGGCATAACTATCTAAACTGGGATTTAGCATTTCAAATTTCACGCTATCCCAATGCCAAGCCTGCCCAGCAAAACATTTAATGTGCTTTTTAGCCTGCCAATCCTTTGGCATTTCAAAAGAGGTCGCCAGCCAACTTACAGGCATTTGCGCTAAAACCGATGCCGCACCACCGCTATGATCACTATCGTTATGGCTGACAACAAAGCCATCCAACTTGCTAACACCTTCCCCGCGCAAATAAGGCAGCACAATCCGGCTACCCGCATCATTTTGGCTTGAGTAGCGACTGCCAGCATCGTACAACAGCACATGATTGGCTGTTTTAACCACCACGCTCAAGCCCTGCCCCACATCTAAAACGCTTACTTGCATGGCGCCTGTATCCAACTTTTTGGTGGGTACTAAAAACAAAGGCATTAATAGCACAAAACCCAGCCAGCGCTGCGGAAAACCGCGTGGTAATAAAAGCCATAAAACGCCAATCACCGCTACCAACATTGCCCAAGCAGGTGGTGCGGC
>JAZKDM010000091.1:0-7038 GCA_040387535.1 Pseudomonadota bacterium | reverse complement strand
GGCGCTAAATCAAAGCGATAGTTTGAAGTAACGCCATGTTTGCCTAGGGTTTCTGGCAAGCCTTTAATGGCATGCCAATTTAGTTTTATACCAGCCGCTACAATTAATTGTTGATATTGAATGCTACCTAAATTATCCGTTATGACCAGATGATTATTGGGTTCAAATTGCGTGGCAGCCGCTTGCAGCCAAGTAATGCCCTTGGGAATGCAATTCGCCATATTGCGCACGCTTTTGGCCACATCAAACTCGCCAGCGCCTACTAGCGTCCAAGACGGTTGATAGTAATGCTGAGATGAAGGCTCAATAATGGCAATATTCATTTGCTTGTTGCGCTTGATTAAGCTTGCGGCAACTGCGCAGCCTGCGGCGCCACCGCCAACAATCACTACATCAAATACATTCGATTTTAAAGGCGTCATATTTTTATTTTTCTAAAAAGGTTGCGATTATTTAAGCTAATTTAGCTTTGCAAAATTTGAATAAGCGCGTGATTAAGCATTTGCTTTGCAGCCACTGCCTAAACGCTTGAAAGGGCGACTTTGCTGCTGTGTTGCTATCACCTTGTGCAGCTTTGTATAAGCTACTGGCGCGGTTACCTGTGCGGCAAAATCCTAATACTGGCTTGGCCGCTAAAGCAAACGCACTGCTGAAATCGGCGATTTGGTTAGCTTGAATATTGTTTGGCACAACAGGAATGTAGAAATAAGCCAAACCCAATTTTTCGGCCGCTTTTTTAATTTGGTCGCTAGTGGGTTGTTCGGCGCCGCCTTCTAAATCAGGGCGATTATTAATAATGGTTTTAAAGCCAAGTTGAGCAATTTCGGCTACATCTTCCACTTGTATTTGCGGCGCAGTACTAAATTCGGGGGAGTGTTGAGTGATTTGAATAGTCATCATATGTCCTTTATTGACTGGTTTATTTTTTGCAAATCTCTTGATGCAAAACCTGCATCACGGCCATAGCCGATTGACTAGAGATGCGGTAAAAAATACTTTTGCCCTCTCTGCGAGTTGCGACTAATTCCGCTTCGCGCAACACAGTCAGTTGTTGCGATAGTGTGGGTTGGCGAATATCTAAAATACGTTCGATTTCTCCCACCGATTGTTCGCCCTGAGATAGCAGGCATAACAACATTAATCGATCGGCATTCGCCATTACTCTCATCAAGTTACAGGCTTTATCGGCAGAGGCGCGCAATTCATTGAAATCCATTGCGCTGGCTGTTTCAAAGTTTGGATTGCTAATTTGATTCATTTTTTAATGTGCTTACAATTAATATTTAAATATTATATAAAAATATATATTATAATTCAATATAATTTTAAAATTAAATACCTAAATTGGACAGCCAATTTAAATCAAGGGGGGTAAAAGCATGTTTAAGCAATTGTTTGATACAGAATCGTCTACTTACACTTATTTTATAATGGATGAAGACTCGCATGAGGCGCTGTTAATTGACCCAGTGGCCAGCCAGATTGAGGTGTATTTGGCTATATTAAAAGCTGAAAAGGCTCAATTAAAATACACACTTGAAACGCATGTGCATGCCGATCACATTACTGCTAGTGGGCAGTTGCGCGAAAAGTTGGCCGCTCAAACGGGCGTTAGTGCCTTATGTGGCGCAGTAACAGCCGATTTGCAATTAAAAGATAACGATATTCTAAGGCTTGGACAACAATCAATTAAAGTTATCGCCACACCCGGTCACACGCCTGGTAGCGTTTCTTATTTGTGGCATGACCGTGTTTTTACAGGGGATGCTTTATTAATTAACGGCTGCGGACGCACGGATTTTCAGGGCGGTGATGCAGGCACTTTATTTGACAGCATTACACACAAAATATTTAGTCTGCCAGATGAAACCTTGATTTACCCAGGGCACGATTACCATGGCAAGCGCGTGAGTTGTGTAGGGCAAGAAAAAGCCATCAATCCAAGGTTGGCCAATCAATCACGTATTGCCTTTATTGCCATGATGGCGGCGCTTAATTTACCTAAGCCCAAATTGATTGATGTTGCTGTGCCGCTTAACCGTCGCTGTGGCATCACTGAAGATAATATTCAACAAGGCTAAGCATTATTAAGCGGCGGTTAACAATGTACTTAACCGCCCTTTAAAGTTGATTAATGGCTAGGCATTGCCTGCATCCTGCAAGCCGCTGCTTGTTTGGCTGCTGCCATGCTCACTGGCTCATCGGCTTCTGCCATGCTTTTGTTTTCGCTACTTTTGCTTTCGCTGGTTGCTGCCATTACTTTGCAATCGGTACATTTGCCTTTTACCGTATCAAAACCTTTAACCGTATTTAAGCCTTTTACGTCCTTAAAATTAGCATCATCTACATCAGCATCGGTTAAATTAGCACCAGTTAAATCCGCACCTGTTAAATTAGCTTTAACCAAATCGGCACGGTATAAATTAACGCCGCGTAAATTGGCATTGCTTAAGTCGGCAAAACTAAAAGCGGCAATATTTAAATCGGCATTTTCAAAATTAGCGCCTGCAAAATTACCACCAATCGAATCAAATTTCATTTGTCCCATGGGCTGATTGCCAACATCTAAGCCAAAACGGCCTTTGCTGATATTAGCGCCGCTCATATCTACTTTGCCTAAAGAGCCTATCATGCGGGCGTTTGAAAGGTTAGCGCCTTTAAAGTTGGTTTTATCAAAAATCGCTTGAAAAATAGTGGCGTTGCTTAAATCTGCGTTGGTGAAATCGGCATTTTCTAAACGTGCTAAATTTAAATAAGCACCTTTAAGATTAGCGCCTGTTAATTTAGCGCCTTTTAATTCCGCGCCAAAAAAGCTGATGTTTTGCATATTGCAATGGCTTAAATCTAAACCATTAAAAATTAAGTAACCCGCATCTTTATTGCTTAAATCGCAGCTTTTGCTGTTGATTTGCTGCATGGCGCTGTCTTGTGTAATTTTTTCCCGCTCAACTTCTTTGTTAGCGGCATAAAACGTAGCCGCTTTTTCTATCATGCCATCTTGGTCGAATAAGAATGAATCGCGCGCACCTTCATTGCTAAAGCAGTAGGTTTTGCCTTTATACAATTCGTTAATCGCACAATTGGTTTTGTGTAAGGCGCCTTTAGATAAACCATTAGTGCAATGGTCTGCAAATTCGCCCGCCAGTGCAAAGTTGGCAAATATTAATGCGGCGCCCGTAAAAGCTAATCTAGCGTTTTTCATACAAAATTCCTTTTTTTAATTCTGCGTTTTTGCAGGGTTAACGTGACTATAGGCGGATATTTTTTATCTACAGTGACTGAAGTTACATTGAGTAACGTTAAATTGAATAACGTTACATTGGTCGCAATTGATTGAAATTACTGACAAATGATTAAAAATGACCAATCTACGTAAAATCATTAGTTACAAGTTATTAACAAATGGCGGTCGGCAAACGGGGTTTTAAGGCGTTTGAGTAATCATCTGCACAGCTTTAAATGAAGCAGAGACAAAACAGGAGATTGAAAATGCGTCAAACATTATTATTGGGTTTAATTGCGGCAACGGTTTCAATGCCAACTTTGGCGAATGATGATTATGAAGACCGCGCACGGGTGATTTCAGTAAGCCCACAAATTGAGCGCGTGAATAGTCCACGCCAAGAATGTCGTACCGAATATGTGCGCGAAAGTTATTATGAGGCGCCACAGCGCTCATTAGGCGGTGCCATTATTGGTGGTGTTGCTGGTGGTTTGTTGGGTAACACGGTTGGCCGTGGTAGTGGCCGTGTAGCAGCCGCTGCGGTTGGTGCTGGTGTGGGTGCCATTATTGGTGACCGAGTAGACAATAATCGCCAAGGTTATGGCCGTGAGCGCGTAGAAACCCGCCCAGTAGAGCGTTGTGTCACAGTGGATAATTGGCAAAACATTAATGCCGGTTATTTGGTGAACTATGAATACAATGGTCGCCAATATTCAACCGTGATGGATAGAGACCCAGGCCGTTATGTGCCTGTGCAAGTAGCGGTAAGGTCAGGTGGTTATATCTCTAATGTGAGCTATCAACCTGCGGGCTGGGATAATGACAGATGGGGTAACGATAGAAACGACAAGCGTGGCCGTGGTAATGCTTATGGGCACCGCAAAAATAAAGATCGTCAATATTGGTAATTTGATTTAAGAGTTTAAGCCGTATCGGCATTAACGATACGGCTTTTTTATGCGCAAAAGCTAAGTAAACTTGGCTTAAATAGCCGCCAAATAAAAAGGCATAAACATGAGTTATAAACAATGCAGTGTTAAAATGCTTGCCTATGTTTGCATTCATTAAAAAAATATTTCAGCCTAAATTGCCCCATGCCGCACTGGCTTGGCAGCAAGCTGGTAACCAGCCTGATAACGCTTATTGGCTTTATGCCGCGCCAGTACATTTAGTGCTGCAGCGCGATAGCTTTAGCTTGGCAGGGCCAGTACCTTTACAGTTAGATTTAGAAGAGGCCGAAGCTTTAACGCGTACTTTGAACACACATTTTGCTGCCGATGGCATGCAGTTTTTCTGGCATCAACAACAATGGTTTTTGCGCTTACAGCAAAACCCTGATATTGCAACCGTTCATCCGCGGAAAGCGATTAACCAAGATATAAACTCCTTTTTGCCAACGGGTAAAGGTGCGGGCGCTTGGGCCAGTTTTCAAAACGAGTTGCAAATGTTGCTGTTTGAGCACCCCGTGAATACAGCGCGTGAAAAAAAGCGGCTGCCCATTGTGAATAGCATTTGGTGCTTTGGTGGTGGTCAGCTAGCGCAATTAAATAAATAGGTCTTATGCAAATCAAATCACGTCGTTTTAATCAATCCATAGTCGATACGCTGATTACCGCAGGCGAAAGCCCTTTGCTAGCGCGGCTTTACGCGGCACGCGGGGTTGAGCATGCCAGCGAATTAGAAACCACATTGGCGCATATTATTCCGCCAGAACAACTCACCAACAGCACGCAGATGGCTGTCTTGTTGGCAGAAGCCATTGTCGCGAATAAAAAAATATTGGTGATAGGCGATTACGATGCCGATGGCGCAACAGCTACCGCGGTGGCGGTAAAAGGCTTACGACTGTTTTCTCAAGTATTAAATTCGGCTAGTGAGATAGACTTTTTAGTACCGAATCGCTTTGAATACGGCTATGGTTTAACGCCTGAAATTGTGGCGCTGGCTTTTACTATGTCGCCAGATGTATTAGTAACAGTTGATAACGGCATTGCAAGTTACGATGGCGTATTGGCGGCTAATCAATTAGGCATGCAAGTGTTGATTACCGACCACCATTTACCAGGTGACATAACGCCGCAAGCCGCTTGCATTGTGAATCCCAATCAGCATGGTTGCGATTTTAAAAGCAAAAATCTGGCAGGTGTGGGCGTGATGTTTTATGTGTTATTGGCCCTACGAGCCGAGTTGCGCAAGCGTGGAGTTTTTGACAACCAGCCAGAGCCTAACTTGAGTGCTTTATTAGATTTGGTCGCACTGGGAACAGTAGCCGACTTAGTCAAATTGGACGCCAATAACCGCATTCTGGTAGAGCAAGGTTTGCGCCGTATCCGCGCTGGCGCTTGCGCCGCAGGCATTACCGCATTGCTGCAAGTAGCAGGGCGCGAGCCAACTAAAACATCAGCACAAGATTTAGGTTTTTATGTGGGACCGCGCTTAAATGCCGCTGGCAGATTAGATGATATGCGGCTGGGTATTGCCTGCTTGTTGGCTGAGGATGCCGCGGATGCTGTACAAAAAGCGCAAACCTTGCATGAGCTTAATATGGAACGCCGCAATATTGAAGCCGATATGCAAGACAGCGCCTTGGCGATTTTGGAAGATATCGCCGTTAGTGCGCAATTTAGCATTAGCTTATTTAACGCCGACTGGCATCAAGGCGTGATTGGTATTTTGGCTTCGCGCTTAAAAGAGCGTTATCACCGCCCAGCGATTGTGTTTGCAGAAGGAAATGATGGCTTGCTAAAAGGCTCTGGCCGTTCTATTAGTAGCTTACACCTGCGCGATGCGCTGGATTTAGTCACCAAACGCCACCCTGATTTGATTGTTAAATTTGGCGGCCATGCCATGGCGGCAGGCCTAACGATTAAACAAGCTGATTTTTTGGCTTTTGAAGCCGCGTTTGAGGCGGTGGTTAAAAGTTTGATAACCGAAACCGATTTGCAAGCGGTGATGGAAACCGATGGCGGTTTGCAAAGCCATGAAGTGAGCTTGCAAACGGCGCAGTTATTAGCCAAGCAAGTGTGGGGGCAGGGTTTTCAGCAGCCCTTGTTTTTTGACGAATTTCAAGTGATTAACCAGCGTGTTGTGGGTGAAAAGCACCTTAAACTGATACTGGAAAAAGACCAAAAACGCTTTGATGCGATTTACTTTAATCAGCATGAATTTCTGCCAGAGCAAGTTTCTGCCGCATACACGCTAGAAGCCAATGAATACAAAGGCTTGCAAACAGTGCAATTACAATTGAAGTATGCGGCATAGCAGCCAGCATTACCTTTTATGGTTGGTGATAAGCATGATTAGCGTATTTTGTACGACTTTGCATGCCGCAGTAGGTAATTACAGCGTTGAAATTTCGGTGCTGGAAAATGCGCAAGCAAGCCCAAGCCAAACGCAAGCTACTGAGGCTTCAAAGCCAAGCGAAGCCCAAAAATTTGACGAAAATACGCTATTAACAGATTTGTTAAAACAGCATTTGGATATTGTAAAGTGGCGCGATAACCCACGCATGTCGCCCACCGAATGGTTGCGATTGTATCAAGCAACGCCACAAGCGATTGCCGATTTACTGGCTACAGAAGGCTATTTTTCACCCGAAATTACACCGTCTATTGATACTAACGCTGGCGTTTCTCAGGCCAAGTTTTTGGTAAACCCTGGCAAGCCTACCTTAGTAAGCACGGTGGATTTAAACTTTACTGGCGATATTTTGCAGCAAGATGCAGCCAACTTAACCGCCAGAACCGCCACCATTGAAAGCTTAAAACAAAATTGGCTATTACAAACAGGGTCTGTATTTAAACAAACCGATTGGA
>JAZKDM010000090.1:0-3790 GCA_040387535.1 Pseudomonadota bacterium | reverse complement strand
TCAAGTGCGGCACCGAGTGCGGATCGTGCGTGCCTGAATTGAAAAAACTAGTGCAGATGCACGGCAAGTTTTAACGTCGCATTAACTTGGAGAAAATTATGCTTAAAAATGTCTTAAAAAGCGATACTACATTGATAGCACTGCTGCTAATTGGTATTTGCTTCAGCTTACCCAGTGCGCACGCGGCTGATGCTCACCCAGACATTGAGGCACTCACCAACTCAGGCGAAAAAGTGATTTTGCATGCCGATGGAAAATGGGAATTTGTTAATGCACAAAAGGCCGCAGCTGCCAAAGAAATTGCCATCAAACTAGACCCAGCGGCAAATTGCCCAGCAGGTAGCCAAGGTACTTTTTTTGGCTTTGGCCGCTGCATCTTGCCTGGCGATAAAGACTATCAAACAGGCTCACGCAGCGGTAAAGGTTTTGGTCAATAATTTAAATCTACTGATGTGACACGGCAGGTTTGCGCATGGTCACAAACTCTTCTGCCGCCGTAGGGTGAATGCCAATGGTGCTATCAAAAACGGCTTTAGTTGCCCCTGCACGAATCGCCACTGCAAAGCCTTGAATAATCTCACCTGCATCTGGCCCCACCATATGCATACCAACCACTTTATCGGTGCTACGCACCACTATCATTTTCATCAAAGTACGTTCGCTGCTGCCTGATAAAGTATTTTTCATCGGTTTAAAATCCGCTTTATAAATATCAATATCCGCAGGATAGGCTGCCAAAGCTTGTTGCTCAGTCAAACCAACAGTACCAATGCTGGGCTGGCTAAATACAGCTGTTGGGATATTGTCATAATCTACCGCTTTGTAGTGGCTGGAATATAACTTATTCACCAAAGCCATGCCTTCAGATGTGGCCACAGGCGTCAAATTCACCCGATTAGTCACATCGCCCAAAGCATAAATAGAAGGCACATTGGTTTGGTAATCATCATTCACTTTAATCGCGCCTACGGCATCCAATTTAACGCCGACTTCTTCAAGGCCTAAATTTTTGCTATTCGGCACGCGGCCAGTGGCATACATCACCAATTCAGCAGGCACGGTTTCACCTTTAGTGGTGTGCACCGTTAAGCCTTCGCAATCCAGATTAATTTTATCTACGCTAGTATTAAACATAAATTTAATACCCTTTTTGGTCATCTCGGCGATTAAAAAGTCGCGAATATCTTCATCAAAACCGCGCAATACTTTTTCGCCGCGCTCAAAAATTGTCACGTCTACGCCCAAGCCATGCAAAATGCCTGCAAACTCCACCGCAATATAGCCGCCGCCCACAATCACCATTTGCTTAGGTAAAGTCGGTAAGTTAAAAATTTCGTTTGAGGTCACAATATGTTCACTGCCCTCAACGTCTGGCACAAACGGCCAGCCGCCAGTGGCGACTAAAATACGCTCTGCGGTGTAGGTGTTATCACCTACTTTTACTGTGTGCGCATCAGCTACAGTTGCACGACCATTGACAACAACTACATGGCTATCACGCAATAATTTATCGTATACATTTTGTAAGCGATTGATTTCTTTATCTTTACTGGCCACTAAATTTGACCAAGTAAAGGCAGAATCGCCCACTTTCCAACCAAAGCCAGCCGCAGCGGCAAAGCTTTCTGAAAACTGTGAAGCATACACATACAATTTTTTAGGTACGCAGCCTACATTAACGCATGTGCCGCCAAAATAACGGTCTTCGGCAATCGCTACTTTTGCGCCCAAACCAGCTGCCATGCGCGCTGCGCGTACGCCGCCAGAGCCTGCGCCTATTACAAATAAATCATAATCGTATTGAGTGGTGGGTGTATAAGTAGACAATTGTGTTCTCTTTAAATGTGCTTGCTAAAAATTCTATAAAAATCTAAACAAAAAAGGCGATGTGCATCACATCGCCCATTTTGCATGCTAATTCAATTATTTTTTCAAATAATTCAACATGGTGTCAGCATCTGAAACTTCAAATGGGTCTGCGCCAAAGTTATCGTCTTTACCTGGCTCAACAAACATTTGTTTCACTTCGCCATCTTCAACCAACATTGAATAGCGCCATGAGCGATCACCAAAGCCTAAGTTATATTTTTGCACTAACATGCCCATACCGCGTGTGAAATCGCCGTTACCGTCTGGCAACATTTTTACGTTTTTAACGCCTAAATTTTTGCCCCATTGGAACATCACAAACGCATCGTTTACGCTTAAGCAGTAGATATCATCTACACCAGCGGCTTTAAATTCTGCGAATTTAGCTTCGTAGCCTGGTAAGTGTGTGCTTGAGCAAGTTGGTGTGAAGGCACCTGGAAGCGCCACAATAATCACTTTTTTGCCTTTAAAAATGTCGGCTGTTGTTACATCTTGCCAACGGAATGGGTTCTCGCCGCCGATGCTCTCATCACGCACACGGGTTTTAAAAGTTACGTTTGGTACATTTACAATCATCATTTTTCCTTAAGTGACGGTTTTTAAAAATAAATAAAATACATATATTCTGTTTTACTTGTTAGAGCACGCTTCGTTTTCTAACGATTTGTGCATCATACACAATCATCTATTAATATTAAATTTAATTATACTTATTTTATTGATAAGTATAATTTATCAACATGCATAATTGCTGTTATTGAATGCTGCGTTAAATTTGTGACATGGGTTTGAAACAGACTCTGCGCGTTAAAGTAAGCCACGCTCTACAAATGACATGGTGTTATTGCCAGCTACTATAAAATGATCCAGTACCTTTACATCAACCAAAGCCAAAGCTTGCTTAAGCTGTTTGGTAATCAGCTCATCCGCTTGGCTTTGTTTTGCCACACCACTAGGGTGATTATGCGCAAATATAACCGCCGCCGCATTGTGATGCATGGCACGTTTCACCACTTCGCGCGGATACACACTGGTTTGCATTAAACTACCGCTAAACATTTCTTCAGTAGCTTGCAAACGGTTTTGTGCATCTAAAAACAGCACCAAAAATACTTCTTTATTTAAATTTCCCAACTTTAATACCAAGTAATCATGTACTTGCTTAGGCGACTCAAATACATCTTTCTGTTGTAGCTGCTCACTCAGTGCACGCCTGCTCATTTCAAATATAGCCTGCAGTTGCACATATTTACTGGCGCCTATGCCATGCACTTGGCTAAGCTCAGATTCAGTTGCGCTAAAGATGGCGTTCAAGCTACCAAATTGAGTTAATAAATCCCGCGCTAAATCTACTGCGCTTTTGCCCACCACTCCCACGCGCAAAAATATCGCCAGCAATTCGGCGTCTGATAATGCTCCCGCCCCTTGCTCTACTAGTTTTTCTCTTGGACGCTCTGCTGCTGGCCAATCTCTAATTGCCATAATGTGTTCACCTTATTCATTATTATTAGCTGGTTTTAACCACCCTATTTCTAGTGCTGTTTTATTGCCGATTGTTGTAAAACTTAAACTTTTCGGTATTTCAGCTTTGCTCTCGTTAATAGGAATGCGCCCGCCCATTAATTCTGCCAAGTCTTGCGGATAAAGCGGTTGCTTGTCTGGCTCAGCAAAACCTTCAGGGAATATTGGCAGGGTGGTTTCCAAATTATATTTATCGCTTGCCGATAGCGTATGCAAAAGTTCATGTGCCAAAATCACCAAGTTTTTATCTGCATATTTAGCGTCACCAAATAAATTCACACGCCCGATACGGCCTTTGTTCAGGGCAGTTGAGTGGCTCAATACAGGATTCGCTTTAGGATTGTAATAAAGCAAATACAATTTTATATCGGGCTTAACATTTACCTTGGGGCTATTTTGC
>JAZKDM010000089.1:0-2180 GCA_040387535.1 Pseudomonadota bacterium | reverse complement strand
TAGCCGCTTATGATGTGGAAAACGGCAAACGTGCATGGCAATTTGACACGATTCCTGCAAGTGGGTGGGAAGGGCTGTTTACACAAAAAACGGCAGATGGCATCGTGCTGAATCGCGATGTAGCGCAAGAAAAAGCCGATGCCGCAAAATATGCCGATTCTGCGCGTTTTGGCGGTGGCTCTGCTTGGAGCACGCCAGCGATAGATACGGCAACAGATACGCTTTACTTTGGCACAGGCAACCCAAGCCCGCAAATGAACGATATTTCACGCCCTGGCGATAACCTTTATACCGTTTCCTTAGTGGCGCTAGATACCAATACTGGCAAGCTCAAATGGCATTATCAGCAAGTGCCGCACGATTTATGGGGCTACGATTTAGCCAGCCCACCTGTGCTATTTAATTATGATTTAAATGGCAAAAAAATTGCAGCAGTCGGCCAAGCCAGCAAAACAGGCTGGTTTTATATTCACAATAGGGCTACAGGTGAATTGCTTAAAAAATCCGATGCGTTTGTGCCGCAAAAAAACCTATTTCAAAAAGCCACATTTGAAGGCACGGTGGTTTACCCTGGTATTTTAGGCGGCTCAAATTGGTCACCAGTAAGCGTGGATGAAGCCAATCAACGCGCCTTTGTAGCCGGCATTCACGCCCCCATTAAATACACACTGCACGAAACACCTGCTAGCAATGGCAAAGCGGCTATTCGTTACGCGGCCAGTGAGCCAACGCAAGATGCGCGCTGGGGTTTGTTATCGGGCATTGATTTAGCCACAGGCAAAATTGCTTGGCAAAATAAAACCGCTCAGCCACTGGTGGGCGGTGTATTGGCAACCGCTGGCGGCTTGCTGTTTACAGGGGAGGGCAACGGCAACTTTAATGGCTATAACAGCCAAACAGGCGAGCTGTTATGGCAAGCCAAATCAGAGTTTGGCGTTAACGCACCACCCATTACTTATAGTGTTGATGGCGTGCAGTACATTGCAGTAGCCAGTGGCGGCAATTCTATTTTTGGCTATAAACAGGGCGATGCAGTATTGGTTTATAGATTGCCTTAATTATTTCTTGTACTGAATCGTTAATCCCACCAAGCGCGATACGGCGATTGTCAAATACATGACGCTTGAAAATATTTGTAATGAGGCGATTGCGCGCGCAGGGCTGGATATTGGTATCACATCACCAACCCCTGTGCCTGATTGAATAGAAAAGCTCATAAATAATAGCTCTACCCAGCTACGTGGGTTACTGGGGTTAATGGCCGCCAGTAAACTGTTGGGGTAAATTTGCTGGCAAACGGAGTATGCCAAAGTAAAGCCCCAAACTAGTAAAGTAAATGTTGCACCCACTGCATACAGTTCATCCACCGTCACAATATCATCTGCAAACATCACCAACACCATGCCCGCTGCCGCATAAAAATACAGCAAGCTTTCAAAAGCGTGTGCCCAAACCAATAGATGCGTTTGACCAGCTAGCAATGCCAATAATGATGTGCTGAGCGAAAGGGTGATAAGCACAAAGCCAACCCAGCTTGCCATGGGCGTGCGAAATACCACCCAAACAGCCAGTATTGGCACAATTAATCCCAAACTATTAAAAATAAGAACGCTGCTTTTCGAATCAGTCATAAAGCCATAGAACAGCACACTAAATAGCTGAACCGCCAGCAGCATGGCAAACGGATAACGTTTTATAAAGGTAATAGTGCTTTGCATATAGCGTTGATTCCCGAATGTAGTCGTGCAGTTGGTTCAATTGTAATCGGCAAGGCCAATAACACGAAAGTTATCAACATAATTTTACTGAATATTATTAAGTAATATAAACACTTTACTTTTTAAATAAGAACTATTATCATTTGCATTAACATTACAAATGAGTAGATTCATGCAGTTACATACGCCCAACACTGTAAAGCATAGCGTTTTATTTGACCCTGATTTGCCCACAGCAAAAGATGTACTGTCTGCAATTTGCTGCGTTGCCACGCATTACGCGATTAAGCCTTCTTTTGATTTGGCCAAGCTAGCGGCCGATTTATCATTAAAGTTAACGGCGCCTGAGTATGCCGATAGCCCGCTATCAAAAGAGATTGCCAAGCGCTTGTTGAATCAATGGTCAGAAATTGTTGGCGAGCATCAATCGCTAGAAGTAAAAGTATTACCCGCACATGCAAC
>JAZKDM010000088.1:0-3010 GCA_040387535.1 Pseudomonadota bacterium | reverse complement strand
ATTCACTATCGTCGCTGCCTGCGTAGGCTTTAGATAGGCTTGGCAATAATATAGTGCCCAAGGCCACACCCAACACACCTGTTGGAAACTCCATTAAACGGTCTGCATAGTACAACCAGCTCACACTGCCAGTGGCTAAAAATGACGCAAAAATAGTGTTAATAATCAGCGAAATCTGTGCAACAGAAACGCCTAGAACGGCTGGGCCCATCAGTTTTAAAATGCGCCATACGCCTTCGTCATCGCGCTTCATTTCAAATTTAGGCAATAATCCGATTTGCTTTAAAAACGGGATTTGAAAGATTAATTGTAAAAAGCCACCCACAAATACGGCCCAAGCCAATACTTTGATAGGTTCTGCAAAATGATCCGCAAAAAACAATACCGCCGCAATCATGGCGACATTCAGCCAAACAGGCGTAAACGCAGGGATGCCGAATTTGTTATAGGTATTGAGTACGCCACCCGCCATAGAAACCAGCGAGATAAAGAAAATATAAGGGAACGTGATGCGTAACAACTCAATAGTGAGTTGCATCTTGTCTGGTTCAGCTTTAAATCCAGGCGCGATTAAAGCCACAATCCAAGGCGCTGCCAGCATGCCTAGCAAAGTCACACCAACTAAAATAATACCCAACCAAGTGGCTACACGGTTAACCAAGCTTTGCGTTTCATCAAAAGTGCGCTGGCTTTTATATTCCGCCAAAATTGGCACGAACGCCTGACTAAAAGCGCCTTCAGCCGATATGCGGCGCAACAGATTAGGAATTTTGAACGCGACAATAAAAGCATCGGTAATCATGCCCGCGCCAAACACACGTGCAATGAGCGTATCGCGCACAAAACCCAATATGCGCGAGATAAACGTCATGCTGCCAACTTTAGCTAAGGCTTTGAGTAAATTCATTTTTAATTAGAATGGATGACTTGAATATAGGCTTATTTTTAATAGCGCATATTTTAACATGGCGGCATGGCTTTAATTACATGCTTTTTAGTGATTAGTTCTTGCCAAAGAACTTAAAAAACACTATTATGCACGGTTTCGTATTAACACTAACTTACATTAGTCAAAGTATTCTTACTTTGAACAAAGCATTGGGATAATGAACAAATGGCAAATACCGCACAAGCACGCAAACGCGCACGTCAATCTGTAAAAGTAAATGCACATAACTCTGCATTACGTTCAACTTTACGTACTGCAATTAAAAAAGTATTAAAAGCAGTAGAAGGTGGCGATAAAGCCGTTGCAATGGCTACTTACCAAGAAAACGTAAGTGTTATTGATCGCATTGCTGATAAAAACATTATTCACAAAAATAAAGCAGCTCGTCATAAAAGCCGTTTAACTGCTGCTATCAAAGCGCTATCAACAGATGGTCCAGTAATGTTAACTAAAAAAGCAGCTCCTGCTAAAGCGAAAGCAGCGCCAAAAGCAAAAGCAGCCGCACCTGCTAAAGCGGCAGCAAAACCTAAAGCAGCACCAAAAGCAAAAACTGTTTAATTAAGCCACTTTCGGTTTAATTAACAAATAAAAAAGCCTCGCATGCGAGGCTTTTTTGTTGTCTATACTATTTAAATGGCATCACTTAATTAAGCTTAGCCAATATTTAATTGGCTACGTGCTATTAAAGCTGTATTTAATAACGCTTGTTTATCTTGAGCTTTCAAGCGACCAATCACCGTAAAGTGTCCCATCTTTCTCGCTTTGCGTGGCTGCTCTTTGCTGTATAAATGTAATTTTAGATTGTTGTGTGCCAAAGCTTTAGCCCAAGCTGGCTCAGCGTTATTCACCCAACTGTCGCCCAAAATATTCACCATTACCGCATTACTGTGCAAACTAACATCGCCCAGTGGCAGGCCAGTCAACGCGCGCACCTGCTGTTCAAATTGATTTGTGACGCAAGCATCAATAGTGTAATGGCCAGAGTTATGCGGACGCGGTGCAATTTCGTTCACCAATAACTTTTTACCCACCACAAAAAATTCCACTGCTAACACACCAACATAATCCAACTTTTCAGCCAGCTTTTTAGCAAGCTCTTGTGCATTGGCCTTCATCACTTCACTGCAGCGCGCAGGCACAATGCTGATATCCAGTATGCCATTCAGATGACTATTTTCAGCGGTTGGAAAAGCGGCAATATTGCCTTGTGCATCACGCGCCAACACCACAGAAACTTCTAAATCTAGCGGTAACATTTGCTCTAATACACAAATTTCTTGCTTAAATTCGGCAAAAGCATTTTGTGCTTCTTGTCTGTTTTTAACCCGCGCTTGACCTTTTCCATCGTAACCAAAACGCGCGACTTTCAAAATAGCTGGGTATAAATCGCTGCTATCTTCGGGCAAATCATCAATTGTATTAATAACAACAAAAGGCGCGACTGGCAAACCAGCTTGCTTAATAAAGTTTTTTTCTAATACACGATTCTGCGCAATAGCCACACAAGCGGCACTAGGACGAACGGTTACGGTTTCGGCTAATTTTTCCAACGTAGCGGCGGGAACATTCTCAAACTCAGTGGTTACCGCTTGGCAGGTTTCTGCCATTTGTTTTAATGCATTTGCATCGTCATAATTGGCGCACAAATGCACATCGGCAATTTTACCCGCCGGGCTATTCGCATCTGGATCCAAAACCGTGACTTTGTAGCCCAACTCATGCGCGGCAGTCACAAAAAAGCGACCCAACTGGCCGCCGCCTAACATGCCTAGCATTGCTGGCGGGTTGATGATAATAGTGGCTGTCATGGTTTCTCGCTTAGCTCCATTGCGTGCACTTTTTCAGATTGCTTGATTCTGAATTCTGCTAGCTTTTGAGCTAATGTTGCATCTTGATTGGCTAGAATAGAAACTGCAAACAAGCCTGCATTCGCAGCGCCAGCATCACCAATTGCAAAGGTGGCAACGGGAATGCCTTTTGGCATTTGTACAATCGATAATAAGGAGTCTTGACCTTGTAAATGCTTAGAAGGCACGGGCACGCCCAATACAGGTAAAGTGG
>JAZKDM010000087.1:0-10626 GCA_040387535.1 Pseudomonadota bacterium | reverse complement strand
TTTCAACGGTTATCTCAATTAAACGCAAGCCACCCTTAATCACCACATCGTTAAACGCCAAGCCTTGTTGAATGGTTTTTCCGCCACGGATTACACTGGCATTAAGCAACATGCGGGATTCGATTTGGTAGCGATTGGATAACACTCTATCTACGGCGCCTAGCATATCTTCTGCGCGTAAATCGGTTAAAAAGCCAAAGCGGCCGCGATTAATGCCTACTAACGGAATATTATTATCAATTAAGCTTCTGGCCACACTTAACATGGTGCCGTCGCCGCCCATTACAATGGCTAAATCTACTTTGCTGCCAATAGTTGCTAAAGAGGCTGTATTAAAGCCTGTTAATTCAGCATATTTTGCCGTGTTTTCTTCTATCCACACTTCGATTTTTTTGGCTTTTAAATGGCGCGCTAAATCAGCCAAATCGGTTTGCATTTGCTGCAATGCGTGCTGATTCATGTATTTGCCAATAATGGCGATGGATTTGAACGGCTGAGTCATCCCAGCATTAAATCATAGATAGTCGCTTTGAAAAAGTAAGCCTATAAAATATTAACAAAAAAAGCTGACTCCCTATTTTAAATACATAGAAAGCCAGCCTGAAAATAGCGCTTTAGAATAGGGGGAGTAAATTAAGCGCTATTTAAAACATCATTCTGATTAAACAGATTTACGTCTAAAGCTTGCAAAACCAATTAAAGCTGAGCCAAATAACCATGCGGCGGCTGGCACTGGTACGGCTGATGGCGCGGCGGCTAAGCCAATAACTCCACGACCAAATTGGCCAATTTGACTCGCTTTACCTGTAACTAAGTCAACGTCAAATAATTGAGTTTGTCCATTGCCGTCACCTACTGTCGCGGCAAGGAATGCACTACCATCTGCAAAAATCTCAAAGCCATTTATAGAGCCGATATTAGCGTTAAGTTTGCCAACTTCTTGAATGTTTGGCGCATTAAAAGTACCAGGAGCGACATTTCTATTTAACGTGTTATCGCTTGCATCAACGTAATACAACATGGTGCCAGCTGGTGCGCCAGCTGGAGTTGAGCCAGTGTAAGCCACTGCTGAATAATTACCGCCAGTAATACTTGTAGCTACTGTTACCGCGCCTGTAGCGGCGTTAATAGCATAGTTACTACCTGCCGAAGACACCAAACGCAATGAAGTAGCACCAGCAAAGTCAGCCACTGGGTTAAAATCAAAACCATAACCTAAAGCAGCATTGATAATAGGCGTGCTAAGTGCTGCCACAAATGTTGCTACGCCAGAATAAGCATCTACTGTATACACAATATTAGATGTACTAATGCCATAAATGGTGTTGTTAGAAGGCCTTAAATCAATACCAATTAATGATTCGCCAGAACTTAAACCGCTGATATTAACAAAGGCTGCTGCTGCCAAATTGGCAGAATCAAATACGCCAATTTGATTGTCGGTGCTAAGACCAACTAAACTTTCGGCCTGTGCGACATTAAATGCCGCCGTACTTGCAACAAAACCTAATGCTAACGCGATTTTTGACCATGTAAATTTCATGATAAATCTCCAAAATAATTTAAAAACAAAAAAACTCAAAGTAGTGCATACGGATTCAATGGATCCACAATGGCTTACGTAAGCCAAATCAAAATAGATGCAGCTTTATGCTAAAAAATGGCAGCATTAGCCCGAACGGGCTAATCAAAAAGGCTGAAATCAAGCACTTTTGAATTTGTCATCAAAATGAAACCTAATTTCAGGCATTGAATCTCACCAGTAAGGCCGCAATTAAGGCAAAATAACGGTGTATTTTTAATGGTGTATTGCTTAAATTTTGGATAAACGCGCACAAATTTTATTAAAAACCTTAGTTGAACATTACATTAGTGATGGCCAACCGATAGGCTCGCGCACTTTATTGCAGCACAGCGGCTTGGATGTGAGCGCTGCCACCATTCGAAATGTAATGAGTGACCTTGAACATTTAGGCTTTGTTGCCAGCCCGCACACTTCGGCCGGACGCATTCCCACCCAAAAAGGCTATCGTTTATTTGTTGATTCACTATTAACAGTGCAGCCGCTTGAGAGTCAAGCAATTGCGCATTTAAAAAGTGGTTTAAATTCGCCCAACCAAAATGAGCTGATTAATAGCGCTGCCGACATGTTGTCGCAACTGACGCAATTTGCAGGCGTGGTAATGATTCCCAAGCGCCAGCGTGTTGCATTTAAGCATTTAGAATTTCTGCCACTTACCGAAAAGCGCGTTTTGGTGATTATTGTCACCAGCGATGGCAATGTACAAAATCGCATCATCATGTCTGAAAAGCCCTACTCTGCCAGCGAATTAACGCAAGCCAGCAATTATTTTAATGCGAATTTTGCTGGTCAAACTTTTGATGAAGTGCACCTTAAATTGCATGCCGAATTGCAACAAATGCAATCGGATATGAATAAGCTGATGACGGCGGCGTTAGATGCTAGCAATAAAGCCGCCAGTAACGATGGCGTGGTGATTGCAGGTGAGCGAAATCTTCTACATGTGGATGAGCTATCTACCAATGTAAACAGTTTGCGCAAATTGTTTGAAGTGTTTGAGCGCCGCACCAGCCTGATGCAGCTGCTAGATAATAGCCAGCGCGCCGAAGGCATTCAAATTTTTATCGGCAACGAAAGTGGCTATTTGCCGCTGGATGAATGCTCAATGGTAACCGCACCTTATGAAGCAGACGGCCAAGTGGTGGGCACTTTGGGTGTGATTGGTCCCACCAGAATGGCCTATGAGCGCGTGATACCAATTGTGGATGTTACTGCAAAATTACTTTCTAACGCCCTATCTAATACCTAGTCTAATACCTAACTTTGTTCGCCTTAATGTCAGCCTTTGTCAGAAAGCGCTGACAGCACTAACAGACTTTTCCTGATTTTTTTAATCTCTCACTCCATGCAGAATGCAAGTTATGCAACACAAACCGTTGTATGGCGCACATGTTAAAACACATGGCCCATGCACAATCGATTAGGAGATTTAAAATGAATACATTGAACGCGAAAAAATTAACGTCATTAGTAGTACTAGCTTGCGCAATCAGCATGACTGCTTGTAGCGGTATGTCTACACGCGATAAAGCAACTGCAGCAGGCGCCGGTATTGGCGCGGTAACAGGTGCCGTGCTAACAGGTGGCAGTGCAATTGGTACCGTTGGTGGCGCAGCCGTTGGTGGCGTAATTGGTAACCAAGTAGGTAAGTAAATTTAACCGTCAATTAAAGGGAGTATTAAAATGGATACAACAAAAACGATTGGCGTTATTTTACTGGTGCTAGGTGCTTTAGGTTTAATTTATGGCGGCTTCAGTTACACCAAAGACAGCACCAAAGCCAAAATCGGCCCTATTGAATTAAAAGTGCAACAAAAAGAGCAAGTGAACATTCCGCTATGGGGTAGCATTGCTGCCTTGGCAGTTGGTGGTGTTTTACTGGTTTCTGGCCGCCGCAAATAAATAATTTGAGTGGGTATTAATCAAAGGCGCAATTTGCGCCTTTTTTTACGCCGCAACATGCATTGGCCATGCTTTGCTAATAGCTATTGAGGCGTGTTTACTCTAAAATCGCTATATGGCTTACTACAATTCCGAACCACCTTTTTCTCACGGCGACCAACTCAAAGTCGGCATCTTAATCGCTAATTTAGGCACCCCAGACGCGGCAACATCCAGCGCTTTGCGGCGCTATTTAGGCCAATTTTTAATGGATAGACGTGTGGTTGAAATTCCACGCTTTATTTGGTGCTGGATTTTGCACTGCATTATTTTGGTGATTCGCCCAAAAAAATCCGCCGCCAAATATGCGCAAGTTTGGACGCCAGAAGGCTCACCTTTGCTAGCGCATGCCCAAAAACAAACCCAATTATTCAGCGGCTTTTTAGTGCAAAAAGTAAAATCACCGTTTGCGGTAGAGCTTGGTATGAGCTACGGCAACCCCAGCATGAAAGCGGCGCTTGAAAAACTAAAAGCCCAGCATTGCGATCGTATTTTGGTGTTTCCACTTTTTCCGCAATACGCCGCCAGCAGCACCGCTGCTGTGTTTGATGCGGTATGGAAAGTGTTACTTAAAATACGTAATGTGCCTGCTGTGCGCACTGTACGTAGCTATCACGACCACCCTGCTTACATTGCCGCCTTGGCAAAAAGTGTGCAGGCTTATTGGCAAATAAATGGTAAGCCAAGTAAATTGGTTATGAGTTTTCATGGCGTGCCAAAAGTGCATTTAACCAAAGGTGACCCCTACCACTGCGCTTGCCATAAAACAGGCCGCTTATTGGCAGAAGCATTAGGTTTAGGCAAAGACGATTACTCAATCGCGTTTCAATCACGCTTTGGCAAACAAGAATGGCTAAAGCCCTATTTGGCAGGCGTTTTAGAAGATTTAGGCAAGGCCAAAACCAAGCGCATTGATGTGATTTGCCCTGGCTTTAGTAGCGATTGTTTAGAAACCTTAGAAGAAATCGCCATGGAAGGTAAAGAGATTTTCACCCATGCGGGTGGCGGCGAATATCACTATATTCCTGCCTTAAACGAAAATGAGGCTTGGATTCATGCCATGACAGAAATCGCGCTAGAAAATCTGCAAGGCTGGGTAACAGCTGATTGGGACAACGTGCAAGCGAAAAAAGACAATGAGATGTCCAAGTTACGTGCTCAAGCCATGGGGGCGAAATAGCAGGCACGCTAGTCAATTGGGAGTGCCTAGCAATAGGCGTGCAAAACAATAAGCGCTATAATTTCATCTTTAAGTAAAGCGATGCAATTATGATTGTAATTACAGGCGGGGCGGGCATGATTGGTAGCGTAATCGCCTGGCACCTCAACCAAAAATTAGGTCGCAACGATTTAGTGATTGTTGACCACATCACGCATGAAGAGCAATGGCAAAACCTTGTGCATCGCCAATATGTTGAGTACTTGGATAAAGACCAATTATTTGATTTTTTGGACGGCAATGAAGATGACGTTGAAATTGATGCCATCATTCATATGGGCGCCATTAGCGCCACCACAGAGCGCGATTTTAATAAATTAGTAGAAGCCAATATTCATTACAGCCAAGATTTATGGGGCTGGTGCGCCGAACATGAAGTACCGTTTTTCTATGCCAGCTCTGCTGCAACCTATGGCAATGGCTCTAACGGTTACGATGATGTCAGTATTGATAAATTACGCCCACTGAATGGTTATGGCTATTCAAAACACTTTTTCGACCAATGGGCATTACGCCAAGTGGCTGAAAATGCGCCGCAGCCACCCGCATGGGCTGGCTTTAAGTTTTTTAATGTGTACGGTCCTAACGAATATCACAAAGAACGTATGGCCAGCGTGGCTTTTCATACCTTTAATCAGGTAAAAAACACTGGCGGCATGAAGCTATTTAAAAGCAATAAAGCCGATGTAGCTGACGGCATGCAGATGCGCGATTTTGTATATGTGAAAGATTGCGCCGATATTATCGTGCACTTTTTTGACAAAGCTACTAGCTCTAAAACACCATGTAAAAACGGCATCTACAATATTGGCACAGGTAAAGCGCGCAGCTTTAATGATTTAGCCAGCGCCGTAATGCATAGCATGGATAAAACACCGCAGATTGACTACATTGACATGCCAGAAGATTTGCAAGGCAAATACCAATATTTTACGCAAGCCAACGTAGCTAAATTGCGCGCGGCTGGCTACACCAAGCCATTTACTAGCCTTGAAGATGGCGTAAAAGATTATGTTCAGAACTATCTTTTAAGTGAGGATAAATACTGCTAATGGATTACATTGATTACTTAAAAGGCGAACATGCCGCTCATATGGCGATGTTTAATGCGCTTGAGCCATTATTCCCAATGATTAGTGCTGTTGGCATTAAGATGCAAGAGTGCATTAAAAATGGCGGCAAGATTTTGATTATGGGCAATGGCGGCAGCGCGGCCGATAGCCAACATATTGCAGCCGAAATTGTGGGTCGCTTTAAAAAAGAACGTAAAGGCATGCCTGCGATTGCATTGACTACTGACACTTCAATTATTACCTCTGTGGGCAATGATTATGGCTATGACTATATTTTTGCGCGCCAAATTGAGGCTTTATGCCGGCCAGAAGACTTGGTAATCGGCATCACCACCTCTGGCAATAGCGCCAACGTGGTCAGTGCCATGCAAGCGGCTAAAGAAATCGGTGCTGTTACTATTGGCCTAACAGGCGGTAGCGGCGGCAAACTAAATGCCATTTGCGATTTTAATTTGGTCATGCCGTCATCAGTCACCGCGCGCATTCAAGAAGCACATATCTTTGTTGGGCATTCTTTGTGTGAAATTTTAGAGTCCTAATCATTGTATGTCTGATATTTTTTTAGATGCTGTAAAGCAATTTGGTAGCAAGCCAGTAAATAATCAACAACAGCATGCGCTAGTCATTGGCGATGTGATGCTAGACCGCTATTTAATCGGCTCTGTGGGCCGCATTTCACCTGAGGCGCCTGTGCCGATTGTACTGTTGAATCAGCAAAATGAACGTGCTGGCGGCGCGGCGAATGTGGCAGCGAATCTGGCCTTACTAGGCATTAAAACGCATATGATTGGTTGCGTGGGCGATGATTCTGAGGGCGCGACTTTGGTGAAGCTGTTACAGCAATTAGCCATTGATACCAGTGGTATCTACACCTCAAAAAACCGCCCTACCATTGCCAAAACCCGCGTATTAAGCGGCCATCAGCAAATGCTACGTTTAGATCAAGAAAGCAACGCGGCTTTTAATGATGCTGAAAATGCTGGCTTAAATACAGCAATTAAACAACAATTAGCCTTAAAGCCCAGCGTGGTTATTTTGTCTGATTATGCTAAAGGCTTGTTAAGCGAAGCCACTTGTCAAGCCATTATCGCGCAATGCAAAGCATCGAATATTACGGTATTAGTTGACCCTAAAGGCCGTGATTACAGCAAATATAGTGGCGCAACGGCGTTAACACCCAATAAAAAAGAAACTGCCGAAGCTTGCGATACCACTATTGATGATGCTGATTTAATCAGCAAAGCCAGCACTCTTAAAAAACAATTAAATTTAAGTTTTTTAGCGGTAACACGCGGTGAAGAAGGCATTTCACTGATTGATGACAAAACGCATCACCTGCCCGCTATCGCCAAACAAGTATTTGATGTTTCTGGCGCAGGCGATACCGTAATTGCCACGTTGGCAGCAGGCCTGATGCATAATCTATCAGTGTTACAAAGCTTGCAGCTAGCCAATATTGCTGCCGCTGTAGTAGTTGGCAAAGTAGGCACCGTGCCCATTTCGCAGGCTGATTTATTAGAGGCTCTAGCCAGCCAACAAGGTAGTAAGCAAGCCAGTAAAGTGTGTGATTTAGACGCACTCAATTTAAAAGTAAATGCTTGGAAAAAAGCCAATCAAAAAATTGTCTTTACCAACGGCTGTTTTGATTTGTTGCATGCAGGGCATGTCACTTACTTAGAAGCCGCAAAAAAACGTGGTGATAAATTGATTTTAGGATTAAACACCGACCGCTCAGTGAGTGCTATCAAAGGCCCTACCCGCCCCGTTGTGCATGAAAATGATAGAGCACGCGTACTAGCCGCGCTGGAAAGTGTGGACGCGGTTATTTTATTTGATGAAGACACACCGCTTAATTTGATTAATGCCATCAAACCCAGTGTGATTGCCAAAGGTAGCGACTACACCGCCGAGCAAGTCGTTGGTGGCAAAGAGGTGCAAAGCTGGGGTGGTGAAATTGCGCTGATTGACTTAGTTGAAGGCCGTAGCACCAGCAACATTATCAAAAAAATGAATAGCTAACATTTGCCATTCAATTAGCCATCAACCGCGAATGTCAGCACAACAAACTCAGCAGCAAAAACCTGAAAAAATACTAGTGCTTGGCCCCGCTTGGGTAGGCGATATGGTATTGGCGCAAAGCCTATTTAAAACGCTAAAAGTTAACAACCCAAACTGCGTGATTGATGTTGCCGCACCTGCTTGGACGCTACCGCTATTAGAGCGCATGACAGAAGTGTCTGGCAAAATCGCGCTACCTTTTAAGCATGGTGAATTGGCATTTTGGCAGCGCATTGCTTTTGGCAAAAGCCTAAAGCAATCTGGCTACACACAATCCATTATTCTCACCAACTCGCTTAAATCGGCTTTACTGCCTTGGGCCGCTGGTATAAAAAAACGCACCAGTTTTTTAGGTGAAATGCGTTATGGTTTGATTAATGATATTCGCCCATTGGATAAAGATGTTCTTAAAAAAACTGTTGAGCGTTTTGTATTTTTGGGCTTAAAGCCGAATGAAACGCTACCAACTGCAATTCCAAATCCACAACTAGTGACCAATGCACAAGCTGCGTTGGCAACACTTGCCAAGCTAGGCATTGATTCGCCGCAACACAAAGTACTTGGCTTATGCCCAGGCGCAGAATACGGCGAAGCCAAGCGCTGGCCAGCGGAATACTACGCAGAAGTCGCCAATGATGCTTTGAATAAAGGCTGGCAAGTGTGGCTGTTTGGCTCAGACAAAGATATCCCTGTCACCAGCCAAATCAATCAGCTCACACAAAATCGGTGTAATGATTTTGGCGGCAAAACTAAGCTAGGTGAAGCGATTGATTTAATGGCTTTGTGCGATACGGTGATTAGCAATGATTCTGGATTGATGCATGTAGCAGCGGCATTAAATATAAAACTAATCGCTATTTTCGGCTCATCCGACCCTTACCACACCCCGCCCATGAGTAGCAAAGCGGTGATTGAATATTTAGGCTTGGATTGCAGCCCTTGCTTTGAAAGACAGTGCCCCCTATCTGGCAATGCTCACTTGCGCTGTTTAAATGATATAAAGCCAAACAATATCAAAACACTCATTTTATAAATCAAAAAATATTTATAAAATCACCAAAATTATGAATACGATTACTATTTTTTTTAAAACAGTTGATAAACTTAGCAGCCAAAAATTAACTATTGGCTTAATAGTTTTGGCAATGCTTGTGGCCACTCAAATTCAACACATACAGCATCGCTGGCTAAATCCAGACTCTGTTCTTTATCTTGAGTCTGCCAAATTAATAGCTATTGGTAACTGGAATGCTGCATTTGAAATATTCAATTGGCCCTTATATTCAGCGCTGATAGCCCTTGTACACAAGTTAACCAGTTTTAATGTTCACCTTTCAGCCCAAATACTCAATGTGGTTTTTTTTGGTGTTGCGTCTGCCAGCTTTATTAAAATAATCCAGCTTGCTGGTGGCAACAATCGAACCATACTCGCCGGCACATTAATACTTCTAAGCTCCCACTACTTAGTCGGCGACATTTTACAAATGCTATTAAGAGATGAAGGCTTTTGGGCGTTCTTTTTGACTAGCATTGTATTTTTTATTCGTTTCTATAAAAGCAATCATTACCTTGATGCTTTTCTTTGGCAAATATGCGCAATTATGGCTACTTTATTCAGAATTGAGGCCATTACTTATTTAATATTTTTACCAATGAGTCTTTTTTTCTATCAACAAGCAACATTTCCACAAAAGCTTAAGCAGTTTTTAAAATGTAATTTTCTCAGCATTATTGCCCTTATTGGTATTTTTACCGCAGTTTTGCTTAGTGATAGCCTTTCGATGAAAAGCTTTGGAAGGCTTGACGAGGTGTTCACGCTCAATATTTTCAATCAATTGACGTATGAACTTGTGACCAGATCGGCCATTATGTCTAGCCAAGTATTAGGCCGCTTTTTAGATGAATTTGCCATTCCTGGTTTACTGATGACTTTTGTGTATGTGCTTATCGTCAAGTCCATCTCTGCAACAGGCATTGTTAATTTAGGATTGGCTATGCTTGCCATCAAATCAAGAAAACGCTTAATTAACAATACAGTATTTTATATTTTAAGCGCTGTAGCACTAATCGCCTTCCTCAATATGGCTCTTATTATTACCAAAGTATTTGTATTATCAAGCCGTTATGTGCTGGCTCTATCCTTTGTATTGATGGTTTTTGCGGCATTCTACTTAGCTGATTCGTTCCGCTATTTTGAACAAAAAAGTAAGCCTAGCAAAAAAACTCAGTGGTTAATTATTGCCTTGCTAGCCTTTATGGTTCTTAGCTTGGTTAAAAACATGTTGCCTAAACAAAATGGTTATAACTACATACAGGATGCTACAACATGGATTGATCAACATAAAGTGCCAAAAAAAGAGGTTTTTTATGACGATAAGAGAATGCGTTATTATCTGGGCTTGCCGTTTATTCCAGATATGGGAAATGACTGGTTAATGGTGACCTCTGCGATTGAAGACAAATCAATTCAGAAATACAATTATTTGCTGTTAAGTTTTTCAGTAAAGGATAAGGATAGAGAAAAATTAGTCGCTGATAAATTGTCGGAATATCACGAAATTAAACGCTTTAATTCTGCTAAGGCAAAAAAATCAGTTGTGTTGTATCAGAGGATATCTTCCATCACACCTTAAAGTATTGAGTCACTTCTTCACTATTTAAATACTTCTGCATTCTAGCTTTTGCCCAGCTTGGTAGGTGGCTATGGCTAATGTAAGCATTAACAAAGATCGTCCAATCATTTTTATCAATGG
>JAZKDM010000086.1:26756-34348 GCA_040387535.1 Pseudomonadota bacterium | reverse complement strand
TCATCTTCACCCACATAATCGCCACACTGCACTTCAATAATGGCAAGCGGTTCGTTGCCTTTGTTTTCTAGGCGGTGTCTGTGGGTTTTAGAAATATAGGTAGATTGGTTTTCGTTTAGCGTAAATTCAATTTCGTTATTGGTAATAGTGGCAACACCTGAAACTACTACCCAATGTTCTGCGCGATGCTTGTGCATTTGCATGGATAATTTTTGGCCTGGATTAACCACAATGCGCTTGATTTTAAAATTAGAACCCTCTTCCAACACACTGTAGCTGCCCCAAGGACGGTATACGGTTTGATGAATTTCAGTAAGAGTTGGGTTGTGTATTTTGACTTGCGCAACTAAGGTTTTAATATCTTCACTGCGGCTTTTGTCGCAAATCAAAGTCGCATCTGCGGTTTGAATCACCACCACATTATCTAAACCCAAAGTGGCGAGTAAGCCCGTTTCTGTCCACAGTAAGCTATTGCTGGTATCGTGCGATAAAACTTGGCCATGTGTTACGTTATTTTGCGCATCTTTTTCATGGCGTTGATAAATAGAATCCCAGCTACCCAAATCACTCCAAGCCATATCTACTGGAACTACCGCTACTTTTTCGGCTAGCTCGGCTAAGCCATAATCCATTGAAACATTATCAAAACTAGCATAGGTTTCGGCAAAGTTTTCTTCATTCATGGCTGCGATTTGTTGTGCCATTTCTGGCTGGTATTTTTGCAACATGGTTGTAAAGGCACTTGCTTTAAACACAAACATACCGCTATTCCATAAATAGCCGTCGTTTACAAATTGTTGCGCTTTTTCAAGATTTGGTTTCTCTACAAATTGTGCTACCTGCAACACTGGCATTTCGCCTTTGTATGCTAATTGCTGGCTTGGTTTAATGTAACCATAACCAGTTGCAGGCTCATGCGGCTTAATACCCAATAGCACCAAGTAATCGTCATCAGCAGCTAATTCAGCGGTTTGCCAAGCTTGTAAAAACGCATCCACTTTATCAATGGCATGGTCCGATGCAAAAACACCAATCATGGCATTTGGGTCTTGCAGATTAATTTGATTAACCGCCCAAGCAATAGCAGGTAGCGTATTTCTGGCGCAAGGTTCAGCCAATACATTATTCACGGCCTCTAGCGCCACTTCGGCTAGCTGGCCTTTTACTTCAAACTTATGGTCTTCATGCGTCACTGTGAATAAATTTTTGGCAGCTACGTGTGAAAGCAAACGCTGTGTAGTTTGCTGCAAAAGCGTTTGTTCGCCGTTTAATGCCAGTAATTGCTTAGGCCTTAAGGTGCGCGATAGCGGCCATAAGCGAGTGCCCGATCCACCACATAAAATAATGGCATATCGATTAAAATGATCACTCATGATGAATGTATCTCCGCTTGATGGAATGGGTTATTCTGGATTTGATGGCTGTCATTACGAAGCTCTTCAATTTCGGCTTGTAATTTAGCATACTCTTGCAGTTTTACTTTTAAAAACCGTGCCGTTATCACGGACTTTTCTTCTAGGCCTTGTGGCGTTAATAAATACATATAGGCCAGTTTATTTTGACTATTACGGAAATTGCTGGCTTTTAGTAAGCCTTTTTCAATAAGGGCTTTAAGGCAAAAGTTAACGCGACCTAAACTAATATTAAGCTTTTTAGCCAAATCACGCTGACTAATTTCTGGATTAGTTTCTAATATTTTGAGTATTTTATAACGATATTCGTCAGTTAACATTTTGCCGAAATTTAACCGTTCAGTAATTGAACAACAGTGTACCAACGTTTAATTGATTCACGCAAGTAAATGCATGTTAAATGTAGATTTAGATAGCTTTACATACAATCTAAATCTTGTTTTTTCTAATGTATTCGGTAATTTTGGCGATTTGTCCTTCATCCGAAAAATGCACTTCTAACGATTTTTTTTGCCTTAGGCTAACTAATTGATTTTCTTGCAAATGATATTGATGGGCAACTTGCCCTGCTGTGACTTCAGGACGGCCTTGGCGACGCTTTACACCTTGAAAGCGCATACGCTCTATATTGGCCCAGCCAATTAATAACGCGCTTAAAGCTAAAATAATAAAAGAATACAACGCTAATTTATTGGCCAAACCATTGTAGCCTTGCAACTCAACCATATGAATATTAAACAAATATACGCCCACCCACCATGCCACCAAGGTAATCAGCGGTAGCCATAAGTAAACATAAAGAGTCCAGAACGCAAAGGTGACCAAACCCCAGCCATAGCGATTGACGGCAGACTGCAATTCAGGTTTTTCAATTATTAATGGGTTTTTCATGGCGATATCCTTTCTTGATGCAAACCTCTATCTGGGCTCACCCAGGTAGCGCGTTTATTTCTGTCTTTCATTAATGCCGTTGGCAAACCAGCTACCGTTGTGGCGGCTGATATCACCCAAAACAACATGGGATACCAAATCATCCAGTAGTAATAGCGGCGGATTCTTTCTTCATATCGGCCGTCAATAAACAAACTGACCGCAAATTGCAGCAGGCAAGTCATGGCTAAAATCACGCCATTCCAGCCTGGTATAAGCGTGTTGATATATAAATAGCTAGGTAGGGCAATGAAATTACCAAGCAGCCACAGCACAAAAATCGCGCACATTACATAAGCCCAAGCAATACTGACTACTAATTCGGCATATACAGGCCACATGCGGCGTTTTTTGATATGCATGAAGATATTTTTAAACTTGAGCAAGACCTCTGCACCGCCCTGCGCCCAGCGCAGACGTTGCTTCCACAGGCCTTTTAAAGTTTCTGGCATTAAAATCCAGCACAGCGCGTTTGGCTCATAGCGCACATCAAAGTAATTTGTTTGCATTTTCCAGCTAATGTCGATGTCTTCGGTCACCATATTGGTGCTCCAATAGCCGACCTCATGCAAGGCAGACTTACGGAATGCTGCTACCACACCAGAAACAGTAAATACACGACCGTATACACGCTGTGCACGCTTGATTAAGCCAATCACCGATGAAAACTCGCCCACTTGCAAACGACCAAGCAAGGTAGAACGATTGCGAATACGCGGGTTGCCCGTTACTGCGCCAACTCTTGGGCTGGCTAGAAAATGCCGCATCATCCAAGTAATGCAATTGGGGTCTAATACCGCATCGCCATCAATACAAACTAGGTATTCGTTTGATGACATCATGGCGCCAACAGTTAGCGCCATTGCCTTGCCCTGATTACTGGCTAGCTGAATGGCCTTCACGTTGTGATGTTTACTAGCAATATCGTCAATAATTTCAGCCGTGTTATCTTTGCTGCCATCATTAATGGCAATGATTTCATAATTAGGATAATTCAGCTTGAGCAGCGCCCCTATGGTTTCATAGGCATTATTTCCCTCATTAAAACAAGGCACCAGCACCGATACTGGCGGATACTCTGGCAAGTCTGGCGCTTCGGTATACAGCGGCTCTTTGCGCTCTTTAGTAAAGTAGTAATAAAGCGCGCCAGCCATCCACAAATACGCCATAAATAATGGGTAATAAAACGCAAACCCCATTAACCATTCTGTTAAGTTTTGGTACCACATATTAAGCTTCTTTCCTGATATGTTCGCGCTTGGGCATCATTATTTAGCCTCTGGCAAATAGGGAAATATGCGCGATGAAATATAAGGCCTGATTGCCTCTATTTCTGGTTGATTTTTCAAGAAATCATCTGGGTAATAGCCAATATGCCATGCACCTGCTTTATTTAAAGTTTGCATGTGGGCAATCAAATCAGCTTCTGGCAAGGCCTTTTTAGTTCTCCAATCGCGCGCTTGCAGCTCAAATACGGTTTTAGCTAGGCCATTTTTGGTAGCTTTTGCGGTATTCACTAACGCCGTCAAAAAAGCTTGAGGGTTTTCGGCGTTTTCCATTAAAGGCATCGCCATTACGGCGGTGTAGTCATAAGCGCTTAAAGAATCTTGATAATTTTGTGATAACCAACGCTCACTTTGCGCATTGAGCATGGCTGGCGCATACAGATTGCGCGCGGTTTTAAGCTCTGGTTGATAGCGTTTTAATATTTGGGCAAGCTCCAGCGTAAATTGCGTTAACTGGCGACTTTTTAACTGCATTAAACGATTAGCATCTTCTGATTTAATCGCTAAAAGATTGTCTTTATTAAAGTTTGCTTGATAAACCGCGCGCGCAAATTGGCTATCATCTTCAAACTCAGAAAGCGTGGCATCGTCATGGAATATAACGCCAGAGAATTGGGCATGCGCGCCTAAGTCATTGTAAATATCTTTGATAATTTGTCTGGCTTCATCCGAAAACGGCGATAAGCGCTTGTAGGCATTTTTATCGGCTGCTGGGTTGGCAGACACCACTTGCAATGTGGCTTGCTTTTGTTTATCGCTTAACTCGAATGCTAACACTGGCATCCAAGCATACACATGCACATTGGCACGCGTTCTTAATTGCCAAGCTACGCGGCTAAAAAGGTTAGCGCGCATGGCAACATGACGGCTTGGAAAGTAAACAGACTCCGCCACGCCATCGCCATTTTTATCTGAAAATGCCTGTAAATAAACGGTAGTAGGCGCAAGTGACTTTACCCTATCCAGCAAAATATCTAAATTACGCGCTGTTTGTGCGGCATCTTCATCAAACACATAATCCAAATCAATATGCATGACACGCTGATTTTCAATTGGCAACAAAGGCTTTTCTAGCGATGCCAAAAACGCCTCGGATGGATTGCTATCAACAAGATAGCGCCCTATTTCGCTTAAATTGCTGGTATTGGGCAAGCTGGCTTCGCTTAAGGTAAGCGTAATTGGCATGCCTAATTGGCGTGCAATTTCAATGGCTTGTGCATTGTTGGCGCCATACGGCCACACCATTACACGCGGCGATTTGCCTGTTAGCTTTTTGATTAATTGATTATTGGTTTGCAAATCTTGTGCAACCCGCTTTTTATAATCTGCTTCTGATTCATAGGTTTGCGTGGCCGCGTCATATTGCAAAGTCACGGCGGCAGGCGTTTGATTGCCTTGAGGATTCGCCAAAACGCCATGATGCAAATCAAAGCTATGTGAGGCGAACTCTACTAAATCAGAGTTGGCCATCTCTTTAATTTGAGCGTCCGATAAAAAGTGATCGCGCGGCATTTGTTCATCACCGTATGTCACCATTTTGCCGTTTTCTACTTGCAACCAGCTACCCACCAAAGCCAACACCGCTGGGTAGTTATAGAGCTTTAATAAAGGATAAACACGGCTGTAAAAACTTTGATAGCCATCATCAAACGTCAGCAATATCGGTTTTGCAGGCAATGCTTTTTTGCCTGCTTTTGCATTCAGCACATCGTCGATACTGATTGGATGATAGCCATGCGCTTGCAACCAAGCAAAATGGCGTGCCAAATTTTTGCTAGAAATCGCCGTTGAATCGGCATCCAAATCGCCATCCACCACATCACGCACATCGTGATACGACAGCACTTGAAATGGCTGCGCTTCAGCGGCGGCAACGCCGTTAAGCAATAACATCAATATAAATAAAAAAATCTTCATCATTAAAACAACCAATTAAGCCTGCAAAAATATTGGGTAAAGTATTCATCAACGCCATCGTACGGGTGTAGGTTGCGCCGCACGCCGTAGGCAAATTCCAAGCTGTTATCCCACTTTATTTGCTGCTCGTAGCTCATCAACCAAGTGCTATTGGTGCCAAAGTTTTTTTGCCAATATTGACCAACACCCAACTGCAAACGGTGACTAAACGAGCTGTCGTAACGGCGCCATTGCGTCCATACGTTATCGGCTACCACGCCCAATTCCAAATCGCGCTCTGGGTTAAAATACAGCACACCCTCTTCATTATTTTTAGAGGCGTCTAAACGTGTGTTTAGATTTAATTTGTAGTGCGGCTGTGTAATGAGGCGATTACTAAATGCCACATTAAATGCTTGCCTGTGATTGTCATCTTCCATCACCACATAATTGGCACCTACATCAACACTGTCTAAATCACTCCAGCGATAGCGCGCATTGGCATACAGCAAATCGGCATTGGTGCCCTCTTTTAAACCACGCAATGGCATTTGGTTTGAATTAAGCTCTAAGCCTGTACCAAAAGACCAATAATCATCCAGCCTATACTCTGCTGTCATCACAACATTGACACCGCTGGCATCGGCACCTGCGCCGCCAAGCGCACCTGTTAAACGCCAATCTCTATCGGTATATTCCAACCCGCCGCCAGCAAAGGTAGCTGTGCCAGCGCCTTCTTCAAAGCTGGATTTATCATAATTGGTGGCAATAAAGGCACGATAATTGTCATTAAACGGGCGTGAATACAGTTGCGCGTTGATGATATTTTCACGGCTACCAAATGTGCCACCAGATGAGCCAGTGGTATTAGCATCCATGATTAACTGACGCTTGTTATGTAACTGCCAGCGGCGCTCTAGCTCTTTTACAGCGCTATTTTCTGGGTACTCTTCAACCAGTGGCTTAATTTCATTTTCGGCTACTTTCCAATCGCGCAAATCAAGATGGGTATGCGCAAGATTCACCTTTGTGTGCAATTGGTTGGGTTGTGCTTTATTTAGCTCAATCAATTTTTTCTCTGCACGCTCAGTCCAGCCGCGCCAACGCCAAACTTCAGCCAAGGCCAATTGCAGCTCTTTGTTCATAGGGCCTACCGCTAATAGCTTTTGAAAGCTGTGTTGAGCCAGTGCAAGATTATCGCCATAGGCTCTGGCGTAAGCGGCTTTCATATCGGCATCTAGCTTATATTCGCCCTCTCTTACCACGGGGTTTTTAGGGCGATTTCGATAAACCACTTGGTTTTTCGATAAGGTATCAATCAATTGATAAGCCGCATCAAATTGCTCTGTCTCAATCAATGCATAAAATTTTGAAAAGCTAACTTGTACGTTTTGCGGATTTTTAATTAATGATTCGTCATACAACTTCAGAGCCTGCTCTGGCTGACGTTGATACAGATAAGCATCACCCAATGCATTTAAAACATAGTCAGGCAAATCCACTTTTGCATGTACCAGTTGCTGATGATGCGCAATCACCTCAGTCATGCGATATCTGTCGCGTAAACCAACAATACGGTCAAACAATAGATTTTTGTTTTTACTACTGTTTAAATCCAGCTTCAACCAGTCGCAACGGCATACAGCGTCTAGCTTGGCTAAAGCGATATCAATATCAGCAAAACGTTGTGTTGGATTTTGCGGCGCATGGTGCCCCCAAGCCAGATGATGCGCGGCACTATCGTTTGCAATTCTATCTAAGGTATTTTCATCAACGGCGTCAGGATATTTTTTGGCCAATATAGCCGCTTGCTGGCTAGCACCTGCTTCATTGCTGGCTTTTATTAATTGACGCGCTGCTTCATTATCTTGTGGGTTAAGGGCCAGCAAACGTGTGTTGGCGTCTATCACCACAATGGGTTGTTGAGTGGCTTGGCCTAAATAAGACATTGCCCGATACACTTCTGGGTTATTCGGATTAGCTTCACGTAATGCAGATAGTTGCGTTTCAGCCTGATTGAATTCTTTCAAATCAATCAGCGTGAGTATCTTGCCAAAAACAGGGTCTA
>JAZKDM010000086.1:13029-26656 GCA_040387535.1 Pseudomonadota bacterium | reverse complement strand
CACTCACGCAGTAAATAGGTGCTGTTTGCAATTGAATGGTTTTTGCAAGCGCTAAAGCTTCTTGATTTTTATTGGCCCATGTCAGCGCCACAATATAATCGGCAATGATGCCAATATCGTCTGGTGATTCTTTCGTTAAGCTCTGTAGTTCTGGCAGTGATACCTCAAAGTTGCCTGCACGTGCTTGTGCAACAGCGGCCTGCCTGCGCTCACCAATACTAGGAGCCAGATCTGCCGCAGAAACAGTTTGTATACAAATACATGAAAAAGCATATATATACAAAATTCGAATATAAAAACAATTTTTCATAACCAACAATGCGAATAATTTGTTGGTATCTTAGGCTAGCTGGTTGAAAACTTATACTACCCGAGTGGGTCTTTGACGATGACTTGCTGGCAACTTAACAATTTTTTACTGAAATTGCCGCATGCTAGCTACATGCCAGTAAACCTTTTGATGTCGCGCTGCTGGCGTTTGGTAGGCCTGCCTGCGCCTCTTTCTCTAATACCAAAGTCGGCCTCACGCGTAATTTTGGCATTTTCGCGCTTGGTTTTGCTTTGCTCAGTTTCGGCATATAGCAAAGCGGCTTCTGGGGCGCCACGGCGAATATTCGATAAATCGGTTACTTCCACTTCTATCTCATATTCTTTATTACGCATGCTAATCAGCATGCCAATTTTCACTTCTTTAGCTGTTTTAGCGCGGTCACCATCTACACGCACTTTGCCACTATCTACCGCATCGGCGGCAATACTGCGCGTTTTATAAAAGCGCGCCGCCCACAGCCATTTATCTAAACGGGATTTATTGTCGGCACTTTCGGGCATTTCTTTCACTTAAATACTCAATTAATTAAATTAAGCTGCTTTTGTTGTTGATAAGGCTGATTGCTTTCTAACGTTTTGCGGTAATTTGCCAGCACATTTTGCACATGCCCCATTACCGTGTTGGGCACATAAATACCCGTCACATCTTGGCTGCCTGCTGCCAAGCCCGTTAAATACTCAATACCTTCCAGCACATGATCAATGGTAATAATATGAAACTGACCCTGCGCCACCGCCTCAACCACGGCCGCATCTAACAGCAAATGGCGTTGATTGCGCTTGGGGATAATCACACCTTGTTTGCCATCCAAACCCAAGGCTTGGCACACTCTAAAATAGCCTTCAATCTTTTCATTGACGCCGCCAATTGGCATTACCTCGCCAAACTGGTTCAGCGCGCCAGTCACTGCAATGCCTTGACTAATCGGCAAGCCTGCAAGTGCAGAAAGTAAAGCGAATAACTCGGCGCAAGAGGCTGAATCGCCTTCTACACCGTTATATTCCTGCTCAAAAACTAGTGAAGCGTTAAGGCTTAACGGCGCTAGATGGCTAAAGCTGGCACTTAACCAGTTTTGCAAAATAAAAATACCTTTATCGTGATTAGGCCCGCTCATGTTCACTTCGCGGTCAATGTTAATCAGGCCTTTGCCACCAGGATAGCAGCGCGCGGTGATGCGAATCGGCGAACCGAAACTGGCATCACCTAACTCAATATGGGTTAGCCCGTTCACCTGCCCCACTACTTCACCATGCACTTGAATCAACAACTCATTATCAATAATCGAATCACGGATTTGCGATTCAAAATATTGGTTGCGGGTCGATTTAGCTTGAATAGCGGCTTGCACATGCTCGTCTGTAACCAAACTAGCGCCATTCGAAAACGCGGCACTTTCTAATATTAAGCGCTCTAAAAAGGCAAAATTGGTACTAATACGCGCTTGGTCTTCTTCTAAGCGCTGCAAAGCGCCAATTAAAGCGGCAACAGCGCCTTTAGTAAAATGTGCCGTTTGATGTTGCGCACATTTTTGCGCCACATAGCCGGCAATTGCGGCATAGTTTTCAGGCGTGGCCGAAATTCGCTCGGCAAACTCCACTTTAATGGGAAAGTAATTAAAAAAATCAGGCTGCTCATCTAGGCAATCGTAAAAGTCTTCACGCGTGGCAATCAGCACCAGCTTCACTTTCAAGGGCAACAGCGTATTGTTTGCCACATAACCGCTGCTCTGCGCGTTGTTGCCTGCATCTTCAATCTGTAAGCTACCATTACGCAAAAAGCGATGCAATTTTTCAATGATTTGCGTGCCGTTTTGTTCATCATTAAGCAAATCACGCAAATGCAATAGCAACATGCCGCCATCGGCTTTATGCAAATTGCCAGCCCTCAAGCGGGTAAAATCGGGTGAAATGGCGGTGTCTGATGCGCTTTCAACCGCGCCAAATAAGGATTGCAAGCTAGGGTCATTGTCATCAATAATCGGCTGATTTAATTGCTGCTCAAAAGCAGCGCGATTATCGACCAACACGTTCACTCTAAAGCGCGCAAAAAAAGCCTCATTAATCAAACCTTCTAAAGCATTATCTGATTCGCTAATGGTAGAAGGCTGCCAAGCCTTTAAGTAAGCAAGAACCTCTTGCTTTACCAGATTAAAGTAAGCGCTCAGTTGAGATTGGCAAGCAATAAGGGCTTGATTCAGTGCGGCAATCGTTTTATCAAGCCATTCTTCAGCTAGCGTAAGCATATTTTGTGCGTTATCTATTGCAACAAAATTAGGCATTTCCACCATCAGTGCGCGCGCAAAACCATCCATCTCCGCACGCAACTTAGCCGCATATGAAACCGGTAGTTTGATTAAGGTAGGCTGATTGGGTTGCTCAAAATGATAAAGCGCGACTAAATCCAATAATTGACTGCTATTTTGCAATAATCCATTCTGTTTAGCCGCTTCATGCATAGCGCTTTGCATCAGCGATGTTCGGCCGCTACCTTGTGCACCAAGCACCAACACATTAAAGCCAGATTGCTGCATTTTAAGGCCAAATAAAGCCGATTTTTTTGCCTCACTTTGTGCCACCCAGCCATGAATATTGGGTTGATAGCCGGCGTTATTTTCCAGCAAATCGGCGGTGCTATTAAACGTGAAATTGTTTAAAGAAATAGTGGCATTTAAATCGGCTGGCTTTAATTTTTGCATGATTACTTTGTAGTTTTAAGTTTAAGTCTGGTTTATTGCTAAATGATATTTTGGATTCTATTTTTGCCACTGTTTAAGCGCCAAATCATCGCTCTGCTTGGCGTCTACCCAGCGCTCACCAAGGGATGTGACTTCTTTTTTCCAAAATGGCGCCTGTGTTTTCAAAAAATCCATTATAAATTCGCAGGCTTTAAAAGCCTCCCCGCGGTGCGCACTCACCACAGCAACCAATACGATTTGATCTAAAGGTTTCAATGTACCCACGCGATGAATAATCAGGCTATCCAAAATATCCCAACGCGATTTTGCCTCAGCCTCTATTGCTTGCAATGCACTTTCGGTCATACCAGGATAATGCTCTAACGTTAAGGTGTTAATTGAGTCGCCATCATTGATGTCGCGCACCTGCCCAACAAAGCTTACCAGCGCGCCAATGCTTGGGCTGGCTAATCGAAGCTTATTGAGCTGCGCGCCCATATCAAAATCTTCAACTTGTACGAATACCGTCATTTAAATAGACAAACTAACTTAACCGCCTGTGACCGGTGGGAAAAACGCCACTTCATCATTGGCTTGAATAGTGGCTAAATCATCTACCAAAGTGTGGTTTACGGCAGCCCGAACTACTTGTTTGCCATCAAACAAGTTTGCCCATACTTCACCACGCATTGCCAGCCAGTTTTTCAGTGCCGTAATGGTTAAAACATTATCTGGCAAATCAACTTCTTCCGTTGAATAATTCACTGCTTCTTTAATTCTTGCAAAATATAATACTTTTATTTTCATGGTTTTATATAATTTTCTTAATGTTATTTATCATCTAAAACGTCATCAATCGTATCCAGCAAATCCAGCGGCTGGTTACTTAATTCTACGCGCTCAATTTGTTTGAATCGATTCGTTATTTTTTGGCTGCTTATATGCACTTCTTGCGCGTTATCGTGAGCTTGACGGATATTGTCCGCCAATTTTTTCATGCGTACATCAAAGCGCTCAAAATCTTTACTTAACTTGCCTAGCTCATCTTTAATAATATGCACTTGTTTGCGCATTTCTACATCTTTTAATACCGCACGCGCCGTGTTTAATACCGCCATTAAAGTGGTGGGCGAAACCAACCACACGCGCTTAACCATAGCGTAATCGATAATTTCAGGATGATAGGCATGAATCTCTGCAAACACTGCCTCTGCAGGAATAAACATCACCGCACCATCGCTAGTTACATTAGGGATAATGTATTTGTTAGCAATATCATCCACATGTTTTTTCAAATCTAATTTAAATTGTTTGGTGGCGGCATCTTGCTCTAATTTGTTTAAACTTTTATCAAACATGCGGTGATAATTTTCTAGCGGAAATTTGCTATCTACCGCCACAGTGCCTGTTGGTGCTGGCAAAAACAAAGCACAATCTACGCGCGTACCATTGGCAAAGCTATGTTGCATACTAAAACTACTGGCTGGCAACACATTACGCACCAAACCTTCTAACTGCACCTCACCATAAGCACCGCGGCTACGCTTATCACCTAGCAATTCTTGCAAGCTCACCATATTCACTGTCAAGCCATCGATTTTCTTTTGCGCTTCATCAATAGTCGCTAAGCGTTCCATCACGCTAATAAAGGTTTCGTTGGTCTTTTTAAAGCCTTCATCCAAGCGCTCAGATACTTTGCCGCCAATCTGTTCTAATCGGCTATCCACAATTTTGCCTAAACTTTCTACGCTTTGGGTGAGCGTTGTGGTGGCTTTTAACATGGTATTGTTAATCAGTGTTTGCTGCTCTCTACCCTGCTCGCTTAAGGTTTTGTGCAAGGTTTCCAACACCGTTTCGCGCGTTTGCGCCAAGCTGGAATTTTGCGCAAGTTGCAACGCTTGCATGGCATCACGCGTGGCTTGCAATTCTAATGAAACCGATGTCTTTAAGCGTTCGCCATTATCTTGAGAAGCCGCATTTAAGCGGTCAGCCAGCTTATTTAAGCCATCATTTAAATCCAATAACATGGCCCTATGTTTGTCTTCTAGCTGGCTTAATAAAGCGCTATTGTTGTTGTTAGAGAACTCGCGCCATGCCAGCCAAGCCAGCAAAATAAGCGTTAAGACTAAAAGTGAGATTATAATTTCGTACATTGCAATATTATAAACCAGTGTGGCTGCCACCTCTATGATTAAACTTAAACTGCTTTTGGGCCAATGGCTTGCCAACTTAACGCGCAAGCTTAAAAACAATTTCTACATCTACTTAGCCACCCTTTTCACGCTATTAGTTCTATTAGATGCCAGCGTTTTTCATGTTGGCGAAAATATGCGCGATAAAGCATTCGACTTTATGGTTAAGCACCGTGTAATTAAGCCCGCAGCCGATAAAGACATTGTAATTGTGGACATTAATGAAGCCAGCCTTGCCGCCTTTGCCAAAGATTACGGCCGCTGGCCATGGCCGCGTCAAGTATTGGGTGAGTTTGTAGAAAATATTCAGGCACAAAATCCAAAAGCCATTGTGTTTGATATTGTGTTTAGTGATGCCGATATTTATAACGCCGATTCTGACGCTTATTTTAATGAGGTGATTGCGGCTTCAGATAATACGTTCTTTCCAATATTGCGTTTAGATGCGAGCCAAGACGCTTTAAGCCAATTAAAATACGCGCAGATTCCAGGCTTGGTTGGCAGCGCAGATGCCGATAAAAACGCAACCGTTGCAGCCATCTTGCCGTTTTTTCAAGGCGCCCATAAAGCGAATCGTTTAGGCACACACAATGTGTATCCTGACAATGATGGCATTGTGCGTGAATACCGCATGTTTCATGATGAATCTGGCTGGCGCTTACCCTCTCTGCCAAAAGTGGTAGCCGAGTTTAGCGGCAGCAACACAGGTAATTTGCCGCAAAATATGTTAGTTAATTGGCGCGGCAAACCTTTTACTTACACTTACGCCAGTTTTAGCGATGTATTTACCGATTTGGCCAGCAAGAATAAAACGCGGCCACAAAATGAATTCACTAACAAAATTGTGATTATCGGCTCTACAGCACCCGGCTTGTTTGATATCAAACCCACCGCTATGGATAAGCAATTCCCAGGCGTAGAAATTTTAGCCACTGCCATTGATAACGCTAAACATGGCGACTATTTAAAAGTGTGGCGCGGCAAAACACCTTATGTGCTGATGAGCTTGTTATTGATTTGGCTGACCACTTTGGCATTTTATTTCAAAGTAGACCGCGATAAATTCAACTCTATTTTTACAGGTAGCCAAATTGGCTTGCTAGTACTTTCTTATATTGCCATTAACGTTAGCAACACTTATTTAGACCTGACCGGCCCTATTTTATGGGCAGTCGCGTTATTCGGTATTGCTAAAATCTATGCGCTAGCCACAGACCGCGCCTTACAGCGCTGGTTAGCGTTTGGTGTAAAATCCGATGCCGCAGAACATAGCGTGTTGATGATGCCAATTTTGGTAGAAAGCAAAGAGGCGCTAAGTGACACGCTACTTAAAAAACTAAAACGTGAGATTGAGCTAAGCAGCAAAACGCCTAATTCCATTGAAATTATGCACGGCACACAAAGTGGTATTTGGGGTTTGTTTGGCGATATGGTGGTGGTGAGTTGGCTATTTGCCGCCAACCAAGCCGAATATGCCGCCAGTGCCAAACAAGATGCACAAGCGATTAGCGAACAATTACCGCAGATAGTCGCCAAACTCGGTCTGCCAAATTCAACTATTACGCGTTATGCTTATCACGAAGGCCTATTAGCCAATCAGCAGGATATTTCGCTGGCATCACAATGGCGCAGGCTATTTGCGCAGGCGGTACTTGTTTTAGAAAGCAAGAAGCAAGAATAAATAAATTAGAAAGACTCTTAAGTATTTAATACGGGATTTAATATGAAAAAAAACATCAAACGATTACTACTATTAGGCTTAACTTACCCCATTCTAAGCTTGGCAGGTGATGCAGGCACCGCTTTAAAAGCCGATACGCTGCGCGCTGAACCCTTTGCCGATGCTAAATCGGTAGGTACTTTAGCCAAAAATGACGCAGTGGATATTGTGAACAAAAAAGGCGCTTGGCTACAGGTGAAATCTAAAAAAAGTACAGGCTGGGTACGTTTATTATCAGTAAAACGCGGTGCTGCCACGCAAACTAATCAAGCAGGCGGCATTGCCGCTGTGGCAAGCGGCCGTGCGGGAACAGGTAAAGTCGTTTCTACAACGGGTATTCGTGGTTTAAGTGCAGAAGAATTAAAAGCCGCACAGTTTAATGAAGCCGAAATGAAAAAATTAGAAAGCTATGAAACAACATCTAGTGACGGCAAACAGTTTGCCAGCGCGGGCGGCTTAAACGCGACATCAATTGCCTATTTAAAAGGAGCAAAATAATGCATAAGTTATTGATTAGTTTGATCCTGTCTTCAGGCTTTTTTTCAACGCAAGTGGCTGCCTTTGATTTTGGTAAAGCCTTAGAGGACGCTGCAAAACAGAAAATTGAAGAAGTAAAAAATGGCGGCAATTCCAGCAGCGATACTTCAACACCAGAAGCAGATGCGTTAAAAAGTACTACGTCACAGCCAGCAAGTGCTGAGCAAATCCCTACCGCACCAGAAGCAAAAGCCTTTAACTGGAAAAACCCTAGTAAACAAGAAGAGATTGCATTGGGCCGTGAAATTACAGGTAGTTTGCTTGGTGCAGCGCCTTTGGTTAAAAATGATGCCTTACAGAAATATGTCAATAAAGTGGGCCGCATTGTGGCTAATCAATCTGAACGCGCTGACCTGCCATGGAAATTTGGCGTAATTGAAAGTGCCGATTTAAACGCTTTTGCTGCTCCTGGTGGCTATGTATTAATTACCAAGGGCTTATATCTACAACTAACCAATGAAGCGCAATTAGCGGGTGTATTGGGGCACGAAATTGCGCATATTGTGCAAAAGCATCAATTAAAAGTGCTGCAAAAACAGCAATTGGTGAATATTGGCGCTGGCTTAATCACGGATAAATTTGGCAAAGACAATCAAATTGCGCAAAAAGCGATTGGTAGCGGCGCCGAAATTAGCGCACGCAGCTTAGATAAAAATGCCGAATATGAAGCGGATCGCATGGGTATGATTTTGGCCGCACGCGCTGGTTACGACGTTTATGGATTGTCTGAAGTGTTGCAAACGATTGGCCAAACCAATAAAACGGACAATAGCGTTGCACTGTTATTTAAAACCCACCCGCACCCAGATGAGCGCTTAACGCGCTTGGGCGATAGCGCTGGTAATCAGCTAGACAAATTAAAAGCAGGTAAAACACTGGAAAATCGCTTTTATAAATTAGCGCCCTAAATATAATAATCAGACAGTGCATTTAAGCGATTTTTTAACAGATTAAGAACTATATGAGTTCCGACCTAGTCATCATGTTAATGAGTGATAACGAAATGGATTCGTTGTAAAAATGATTTATTTCAAATACAATCAGCCGCTGTTATCAATTGCTTATTTATGTAAGTGATTGATAACAAAAAATCTTAAGTTTATTAAACAAGCCAAACCTAACTAAACCAATGCAGAACAACTTAAATTCAGTTGCACTCCAAATCAGATTGTTATTACTAACAATGCTGATTGCCGTGGTTGGCTTTGCGTTTGTTTCTCAATATTCCGATAGCTCTTCTTACAGCGATGACACACCAAGAGTGCGTGTTATTGAAATGCAAGAGTTTCTTAATGACTCGGAACCATTACTAAATGGCGATTTACCAGATTTTTTAGCCACCAGCTTTTTGTTTGTTTGTGTTTCGCTATTTCTAGCTTCAGCAGTAAATCGTAACCTAGTTACGCCTCGCCTTACCTTTCTTTACCACATTCAACCCCGCTCTCCGCCTTTGCACTAATCGGTTTAAACCGATGTTTGCTTGGGTTTAGCTACTATTCAATTTTATTGAATAGGCTTGCTACGCATTAAACCCCTTTGTTTCTGTGAGCTTTATTTGTTCGAAAAATACTGCATATTTGCAATAAAAATTCGTGCTGATTTGCCAACACAAAATAGGTGTTAATCGCACATAAGCCCAAAACAACATCTGTTTATTAACCAATATCGAGCGCAATCGCTCATCTCATCACGCCCATTACACGCTTGCATCAACTTTATTTTGATGTGATGCAATGCCTGAAACTGTGCCTTGAATGATGAAATGCAAAGCATCAGCGCCCTCTTTCTTTATTTTTAAATAGAAATGAATATGAATAATCAATTATTTGTAGTTTTAAGCATGGCGATATTAAGTCTAAGTGCTTGCCACTCAGCGGAAGAGCCAAAAGAAGAAGTCTCTAAATTTGAGGTGACGCACCCTCTGCGTAAAGACACATCCATTACCAAAGAATATGTCAGCCAAATTCACGCGTTTAAGCATATTGAATTAAGGGCTTTAGAGCGCGGCTATATACAAGATATCTTTGTAGATGAAGGTCAATCGGTGGCGCAAGGCCAGCGTATGTTCAAAATCATGCCCAATCTGTACGAAGTCGATTTGCAAAAATCCAAAGCTGAGGCCGAGATGGTGCATATTGAATATCAAAACACTAAAGCGTTGACCGATAAAAATATTGTATCGCCCAATGAATTATCGTTAGCAAAAGCCAAGTTGGATAAAGCCAATGCAGAAGTAAAACTAGCGCAGACGCATTTAAACTTTACCAATATCAACGCGCCTTTCAGCGGCATTATGGATCACTTTAATGTGCGAAATGGCAGCTTGGTGGCTGAAGGTGATTTGCTCACCACGCTATCGGATATCAGCAAGGTGTGGGTTTACTTTAACGTGCCTGAATCAGAGTATTTGGATTACAAAACCAACAAAATTGACCAAAACCCTATAAAGGTAAAACTAAAAATGGCGAATGGGGCCATTTTTGACCAAGACGGGAAAATTGAAACCATTGAAGCCGATTTTGATAATAAAACGGGCAATATCGAATTCAGGGCTGTTTTTCCAAACCCAAAACAAATTCTGCGACATGGTGAAACCGGCAATATTCTAATCGACATTCCCTACAAAGATGCTTTGATTATTCCGCAAAAAGCTACCTTTGAAATTTTGGATAAAACCTATGTGTATGTGGTGAATAAAGAAAGTAAATTAGAGCAAAGACTCATCACTATCGCAGCAGAGCAACCTTATGTATTTATCGTTAAAAGCGGCCTAAAAGAAAACGACAAAGTGCTTTTAGAGGGCTTGCGCAAGGTACATAACGGCCAAAAAATTGAGATGAATGTTCAGCCACCTGAAAAAGTCATTTCACAATTAAACCTGCACGCTGAATAGCGAAAGAGAAACTAGCCATGTTTAATATTTTCATTAAAAGACCAGTGATGGCCATCGTGCTATCGCTGATTATTGTGTTTTTAGGGTTTCTATCGATTAGAACCCTACCCACTTCTCAATTCCCTGATATTGCGCCACCCCGTGTCATTGTTTCTCTGGCTTACCCAGGCGCTAGTGCTGATGTGTTGGTGCAATCATCCCTAATTACCATAGAGCGCGCCATTAATGGTGTGCCAGGCATGAAATACATTGTGTCTGATGCTACCAGTGCAGGCGAAGCCACTATTCAGGTGATTTTTGCATTGGGCACAGACCCTAACCAAGCCATGGTTAACGTAAAAACGCGTTTAGACCAAGTGATGAGTCGCTTGCCGGAATTGGTGCAGCTAGAAGGTGTGGTGGTTGAACGTGTGCAGCCCAGTATGCTGATGTACATCAACTTGTTTAGTAAAGATAAAAACGCCGATGAGAAGTTTTTATTCAACTACGCCAACGTCAATGTTATCCCTGAAATTCAGCGCGTCAACGGTATCGCCAGCGCCAAAATTTTGGGTAGCCGCCAATATGCCATGCGTGTTTGGTTGAACCCAGACAGAATGCGCGCCTACAAAGTCTCTATTGAAGAGGTGATGAAAGCGATTGGTGAGCAAAGCATTATTGGCCGCCCTGGTCGCCTTGGCCAGAGCTCTGGCATTTCGGCGCAATCCAAAGAATATGTGCTGGTGTACAAAGGTCGCTATAACAAGCCAGAGGAGTATGGCGATATTATTATTCGCGCCAATTCAGACGGTGAAATTCTTAAACTAAAGGACATGGCTAAGATTGAGCTAGGCAGTGAATTCTTTGATATTTATTCCAACAAAGACGGCTATCCCTCTTCTGCGATTATCTTGAAACAAAACTACGGCAGTAATGCGACTGAAGTGATTGACCAAGTGAAAGAAAAAATGGAGGAGCTAAAAGGCTCGTTTCCTGCTGGCATGGAATATGAAATTGATTATGACGTTTCAAAATTCTTAGATGCCTCTATTGAAAAAGTACTGCATACCCTAGTGGAAGCCTTTATTTTAGTGGCTTTAGTGGTATTTATCTTCTTGGGCGATTGGCGCTCTACGCTGATTCCCATTTTAGCGGTGCCTGTTTCGTTGATTGGTACCTTCGCCTTTATGCAGGCATTCGGCATCACCATCAACCTGATTACGCTCTTTGCGCTGGTGCTGGCAATCGGGATTGTGGTGGATAACGCGATTGTGGTGGTAGAAGCCGTGCACGCCAAGATGGAAGAGCACGCGCATCTCACGCCTTATAAAGCCACGCAACAAGTGTTAGGTGAAATTGGTGGTGCGATTGTTGCCATCACCTTGGTGATGACGGCGGTATTTATTCCTGTGGCATTTATGACAGGGCCGGTGGGCGTTTTCTACCGTCAATTCTCAATCACCATGGCGTCATCCATTGTTATTTCTGGCGTGGTGGCGCTATCGTTAACGCCTGTTTTGTGCGCGATGTTGCTTAAAAATAATCATGGTCAAGTTAAACGCAAAACGCCAATTAGCTATTTTATTGATTTATTTAACCGTTGGTTTGAACGCTTAACAGGCCGTTATACCAACTTTTTAACCAAAATTGTGACCTTACGTTCTGTCACTATTTTAGTATTGGCGGCGTTTGCTTTTGGTACTTTCTTTATCAACAAAACCTTGCCTTCTGGCTTTATTCCAGGTGAAGACCAAGGCCAGATTTATGCCATTATTCAAACACCACCTGGCAGCACGCTTGAGGCAACCAATAAAGTGGCACGTGAGCTGCAAAAAGAAGCACAGACAATTGAAGGCATCGCATCGGTTTCTTCATTAGCTGGTTATGAGATTCTGACGGAAGGCCGCGGCTCTAACGCAGGTACTTGTTTGATTAACTTAAAAGACTGGTCTAAGCGTGATAAATCGGTGCATCAAATCATTGAGGAGTTAGAAGAAAAAACCAAGAATTTTGGTGCGATTGTAGAATTCTTTGAACCACCTGCCGTGCCTGGTTATGGCGCTGCGTCTGGCTTGGCCTTACGTTTGCTAGATAAAACCAATGGCACTGATTATCACGAATTTGACAAGATTAATCAGGAATTTATGGCGGCTTTGGGCAAGCGCAAAGAGTTAGACGGCCTATTTACGTTTTATGCCGCCAATTACCCGCAATATGAGTTAGAAATTGACAATAAAGCGGCCATGCAAAAAGGCGTATCTATTGGCAAAGCCATGGATAACCTGAATATTTTGGTTGGTAGTACCTATGAACAAGGTTTTATCCGCTTTAATAACTTTTTTAAAGTGTATGTTCAAGCAAGCCCTGAATTTCGCCGTTATCCAACGGATGTCTTGAATTACTTTGTTAAAAATGAGGATGGCGAAATGGTGCCCTACTCTTCTTTTATGAAAATGAAGAAGAAACAAGGCCCCAACGAAATTACCCGCTACAACCTGTATAACTCAGCCACCATCCGTGCCGCAGCAGCAAAAGGCTACACAACGGATGATGCAATCAAAGCCGTGCAAGAAGTTGCAGCTAAAACATTGCCTCATGGTTATGACATCGGCTGGGAAGGCTTATCTTTTGATGAAGCGAAACGTGGCAATGAAGCGGTGGTTATTTTTGCCGTGGTGCTTGTGTTCGTTTACATGGTGCTAGCGGCGCAATATGAAAGCTTTTTGCTACCGCTAGCGGTGATTCTCTCTTTACCAGCTGGTGTATTTGGTACCTTTTTATTATTGAAATCTTTAGGACTGGCCAATGATATCTATGCCCAATTGGGATTAGTGATGTTAGTGGGCTTGCTGGGTAAGAATGCCGTGCTGATTGTAGAGTTTGCGGTACAAAAACATGAGCAAGGCATGTCAATTGCAGAAGCCGCCATTGAAGGCGCCAAAGCGCGATTCCGCCCTATTCTGATGACATCATTTGCGTTTATTGCAGGCTTGATTCCCTTAGTTGTTGCGACTGGTGCAGGTGCCGTTGGTAACAGAACTATCGGTACCTCTGCTTTAGGCGGTATGTTATTCGGTACCGTTTTCGGTGTGATTCTAATCCCTGGCCTGTACTACATATTTGCCAAAATGGAAGAAGGTAAGTCATTGATTAAAAACGAAGACTTTGCGCCTTTAACAGAGCTATATCACTATAACAAAGGTGAAGATAAAAATGATTAAACATAACACTATTCGATTGATGGTAGTGGCAGCGTTGGCAATCATGCTGCCCGCTTGCTCCATCCCTTTATTAACCACTA
>JAZKDM010000086.1:10531-12929 GCA_040387535.1 Pseudomonadota bacterium | reverse complement strand
AATGAGATACAGGCACGCAAAGGTGAATATCTGCCATTTGTTAATTTTGGTGCAGGTGCCGATGTTGAAAAAGTGGGGCGCTATACGCGTAATGGCGCAGTGGAAGAAAGCCTTGAAATCAAAGAAGGCAAGGCTTTTCCAGACCCGTTGAGCAATTATCAGTTTGGGCTGTATTCTTCTTGGGAGCTGGATGTTTGGAAAAAACTGCGTAACGCAACCAAAGTAGCGGCCACAGAGTACATGGCATCGATTGAAGGCAAAAACTTTCTAATCACCAACTTGGTGGCAGAGATTGCTAATTCTTACTATGAGCTTGCGGCGCTGGATAATCAGCTCTTGAATTTAGAGCAGAATATTCAAATTCAGCGTAATGCCTTGGAAGTCACCAGCCAACTGCAGAAATATGGCAGAGCGACTTCCTTAGCAGTAAAGCGTTTTGAAGCCGAGGTAAAGAAGAACGAAAGCAAGCAATATGTGATTAAGCAGCAAATCGTTGAGGAAGAAAACCGCATCAATTTCTTGCTGGGTAGAGTGCCGCAGCCCATCCAACGGGCTTCTGCTGGCTTTATGGATACCAAGCTTAAAATCATGCAGGCTGGTATTCCATCGCAATTACTGCAAAATAGGCCTGATATTAGAAAAGCGGAGCTGGAATTAGCCGCAGCTGATTTAAATATCGCGGTGGCAAAAGCCAATTTTTACCCTTCTTTTGCGATACGTGCAGGCTTGGGCTTTCAGGCATTTAATCCAAAATACTTGTTGAGCATGCCAGAGTCACTAGCGTTTTCATTAGCTGGCGACATGATGGCACCACTGGTTAATCGTAATGCGATTACGGCGGTGTATAAAAATGCCAATGCAACACAGATTCAAGCCGCTTATGATTATGAGCAAACCATTATCAATGCCTATGGAGAAGTATCTAATCAGGTTTCAAATATAGATAATCTGCAGAAAAACTATCAATTGAAAAGCGCGCAAGTCGATGCCATGACGCAATCGGTGGATGTGGCAAACCAGCTATTTCAATCGGCAAGAGCCGATTATTTGGAAGTGTTATTGACGCAAAGAGAAGCTTTGGAAGCCAAAACAGAGTTGATTGAAACTAAGCAGAAGCAGATTAGTGCGATGGTAAATTTATATCGATCACTGGGGGGTGGCTGGAAATAGATTATATAAATTAATCAGTTACAAAATAGCTTGGCTGAATCATTGTTAATGATGAGCCAGCCAAGCTATGCTACCTTATACCAAGTCGTACTCACGTAATTCACTTTTAATATAGGCGTAATATATCGGCGCAGCCACAATACCTGCCAGCCCAAAAATCGCTTCCATCAACAACATCGTAATCAACAATTCCCACGCATTTGCGCGAATTTGTCCGCCCACAATGCGGGCATTTAAAAAATATTCAAATTTATGAATAACAATCAAATACAGTAGCGAACCCAGCGCTACACCCAGCGATTGGCTTAAGCTCACCACCACAATAATGGTGTTAGAGATTAAATTGCCCACTACAGGAATCAAACCGACTACAAAAGTAATCGCAATCATGGTTTTAACCAAAGGTAACTCAACGCCCAATAATGGCAGAATCACGGCTAAATAAATGCCCGTAAAAAAAGCATTAATCGAAGCAATACGCACTTGCGCAAATACAATGCGTTTAAACGCATCACCAAATAGCCAAGCGCGTTGCGCCAAGGCGCGGGCAAACGGTTTATAGTCATCATCATTAATGGCGTCACGCAGCGCAATCATGCCGCCTATAATCATGCCTACCAGAATATGCACCGTAATGCGCCCTGCCTCTTTACCCACCACCTGCAATTGGTTGGCGTGCGTGCGTAGCCAAATAGTCGCTTCTTCTTTAAAGGCAATCGCGTCAGAGGGTAATTTATCCAAAATCCAAACCGGCAATAATTGGCGAGAGTCTTCAATAATCTGTGCCATTTTGGCCAGCAAAACCGTCAGACTGCCTGATTCTGAGCGAAAGAATGCCACTAATCCCGCCCCTGCCAAACTTAATATGCTCACCGTAATAATGGTTAAAAGCGCAATAGCAATCAGTTTTGCGCGCGGGCCAGGCAATTTACGCTCAAAATATGGCGTGAGAATGCGTACCAGCTCATACACCAGCAGGCCACCTAGCAAAGCTGGCAGCAGGTGAAAAATCAATACCAGTATCATGCCAATACCAATCAATATCCAAGAGGCAATATCAAATTTGTTGAAAGTATTAGAACTAATATTTAGCGATGTATTTGTCATTGTTGCTTATCAATATTTATTTATATGGATTTGTTTTATGCGGCTTTATTTATAGGCTTTGCGTGTATTTGTGTGTAAATGCCGCTACTTCTGTCATAGGCAAGCTCACTTTTACCTGCAC
>JAZKDM010000086.1:6982-10431 GCA_040387535.1 Pseudomonadota bacterium | reverse complement strand
GCAGCACTTGCATAAAAGCGCGATTTATTAATGGTTTGCTCTGCTGAGCCTGATTTTTCAATGGTTAACATGCAACTAAAATTTAACTAACCCAAGATTAATTAAGTCTAATAAATAATTAAGAAAGTCCAACAATATGGCCTGCCGCATTGACATCAATACGCACGCTAGCAGGTATTTTTGGTAAACCCGGCATTTTCATGATTTGGCCACAAATCGCCACAATAAAGCCCGCGCCGCGTGACAAATGTAAATCTTCCACTTGCAAATCATGCCCTTCAGGCGCACCACGCAAAAGCGGATTAGACGAAAATGAATACTGCGTTTTTGCAATACAAATAGGAAAGTGGCTATATTCTTGTTCTAATTCTGCCAATTTTAGTGCAGCTTTTTCACTAAGTAACACATCTTTGGCGCCATACATTTTCCGTGCGATGGTTTGTAGTTTTTCATTTAGCGATAATTCATCGGCATACAATAATTTAAAGTGCGTTTTAGCTTGTGCAATGCTTTTAACAACGACATGCGCTAAATCCGTAGCGCCTGTACCGCCCTCTACCCAATGCTTGCAGACAATCGCTTCACAACCCAGCGCTTTAACAGCTGTTTTTAAAGCGTCTATTTCAGCTACTGTATCATGCGAAAAATGATTGATAGCAACAATTACCTGCAAACCAAAATGGGTTTGGCAATTGTCGATATGCCGCTTTAAGTTGGCTATCCCAATATTTAAATGCGCGATATTTTCAACATTTAAACTAGCTAACTCACCGCCGCCATGATATTTCAAAGCGCGTACCGTAGCCACAATCACCACCACATCTGGCTGTAAGCCTGTTTGGCGACACTTGATGTCCATAAATTTTTCAGCACCTAAATCCGCACCAAAACCCGCCTCAGTCACCACATAATCCGCTAATTTTAATGCCGATTTTGTTGCCACAACAGAATTGCAGCCATGTGCGATATTGGCAAATGGGCCGCCATGAATAAGCGCAGGGGTATGTTCTAGGGTTTGTACTAAATTGGGTTGAAATGCATCTTTTAATAACGCCGTCATCGCACCATGCGCTTGCAAATCGCTGGCAAAAATAGGCTTGCCGGTGTGACTAACTGCCACTTGAATCTTGCCAAGCCGCTGTTTTAAATCGGCCAAATCTTCGGCCAAACAAAAAATAGCCATCACTTCACTGGCAACCGTAATATCAAAGCCAGTATTAGCGTACGTTTGATTAATGGTCACGTCGCGCAAGGCGCGGTCATTCATATCTAAACAACGGCGCCAAGTCACTTTATCTATATCCAGCGCGTTACCTTGATGAATATGGTTATCAATTAATGCCGCCAGCAAATTATTGGCAGAAGTAATGGCATGAAAATCCCCCGTAAAATGCAGATTAATATTTTCCATGGGCACTACCTGTGCGTAACCGCCACCAGTTGCACCGCCTTTTAGGCCAAACACAGGGCCAAGTGATGGCTCGCGAATACACACCATTGCACGCTTGCTCGTTTTTTCTTGATTAAAAAGCACATTTAGCGCATCGGCCAAACCAACAGTTGTGGTGGTTTTTCCCTCACCTGCGGGCGTAGGGCTAATGGCGGTGACTAATATTAGCTTGCCATTGGGTTTGGTTTGCAGTTTAGCTATACAAGCTGTGCTGAGTTTGGCAATGTGATGCCCATAAGGGATTAAATCTTTAGCCGCAACATTTAATGTTTGCGCAATATCGACAATCGGCTTGAGCGTTGCGGCTTGCGCGATTTCAATATCAGACAACATAGGCTATTTACGGCCACCCAATATAGAACCCAATACGCCACGGATAATGCTGCGCCCCAGTTGCGAGCCGATGGCGCGCGCTGTGGATTTAGCCGCGCTTTCTAAAATGCTATCAGAGCGACTACTTGATTTACCAGCGCTTTTACCGCCCAATACGCCGCCTAACATACCGCCCCAATCAAAGCCTTTGCCTTCTTCTGCCACTTCGGCTGATTCGGTTGCACGCGTTTTTAAGATTTCGTAAGCCGATTCACGGTCTACTTGTTTTTCGTAAAAGCCTTTGATACTGGATTTTGCTATAACTGCCGCTCTTTCAGCATCGGTAATGGCACCTAGTCGGCTTTGTGGTGGGCAAACAAATGCACGCTCAACAGGGCTTGGAATACCTTTTTCATCTAAAAATGAAACCAAGGCCTCTCCTACTCCTAGCTCTGTAATGGCAACAGCCACATCCACTTTTGGATTACTTCTAAAGGTTTCCGCCGCTGATTTCACTGCTTTTTGATCGCGCGGCGTAAAGGCACGCAAGGCATGCTGCACGCGATTACCCAGTTGCCCAAGCACAATATCGGGAATATCCAAGGGGTTCTGGCTAACAAAATAAACACCCACGCCTTTAGAGCGAATCAAACGCACCACTTGCTCAATTTTTTGCAATAAAGCAGGCGGCGCATCGGTAAACAGCAAATGTGCCTCATCAAAGAAAAACACCAATTTAGGTTGATCTAAATCACCTACTTCTGGCAACTTTTCAAATAATTCAGATAACAACCAAAGCAGCAACGTGGCATAAACGCGTGGTGAGTTATATAACTTTTCTGAAGCCAAGATATTAATCACACCGCGACCTTGTGAATCGGTTTGCATTAAATCTTCTAAATTCAAAGCTGGCTCGCCAAATAGTAAGTCGCCGCCTTCAGTTTCTAGCTGCAATAGTGAGCGCTGCAAGGCACCAACGCTAGCGGCAGAAATATTGCCATAACTGGTTTGATATTCGGCGGCGTTTTCTGCCGCGTGCTGCGACATAGCACGCAAATCTTTTAAATCCAACAGCAACCAACCCTTGTCATCAGCGATTCTAAAAATGGCATTAATCACACCCGCTTGCACATCATTTAAGTTTAGCAAGCGCGCTAACAATAAAGGGCCCATTTCGGCAATGGTTGTACGCACAGGATGACCTTTTTCGCCAAATACATCCCACAAAGTTACCGTTGAAGCTTGCGCTTTAAAATCATCTAAGCCCAATTGCGCCACGCGCGCGTCTACACGCGCATTGCCGCCACCGGCCTGGCTTATGCCAGCTAAATCGCCTTTAACATCTGCCATAAAAACAGGAATACCCAATGCAGAAAATCCTTCTGCCATTGTTTGCAAGGTAACGGTTTTGCCTGTACCAGTAGCGCCTGCAATCAAGCCATGACGATTGGCCATTTTAGGCAAAATATGCAGAAAGTTTTCGGCTTTGGCGATGCGGATAGGGTTAGACATGAGTTTAATTTCGCTTGTTTATTGGCTTGTTGATGTGTGAACAGTATAAACCAAGCAAAAGTTTTTTACAGCGGTAAGATAGGCGCAATATTCAATGTATTTCGCCTAGACTTTTGTGAGTGCTAACCATAAAAATTTGAGGTCATTGATAAAAGGTTTGCAATAGCCACACTAG
>JAZKDM010000086.1:0-6882 GCA_040387535.1 Pseudomonadota bacterium | reverse complement strand
GCTTTCGCGGCATTAAAATAAGGCTTTGAAAGCCAACTATTGACCTTCAGAATTAAATAGCATTTTAAAAAGATTCTTTTGAAATCTGAATCAATACCCTATTTAAGGCCATCAATCGTAGTTAATACGGCTTTTCTAGTTTGCGTAATTTGCTTACTAATTAGCAATTCCGTTTGTTTATCTGTGCCTAAATTTTCCCAATTTCCTTGCCAGCTTATATATAAATTTTCGGCAGATTTGGCGGCATCGGGTGTCAGCAAGCGGCCCAAATCACGTACCATCACTACGTGCTTCCAGCCTTCAATGGGGTCACCGCGGGCGCTATCTTGTTGAAAATGTGCATAATTAACAATAGTTTGCAATTCACCCAAATCGGTTAGCACTTCGAAAGCCGCTTTGCGCATATTGTCATTAACTTCATTTTGCTGATCACGCCAAGTATTGTAGGAAATACCCACAATCGCCGTTATCAAACTAATCAATGCCACAGTATTCACTTTTAATTGCTGCAGAAACCACGATTTATTTAACCATGTTTTATTCAGCCCAGTTTTATTCAGCCCAGTACTCTTTAACTGCGCTTTGTTAAACGTCTTTTGTTTAATCCTGGCAATCATCGCAGCTCCTATTAAACGCGTTATCCTAGTTTAAATATCGCCACGACTGGCCGCCGCCATCAATTTAATTAATGCATCTTCTAATTCTTGTGCGGATTTTTGCGCGCGTGGGGTCGGATTATCAATGCTTTTCAGGTCAAAGGTAGGACGATCTAAAGCCAAAAACAAGCGTAGTTTTTTGTTAGCATCTGGCTTTTCGTACAAAGCGATTCGGCAAGGCGCAAACACTAAGAACTCTGGATGATCCAACATGATTTCGGTGCCTTGGCTTAAATTGCAAAAACTATGCACTTCTTTCACACCTTGTGGATCAATTCCGCGCAACTTCATGTGCTCGCCAATGGGGAAGTTAGCAGGGTTTACAAAATTCATGCCCTCAGAAACGGACTTTAAGCTATCAATCACATCTTGATAGCTAACACCTTCTTTTACTGGCAACTCATATATAGCGCTATTAAGATTAATTGGCGGCAAACCATTGGGCATTGTTTTAGTTGCAGGCGCAGTAGCAATTTTAGATGTGGAACATGCGCTTAATAAAATCAGCATAACAAAACAAAATACATATCTAAGCCACATCAATTTACTCCAATTCCATTATGTCCACATAGCCAAGCTTTAAGTACTGCGAAAGGCCTTTAAGGCTTCATCAACCGATCGGCGATCAAAGCGTGGCGCTAATAATTCAATAAAGCCATAAATATAGTTGCGCAAAAACGCGTCTTTTCTCACGCCCAAATAGGTAGTGCTAGTAGGAAATAAATGACTGCAATCTAGGCGCACCAAATCTTTGTCACGCTCTTCATCGTAGGCCATATTCGCAATTAAGCCAACGCCTAAACCTAAGCCGACATAAGTTTTAATCACATCCGCATCAACCGCGCTTAATACAATATTTGGCATTACACCTGCATCATGAAACACTTTTGAAACTGCAGTGCTACCAGTGTATGCAAAGTCATAGGTAATCAACGGAAAACTGGCAATTTTAGCTAAAGTAAGCGGTACGGCATCAATCAAACGATGGCCTTTTGGTACCACTACACAACGATTCCACTCATAGCAAGGCAGGCATAGCAATCGGTCATCTAAGCTAATTTTTTCAGTCGCAATGCCAATATCCGCCTCGCCACTCGCCACTTGCGCGGTTACTTGCGCAGGATCACCCTGATGGATATTTAATTTAACATGTGGATAGGATGAAATAAATTGCTTAACAGCAGAAGGTAATTTATAACGCGCTTGGGTGTGGGTGGTGGCGATAGTTAGTGTACCTGTTTCAACTTTACTAAACTCGTCACCCACGCGTTTAATATTTTGCATTTCCAGCATCACCGTTGCTGCCAGCTTGACGATATGGCGGCCTGGCTCTGTAATACCTGTTAATCGTTTACCGTTACGCTGAAAAATTTGCAGATTTAATTCATCTTCGAGCATTTGAATTTGCTTGCTTACACCCGGCTGCGATGTATGTAAGGCCTCAGCTGCAGCTGAAATATTTAAGCCTTGTCGGGCTACTTCATGTATATATTTTAGTTGGTGAAGCTTCATTCATGCACCTCTTTGCGTAAAACAATCTATATAAGTAAATCATATACTAAAATAATAAACTGTTATTAAACAATTATATGAATAACTGCTATATTACGCGGCTTTACTACCATTTGGGTGTGCATTACGCGTGGATTTTATTTATTACATATGTGCAGGGTTTGTAGTTGGATTACTGGTAGGACTAACTGGTGTAGGTGGTGGTTCGTTAATGACGCCAATATTACTGATATTTTTTAATGTGAAAGCAGCTGTCGCTGTTGGTACCGATTTACTGTATGCATCCATCACCAAAAGTGTAGGTATCTTTGCACACGGCAAACTAGGCAATATTGACTGGAAAATCGTACGTTTGCTGGCCTACGGTAGTATTCCTGCATCGCTTTTGACGTTACTCTATTTAAAAGACTTAGATATTGCCTCTGATCACGCTGTCAGTAGTATTAAATTTTGGCTGGGTATAGCCCTACTCCTTACCTCTATATCCGTTTTATTTAGAAATCAATTAGCCAAGCTATCTAAAACAGGACATTGGATTAATCCACAATACACACCTGCCCTGACGGTTATTTTAGGTATTATTTTAGGCTTTTTAGTCACGCTTACTTCGGTTGGCGCTGGTGCATTAGGTGTTACGGCATTACTTATTTTGTATCCTAAAATATCAATCACCAAAATTGTGGGTACCGATGTAGCGCATGCTGTGCCATTAACATTAGTTGCAGGCTTAGGCCACGCCAGCTTAGGCACTGTTGATTACAGCTTGCTAGGCACGTTACTCATTGGCTCAATTCCAGGCATATGGATTGGCAGCCACTTAAGCGCAAAAGTAGCAGAACATTGGGTGCGCACACTGCTTGCATTGATATTAGTGTATGTGGGACAAAAGCTGGCTTTCCCAGAATTTAACCAACTAATTGGCATTTCTGTTTTGCTGTTTATTGTGGCATTAAAACAATTAGGCTTAAAACGCACTAAATGAGAATGGTTTTTGAATTAAGCCACTATTTAGATTAAAATACTGGGTTAAGTTTTTAGTAAGCAATTAAGCAAATTACAGCGCAAACAAATTTATGTATAAATACGACCAAATAGACCAACAAATAGTTAACGAGCGCGTTGCGCAATATCGCGATCAAACGCGCCGTTATTTAGCAGGCGAATTAAGCGAAGAAGAGTTTCGTCCATTGCGCTTGCAAAATGGCTTATATATTCAGCGCCACGCGCCTATGTTCCGTATTGCGGTGCCTTACGGCATGTTATCAAGCAAACAATTGCATAAATTGGCTGATCTAGCCAACAAATACGATAAAGACTATGGCCATTTTTCAACGCGCCAAAACCTGCAACTTAACTGGCCAAAATTAGAAGATGTGCCAGAAATGTTGGCAGAACTGGCCACAGTTGAAATGCATGCGATTCAGACCTCTGGCAACTGTATTCGCAACATCACTACCGATCAATTTGCAGGCATCGCGCCAGATGAAGTAATTGACCCACGCGCCATGGCGGAAATTATGCGTCAGTGGAGTACATTCCATCCAGAGTTCGCGCTACTACCGCGCAAATTTAAAATCGCCGTTTCTGGCACCAAACAAGACCGTGCCATTGTGCAAGCGCATGATATTGGCATGGAGTTTTACACAGACAGCGCTGGCAAATTGGCTATTAAAGTATGGGTAGGTGGCGGTTTAGGCCGCACGCCAATTCTAGGCTCTGTGATTCGCGAACATTTAGAGTGGCAGCATGCCCTTACTTATTGCGAAGCCATTATTCGCGTATATAACCTGCATGGTCGCCGCGATAACGCCTATAAAGCGCGTATTAAAATCTTGGTTAAAGCATTAGGTATTGAAGAATTTAAAAACCAAGTTGAAGCCGAATGGGCACATTTAAAAGATGCGCCAAACACGATTACAGAAGCCGAATTGGAACGCGTAGGCAAGCATTTTGAAGCCATGCCTTATGAAAACAGTGCGGCAAACGATGCAGGTTTTGATGCGGCAGTTGCTAGCAACCCTGCTTTTGCGGCTTGGGTAAAACGTTGCGTGCACGCACACAAACAAGCTGGCTACCGCGCCGTAACACTGTCATTAAAACCGCATGGCAAAGCGCCTGGCGATGCAACTTCGGCACAAATGCATACGGTTGCCGATTTAGCAGCGCAATATAGTTTTGGCGAATTACGTGTTTCGCACGAACAAAACTTAATATTAGCCGATGTTAAATTAAGTGACTTATTTGCCGTTTGGGAAAAAGCACGTGCAGCCGGTTTAGCCACACCAAATATTGGCCTGCTAACCGACATTATTTGTTGCCCAGGTGGTGATTTCTGTTCATTGGCTAATGCTAAGAGCATTCCAATTGCAGAAGCGATTCAAATGCAATTTGATAATTTAGATTATCTGCATGATATTGGCGATATTGAGCTAAATATTTCTGGCTGTATGAACGCCTGTGGACATCATCATGTCGGTCATATCGGCATTTTAGGCGTGGATAAAGATAGCGCGGAGTTCTACCAAGTTTCAATTGGGGGCAAACAAGGCAACGATGCAAGTATCGGTTCAGTCATTGGGCCATCGTTTGCAGCAGACGAAATGCCAAGCGTGATTCAAAAGTTAATCGACGTATACATTAAAGAGCGTACCGATGAAGAGCGCTTTATTGATACCGTGCGCCGTTTGGGTGTTGCGCCGTTTAAAGCACATGTCTACGCTAAAGAAGAGGCTGTAGCATGAGTAACTTAATTCAATTGAACAACAATACAGCTGAAATTGCAGAAAATACATGGCTGACCGTACAACTGCCCGCAAGCAATGTAGAAGCGCGCAAACAAGCAGGTAAAGTCGTGTTATTCAAACTAACCGGCGAAGAAACTGTTACTGACACACAAATCGCAGACACTGTGATTCCTGCAACTGGTAAAGTGATTGTGCCATTAAGCGTATTTATTGCGCGCAAACAAACGCTATCTGCACGTATTGCCAATAGTGAAATCGGCGTGTGGCTAGACACGCATGAGTTACTGGCTGATTTAGTCAGTCATCAGCCAGATTTAAACGCCCTACCAATCATTGCTGTTCATGTTGAGCGCTTTGCCGATGGCCGCATTTTTTCATTAGGTACTTTGTTGCGCACCCGTTATGGCTTTAAAAACGAATTGCGCGCCACTGGCGATGTGTTGCGTGATCAGCTGTTTTTCTTAAAACGCAGTGGTTTTAGCAGCTTTTTATTGCGTGCAGACCGCTCAGCGGTTGAAGCGTTGGCAAGTTTAAATGACTTTACGGCCCCGTATCAAGGTGCAGTAGATGAGCCGCGACCAGTATTTACGCGCTATAACAGGGCCAGCTAAATGTCAGGTGAAGTTTCCTTTTTAAAACCTGCAGCAGTTAATCCTGCCACATCGCCTGTATTAACAGATGCGCTGCAAGCCAGCGTTCAAGCCAAGACAGCCGCAGTGCTGGCTTTATTAAGAGCGGCTAGCAATGAGTTAAGCCCTATTACTTTTGCCAATAGTTTTGGTGCAGAAGATATGGTGCTGACGGATATCATTTTAAAAAATCAATTGCCTATAGAGATTTTTTCATTGGACACAGGCCGCTTACCTGTAGAAACCTATGATTTAATCGCAAAAACTGAACAGCATTACAACACGAAATTAAACGTGTATTTTCCGCAAGCACAAGCCGTTGAATTTTATGTGAAAAATCATGGTATTAATGCGTTTTACGAATCAATTGATTTACGTAAGAGCTGCTGCCATATGCGTAAAGTAGAACCCTTACAACGCGCATTAAGCGGCAAAAAAGCATGGGTTACTGGCATGCGCGCTGCGCAAGCCACCACGCGCACTAGTCTTCCTGTGCGTGAATATGATGCAGGCAATAAGTTAGAAAAATTCAATCCTTTAAGCGATTGGTCAGAATCAGAAGTTTGGGCCTATATTCGCTTGAATAATGTGCCATACAACGCATTACATGATCAGTTTTACCCAAGCATTGGTTGTGCGCCTTGTACACGTGCTATTGCCATGGGTGAAGATGTGCGCGCCGGACGCTGGTGGTGGGAAGACCCAACCAGCAAAGAGTGCGGCTTGCACGTCAAATAGAAGCCTTATTAAAACTAAATAAATTACTTTAAATATAAACTGTAACCAATTGAATATGTTAACTAATAAACACCAGCCACTATCACATTTAGATTGGCTAGAAGCTGAAGCAATTCACATTTTGCGTGAAGTAGCTGGGCAATGTAGCAACCCTGTTCTGCTATTTTCGGGCGGCAAAGATTCTCTGTGCATTTTGCGGTTGGCTGAAAAAGCTTTTCGCCCAGGCCGCTTTCCGTTTCCTTTAATGCATATTGATACTGGTCACAATTACCAAGAAGTAATTGATTTTAGAGATCAACGCGCCGCTGAATTGGGTGAACGCTTAATTGTGCGTTCAGTTGAAGATTCGATGAAACGCGGTACTGTGGTGCTAAAAACGCCTGATGAGCCACGCAATAAACATCAATCAGTCACTTTATTAGAAGCCATTGAAGAATTTGGTTTTGATTGTTGTATCGGCGGTGCACGCCGCGATGAAGAAAAAGCCCGCGCCAAAGAACGCATCATGAGTTTCCGCGACGAATTTGGTCAATGGGATCCCAAAAATCAGCGCCCAGAGCTATGGAATTTGTATAACGCACGTAGCCACAAAGGTGAAAATAT
>JAZKDM010000085.1:3429-8867 GCA_040387535.1 Pseudomonadota bacterium | reverse complement strand
GCGGTAAAAGGCGCTTTAGAGCAAACGCCACCAGAATTGGGTGCTGATATTGCCGAAAAAGGCATGGTACTGACAGGCGGCGGTGCATTGTTGCGTGATATCGACAGGCTATTGGTTGAAGAAACCGGTCTGCCTGTGATTGTGGCAGAAGACCCGCTGACTTGCGTAGCACGTGGTTGTGGACGCGCCTTAGAAGAAATGGATAAGTTAGGCAACGTATTTGCAAATGAGTAAGCAGTCGGTTTTACACTCCTTATTAATCAATCAACACGTTCATTAGTGTTGGCATGCTTAAGGGTGTTCATCAAAAACTAGAGCCGCAACAAACACCAGCTTTCTTTGTTCGCGGTGCTAGTCCATTTTCTCGCATGATGTTTTTTTGCGCGCTGTCTATCATCATGATGGCAACAGACGCACGCTTAAATTATCTTTCACAAGTACGCCAAGGTTTTATTGCGGCGCTGCACCCTTTAGAAGTAATTGCCAAGGCGCCCAGCAATTGGGTGCGTGATGTAAACCGCTATTTTTCGGCGCACAATGAACTGGTGCAAGAAAACTATGCACTCAAGCAACAAGCGTTTGAGCATCAAGTTAGGCTGCAACGTTTAACCACGATTGAGGCCGAAAACACGCATTTGCGTAGCTTGTTAAACGGCGATATTCCGATTCAGCCCAAAGCGATTTTGGGTGAAATTTCGCACACAGGCCGCGACCCATTTAGTTTGGTTGTGGTGGTTAATCGCGGCAGTCAGCACAACGTAAAAGCGGGCCAAGCGGTGGCTGATTCTAAAGGCGTGATTGGTCAAATTACACGGGTTTTTCCTTTTAGCAGCGAAGTGACCCTGATTACCGATAAAGAGCTATCGATTCCGATTCAAATTGAGCGTAATCAGTTGCGTGCAATTGCCTTTGGCGAAGGCAATAACACTTTAGATATTCCTTATTTACCTGCCAATGTGGATATTAAAGTGGGCGATAAATTAGTCACTTCTGGCATTGATGGCGTTTATCCTGCTGGCTTAGCGGTGGCTAAAGTCACCAAAATTTTGCAAAATCCAGAATCGCCTTTTGCTAAAATTATTAGCACGCCCGTGGCAGAAGTGAGCAACCACTTACAGTTACTGATATTAGAATTGCCACAAGTTAAAGAGGCTGCTTTGCCAGCTACAACACCGATAGCGGCTGATGTTAGCGTAACAGCACCAGCCAAGCCAGCAGTTGCACCACTACCCAAAAACAAGGCTAAGCCCAATGCGCCCAACTAGCTTAGTCGCTGTTATTATCACATTGTTGATTGCGCTTATCTGCCAACTATTCCCGTGGGTTGGGCAAGGTGTGATTTTGCGCCCTGATTTTATGCTGGTAGTGATGTTGTATTGGCTATTACGCGCGCCCAACCTTTGCAATGTGGGCACCGCGTGGATTGCAGGCATATTGGTGGATTTAGCCACAGGTAGCTTGCTGGGTCAGCACGCGTTGAGCTTTACCTTAACCGCCTACATTGGCTTAAGCTATCAACGCAGATTAGTACTGTTTAACCCGTGGCAACTGGCTGGCTATGTGTTTGGTTTACTGGTGTTTGAGCGTTTATTAATGCTATTTTTAAAACTATTTGAAGGCAATAGCTTTCCCGGCTGGACTTACTTTTTACCCGTGATTTCAGGCTTAATACTCTGGCATGTCATGATTCTGTTGTTTGGTGCGCTAACACGCCCTAAACATAAATAGCTTTTTTCGTATGGCTTACAGCAACGAACTTAAAAACCACCAAAATGAGCTGCATCACTTTAGGCTTCGCCTAACGGTGCTAGGATTTTTAGTGCTAATTGCCTTTAGCATTTTGGCTTCACGATTTTATTTTTTACAAGTAAATCGTTACGATTATTACCAAACGCTAGCTGAAAATAATCGCATTTCAATTGTGCCAATCGCCCCCAACCGTGGCTTGATTACTGATAGAAACGGTGTGGTATTGGCGCATAACTTTTTTGTATATACCCTAGAAATCACCCCCTCCAAAATTGCCGATTTAGATGCAATCATTGCTGACTTGTCACAATTAGTTGAAATTAATAGTGGTGATTTAAAGCGTTTTAAAAAGTTAAAAGCGCAAAGCCATAGTTTTGAAAGCGTGCCGATTCGCACCCATTTAAATGAGGTAGAAGCCGCAAAATTTGCCGCTAATCGCTATCGCTTCCCTGGCGTTGAAATTAAATCGCGCCTGTTTCGCCATTACCCACACGGCAAAATGGGCGCGCACATGATTGGTTATATTGGGCGTATCAATGATAAAGACTTGATTAAATTAGCCGAAAAAGATGTGTTATCCAACTACAAAGGTTCTGACCACATTGGCAAAAGCGGTATTGAACAATCTTACGAATCTGAATTGCATGGCACAACCGGTTTTCAGCAAGTAGAAATTGATGCGGATGGCAAAGCAGTTAGGGTGCTTTCTAGCACAGCGCCTGTTTCTGGTAATAATTTGGTATTGTCTGCCGATATTAAATTGCAAGAAATCGCCGAAACCGCATTTGGTAACCGCCGTGGTGCCTTAGTGGCGATTAAACCCAGCACGGGTGAAGTGCTAGCGTTTGCCAGCATGCCTACTTTTGACCCCAATTTATTTGTGGATGGCATTGATACTGAAAACTGGAAGCTATTAAATGAATCGCTGGATAAGCCGCTGATTAACCGCCCTTTGCGCGGCATTTATCCTCCCGGCTCTACCTTTAAGCCATTTGCCGCATTGGCAGGTTTAGAGGCTGGTAAGCGCGAGCCACCTTTTAGCATTAGCGACGCAGGTTATTTTATGTTGCCCAATAGCAGACACCGCTATCGCGACTGGAAACCTGGCGGCCATGGCAATGTAGACATGCGGCGCGCCATTACTATTTCTTGTGATACGTTTTTTTACGGCTTAGCCATGGAATTAGGCATTGAAAAGCTAACCGATTTTGTGCGATTTTTTGGCTTTGGTGAAAAAAGTGGGATTGATATTGCTGGCGAAGTAGGTGGATTATTACCCACACCAGAATGGAAACAGCGCCGCTTTAAACAACCTTGGTATAAGGGTGAAACCGTGATTGTGGGTATTGGTCAAGGCTACACGCTGGCAACGCCTATGCAATTGGCGCAAGCAACCGCCATTTTAGCCAACAAAGGCGTTGCCATGCGCCCGCACTTGGTTTCAGGCATTACCAACAGCAAAACTGGCGTTAGCACATTAAATAAAACCTTTATAAACAACACCATTACGCTTAAGGACAAAAATTTAGAAATTGTAAAACTGGGTATGATTGATGTGACACTGCCAGGCGGTACAGCCGCCGCCGTGGGCGCCAATGCTGGCTATAGCATTGCCGCTAAAACAGGTACGGCGCAAGTAATTGGCATTAAACAAAATGAAAAATACAATGAAAAATTAATTAATGAACGCCACCGCGATCATGCTTTATTTATCGCTTATGCCCCAGCCGAAAACCCAACCATTGCCGTGGCAGTCATTGTTGAAAACGGTAGCCACGGCGGCTCTACCGCTGGCCCCATCGCCAGAAAAGTCATGGATTATTATCTGCTAGGCAAGCTGCCTGTGGTTGAGCCGCCAAAAGATGCAAAAGTGGCGCCCTCTACTACAGGCAATACCACTGTAAACCCTAGCCAGCCAATCGAAAATGCGCCTGAAGAAGAGGAGCATCATGATTAAAAGTCTATTCATCATTATGTTTAAGGCAAGCCGATTAATGCTAACGCCAGTTAAGGTTTTTTATGTTTAGCAAGCTAGTACAAGGTTTTTTTAAACATATCGATTCGTTTCTGATTAGCTGTTTATTGTTTACGCTGCTGGTGGGTTTGTTTGTGCTTTATAGCGCTTCTGGGCAAAGTTTTGGCAGGGTAAGCGCGCAGCTCATCAATATTGCAGTGGCACTCACTGCCATGTGGGTTGTTGCTAATATTCAGCCACAATTGCTAGAGCGTATTGCACCCCCTATTTATGTGCTGGGCGTTTTGTTATTGATTGGCGTTGCTCTTTTTGGTGATATTAGCCATGGCGCACGGCGCTGGTTAAATTTAGGTTTTACTAAAATCCAGCCTTCCGAAATTATGCGTATTGCCGCACCTATGATGCTGGCTTGGTATTTTGCAAAACGCGAAGCAAGCCCCCGCATCAGAGATTTTGTAATTGCTGCAGCGTTATTGGCGGTTCCCGTTGTGTTAATTATGAAACAACCTGATTTAGGCACCGCTTTATTAGTGACCTCTTCAGGATTTTATATTCTATTTTTAGCAGGCCTTAGCTGGAAATTTCTATTAGGTGGCGCCGTCACTATTGGCGCGTTAACGCCCATTTTTTGGTCACTATTGCATGATTATCAGCGCCGTCGAATTGAAATTTTAATTGACCCCACACAAGACCCTCTAGGCGCTGGTTACCACACCATTCAAGCCACCATTGCACTGGGCTCTGGCGGCACAACAGGCAAAGGCTGGCTTAATGGCACGCAATCGCAATTAGATTTTTTACCAGAACGCACCACAGACTTTATTTTTGCTGTGTTTGGTGAAGAGTTTGGCATGATTGGTAACATCATTTTGCTGATTTTATTTAGCCTTATTATCATTCGCGGCTTAGTCATTGCAGGGCAGGCGCAAAACACTTTTAGCCGCTTATTGGCAGGCAGCATCACTTTAACTTTTTTCACTTATGCATTTGTGAATATCGGAATGGTCAGTGGCATATTGCCAGTAGTGGGTGTACCCTTGCCCTTAATTAGTTACGGCGGCACATCAATGGTGTCGCTATTTATTAGCTTTGGAATCTTAATGAGTATACAAACACATAAAAAATTAGTAGCGTCAGGATAAGCATTTATGAAAAAACCGTTCGTCTTTATCGCCATCGGTACGCTTTTGTTAGCGGCCTGTGGCGGCACTCAAAGCGTTAAGCCAACGCCCAGCAGCCCACAAACTAGCAAGCAATCCGCCCCATCAACTAGCGCAACAAAACCAGGCGGCTATTATTTAGACGATGGCCCAGGCGATAATCCGCCGCAAAACATCGATAGCATTCCTAATGCGGTGCCAAAAAACGAGCCCTATCTAACGCGCACCAACAAGCCCTATAGGGCATTAGGTGCAACTTACACGCCGATGACGGCTTGGCAGCCTTATAAAGAGCGCGGTGTCGCGTCTTGGTATGGTAAGCGCTACCATGGCAAAAAAACCGCCAGCGGCGAGGTGTATGATATGTATAGCATGTCTGCCGCGCACACTACTTTACCGCTGCCCAGCTACGTTAAAGTCACCAATCCTGCCAATGGCCGCTTTGTGATTGTGCGCGTCAACGACCGTGGCCCTTTTAAAAGCAACCGCCTGATTGATTTATCGTATGCGGCGGCTTATCAATTACGTTTTACTTCAAGCGGTAGCACCTTAGT
>JAZKDM010000085.1:0-3329 GCA_040387535.1 Pseudomonadota bacterium | reverse complement strand
GGCGCATTTAAAAATGAGGCCAACTCCCAAGCCTTGATTAAAAGAATTCAGTCATTAGAAATTGCGCCAAATGTAGGGATTAACAGCGTGTATAATAATGATTTGTATCGTTTAAAACTTGGGCCTTATGATAACAAGCCTGAAGCAGATATAGCCGCTGCTAAAATTCGTAAACAGCTCAATTTACCCGCAATCATTATCAATCAATAATATGACCAATCTATTAAAACCTATGCGTATCTCATTGTATTTCTCATGCCTTTTTGCCTTGCTTTTAGCGCCAGCTATCAGCCTTGCGCAAGTAGCGCCGCCACCTTCTTTAGCCGTTAAAGCCTATTTATTGCAAGATTTTAATAGCGGCGCTGCGATTGCACAGTACAAAAAAGATGAGCGTACTGAGCCTGCTTCATTAACCAAAATCATGACTGCTTATGTGGTGTTTGATGCCATTCAACAAGGTCATTTAAAATTAGACCAAACACTTCCCGTGTCTGAAAAAGCTTGGAAAGTAGAAGGCTCTAAAATGTTTATTGAGCCAAATAAACCAGTTACTGTGGATGAGTTGCTACATGGCATGATTATTCAATCAGGCAATGACGCATCGATTACCTTAGCCGAAGGCGTTGCTGGCGCTGAAGAACAGTTTGCCGACATGATGAACAAGCAAGCGGCAAAACTGGGCATGAAAAATACGCACTATATGAATGCAACTGGCTTGCCAGATGCTAATCATTACACCTCTGCCAGCGATTTAGCGTTGCTAGCTACAGCTTTAATTCGCGACTTTCCGTTGGAATATCGCCGCTTATATTCAGTTAAAGAATACACTTATAACAATATTAAACAGCCAAACCGCAACCGTTTATTGTGGCTGGATGCTAACGTGGATGGCATGAAAACAGGCCATACAGAATCAGCCGGTTATTGCTTAATTTCATCCTCAAAACGTGGCGACACACGCTTGGTATCTGTGCTGCTAGGCGCAGTCAGTGAAGCAATGCGCGCTTCTGAGAGCCAAAAATTACTCAATTATGGTTTTCAGTTTTATGAATCAACCTTGGTTTACAAACAAGGGCAAATTATCAATACCTTGCGCGTTTACAAAGGTCAAGATAAAACAGTGGCTGCCACAGTTTCTAAAGATTTTTACCTGACATTGCCTAAAGGTGATTACGCAAAAGTTAAAGCCAGCATGACCAGCCAACAGCCTTTAATCGCGCCGATTAAAGCGGGGCAAGTAATCGGAAAAATCACGTTTAGCATGAATGGAAAAGTGATTAACACGCAGAATTTATTGGCGGCTAAAACGGTCGAACAAGCTGGATTCTTTGGCAGAATCGCAGACAGCATTCGACTAATGTTGATGTAATTTTTGATTAAAAGTATGGCAGAACAACCAACAAATCAAGAAACTCTAATCGAATTTCCCTGTGATTTTCTGATTAAAGTCATGGGCGAAACGCATCAACACTTTACGCAAGAGATGGTGAAAACAATTCGCCATTTATTGCCTGATTTTGATGAATCAAGCATTGAAATGCGCGGCAGTTCGGGTGGTAAATACATCAGCTTAACTTGCTCGGTTTATGTCACCTCTAAACCGCAATTAGATGATATTTATCGTGCCTTAACATCGCACCCCATGGTAAAAGTTGTGCTCTAAGCATGCAAGTGCTTGGCCGCGATTTAGGTCGTACCGATTACCAAACCACATTGGCAGCGATGCAAACTTTTACTGCCAATCGTACTGCCGAAACACCTGATGAATGTTGGCTAACAGAGCACGACAGCGTATATACCTTAGGCCTCAATCGTCAAGGCACCAGATTCCCAGCCAATACGATTCCCGTGGTGCCAGTCGACCGTGGCGGTAAAATCACCTACCATGGCATTGGCCAAGTCATTATTTATGTGCTGATTGATTTAAAGCGCCGCCAGCTTAATGTACGCCAATTGGTGCAAATCATGGAGTCCAGCATGATTGAATTATTAGCCCGTTATAATATTAATGCCGAAACCAAAAAAGACGCGCCTGGTGTGTATGTGTGGGTGAATGGGCAACAACAAAAAATTGCCTCACTGGGTTTGCGCCTTAAAAATCAGTGCAGCTATCATGGCCTGAGTTTAAATGTAGATATGGATTTAAGCCCATTTAGCGCGATTGACCCTTGTGGTTACGCAGGTTTACAAATGACGCAAACCAAAGATTTGGGCATTGAGCAAACGCCACATGAGTTAGGCCAAGCGTTAATGCAACTATTGAAAGAAAAATTAGCAGATGACCGATTTAACTAATATGGCCATAAACAATACGCCTACCAATGCTATGCCCGCTAAAAAAGTGGCAGGCGTTAAGCAAATTGATGCAGAAAAAACCGCGCGCATTCCAATTAAAATCATCCCACAGCCCATGCTGCGCAAGCCTGAATGGATACGCATGAAAGTGCCCGATAGCGCGCGCTTTCAAGAGATTAAACAAGTGTTGCGCGATAATAATCTGCACACCGTTTGTGAAGAAGCCAGCTGCCCGAATATTGGCGAGTGCTTTAGTGGCGGCACCGCTACTTTTATGATTTTGGGCGATATTTGCACGCGTCGTTGCCCGTTTTGCGATGTGGCGCATGGCAAACCACTTGCGCCAGATGTGAATGAACCCGAAAATCTAGCACGCACCATTGCGCAAATGCGCCTTAAATACGTGGTGATTACCAGTGTTGACCGTGACGATTTAAAAGATGGCGGCGCACAGCATTTTGTGGATTGTATTCGTGCCGTGCGCGCGGCTTCGCCTAGCATCAAAATTGAAATTCTAGTGCCTGATTTTAGAGGTCGGCTGGATGTTGCTTTGCATATTTTGCGCAACGCACCACCTAACGTGATGAACCATAATCTGGAAACAGTGCCGCGCCTTTATAAGCAAGCGCGACCTGGCTCAGATTATCAAAATTCACTCAGCTTACTGAAAGAATTTCACACCATGTATCCAGATGTACCCACTAAATCTGGCTTAATGCTTGGCCTGGGCGAAACCGATGATGAGATTATCCAAGTGATGCAAGACTTGCGCGCGCACAATGTAAGCATGCTTACATTGGGGCAATATTTGCAGCCCAGTGTTCACCATTTACCGGTGATGCGCTATGTTGAACCCGCCATTTTTGATAGCTTAAAACAAAAAGCAGACGCCATGGGCTTTAATAATACCGCCAGTGGCCCCATGGTAAGAAGTAGCTATCATGCTGACGCTCAAGCGCATAGTCTTACTTAAGGATTAATATGGTTCCACATTTAACAACCGCACTCAATGGCCCACTGCTCACCTTAGAAAA
>JAZKDM010000084.1:0-19477 GCA_040387535.1 Pseudomonadota bacterium | reverse complement strand
TGGCAGCGCAAGTGCACAAACTGCGGCAGCGAGGCTTGAGTGTTTTCTAAGGGCTTATTGGCTTCATCTTGCATGGTGACATTTTACTCGTTCACTCAACAAATTGATGCAAAATCTTACGCTTTAAAAGCAAAAAAACCACTAGTATTTAGTGGTTTTTTAGGCTTAGGTTTTGTAAAAATTAATGCTTGGTTTGCTGTTTTGCCAGCAATTCATTTACTTTGTTAATCAACTCTTCATCATGTACGGGCTTACCAAAGAAGGCATCCACGCCAATTTCTTTAGCCAAGTTTTGATGTTTATCGGCGGTGCGCGAGCTAATCATAATTAATGGCGTTTTTGCTGTACGCGCATCATCACGAATATTTCGCGCCAAACCAAAACCATCCATTCGCGGCATTTCAATATCCGTTAAGATAATGTCAGGTGTAGCATCTTGTAACACCTGCATGGCGTCCATACCATCTTTAGCCACCAGCACCTCATAGCCTTCACGCTCTAGTAAACGTCCCAACACTTTACGCATTGTTAATGAGTCATCCACCACTAGGGCACGCGGTTTAGAGGCCACTTTAGCCGCTTTTTGTGGGGTTTTAACCGCCACGCTACCAACCGACAATATTTCACGGTTTGCCAATTGCACAGGGTTAATAATCAACATAATGCTACCATCGCCTGAAACGGTTGCGCCCACAATTCCTGGCACGCGAGCAAGCTGTGCGCCAATTGGTTTCATGACGGCTTCTTGGTTGCCTATCACCTCATCAATATGCAAAGCAGTGTTATATGAACCACTTCTCAGTAACAATACAGATGAATACGCATGGTCTTCAGGCTGATGTTCTTGATGGTCTAATAGCTTAGACAAATAGTGAATCGGATATTTTTTTTCCGCCCAAGTGATTTCACCTGCGGCATACGCATTCACCAAATCTTGGCGTTTAATTTTTTGCGCTTGCTCAATCATACCTACTGGCAAGGCGTACACTGTGGCGCCTGAGCGTACAGCTAACACTTGTGCCACCGTTAAGGTTACTGGCAAGTAAACACTAAACACAGTACCTGTACCAAACTCGCTATTCAAATCAACACGGCCACCCAAGCCACTAATGTCGTTACGCACAACATCCAAGCCAACACCACGGCCTGCAATTTGCGAAACTTTTTCGGCAGTAGAAAATCCTGATTCAAAAATAATCGACATCAATGCTTGATCCGTCGTTTCCGAGTTTGAATCGATTAAATTGTTTTTAATGGCTTTTTCTTTCACGCGCTGTAAGTCAATACCGGCGCCATCATCAGTTACTGTGATATGAATCTCATCACTTTCCTGACGCACTTTTAATTTAATAGTGCCTGTTTCTGGCTTGCCTTTATTTTTACGGTCTACTGGCAGCTCTAAACCATGCGCTACCGCATTACGTAGCAAATGCTCTAAGGGCGCACCTAATTTGTCCAGCACACTGCGGTCAATTTCGGTCGCTTCACCTTCAATCACTAAATCCACTGATTTTTTAAGCTCACGTGCGGTTTGGCGCACAATACGTTGCAAGCGCTCTGCAATTTGCTGGAAAGGCAACATACGTACGCCAAGCAATGTTTGTTGCAAATCGCGATTCATGCGGTTTTGCTGTTGCAACGCCGCTTCAGATTGGCCTAAATTGGTCAATAAGCCGTGTTGAATAGTTGCCACGTCGTTAACGCTCTCTGCAATCATGCGTGTTAATTCTTGCAAACGCGTAAATCGGTCAAACTCAAGCGGGTCAAAATTTTCGTTGGTTTCTTGCAAAATACTCAGGCGCGATTGCAGTTGAGTTTCTGCTTCAATTTCCAGCTCGCGCAAATAATTACGTAAGCGCGTCACGCTCTCTGTTAAATCGTTAGAGGATTGCTTAACGCCGCTAATCTCCCTATCCATACGTGAACGGATAATTGAAATCTCACCTGCATCATTAATCAGCCTATCTAACGTATCAGCACGCATGCGTAAAAACTGCGCTTTGCGATCGGTGGCACGGCCAGATGGTGGGACGTCTTGCTGTTTGATTGCCGTAATGGCTTGCGCTGGCGTGCTTTCCAATGCCTCTTCAAAAAAGCTACCGATTTTGTCTAAATCGACAAACATATTGTCGAAATCGATATCAACGGTTTTGCGTTTTAATGAACGAATAACCAAATCTTCCATCTCGTGTACAGCATCGCCAAGCCCAGATTGACCTGCCATACGCGCACTGCCTTTTAAGGTATGCAAGGCACGCTGAAGCGCATCTGGATGCTCTGATTGTTTTGGATGCGCACGCCAAGCACGTAACTCTGTGCCAATTTCTGGCAGAATCTCACGCGCCTCTTCAATAAACATAGTGAGCAACTCTTGATCAACCTTAGTTTTATCGAGCCCTGAGCCACCGCCGTCTTCAGCGTTAGTTTTATCAGCATTATCATGGCCTGAATTGCTATAGGTTTTGCTATGAGTGGCCAATTTAACTTCATAGTCATCATGGCTAATTCTGGCAAAATTATCGCTACCGGCTTCTACCACTGAATCGTTAGAGGCTGGCTGCTCAATCATTTCAAGGGTTGGCGCTAAAGTTGGTTCATCTTGCTCGACCGGCAAGGTAAAGGTAATTTCTTCAACAATATTAGCTGCATCATCATAACTAGTGGTTAAAGCTTGATGCTGTTTAGCTTGGTCGGTTGCTTCGTTTAAAACTTGGATAAGCGCTCTTGCTGAGCGTGGATTGCGTAGTTCAGAAACCTTTACCCACATGGCAGATAGCGATTTAGCTGCGCTGTCATACAAGCTGGTATGCTGTGGCGTCCAATTTTGCGCCTCATCTAGCCATGCTTCTAATGCGCGGCCTAGCTCACCCATCGGTTTAAAGCCTGCCGCAAGCGCGTTGCTGCCTAAAGTATGCGTAGCCATTTTTGCAGCAGCAGAAGGCATTAATTTTGTATCTGCCATTAGCTTGGCTACGTCTTGCTCAATGGTGGTGATATTTTGCATGCTTTCTTTAACAAAAATATCATAAAAAGCACGGCTCATCTTACGAGTACCGCCAATAAGCACTTGTGGCTCTGGCTTTTTAACTTTTTTAGCAGCTGATTCTGGTTTGGCTTGTTTAACTGCTTCTGCTTGCTGTGAAGTCGACTCAAGTGGCTCTTGGGATAGCGCTGAGGCATGAGCTGACCAAGCGGTTTGATTGACTTCAGCTTGATTATTGGCACGTAGCTCTGCAGCCCAGCCAGCAAACGCTGCATTCATTTGCTCAATACCAGCAATTTGCTGCGGTGTCAGTATCGCCTTTTTATCCAAGACGCCATTTAAGAAATGCTCTACTTGGCCAGCAATATCGCCCATAGTGTTCAGCCCAACGGTGCGGCCACTACCTTTTAGCGTATGGTAACTGCGTCTTACCTCAACCAAGGCTTCGCTATCTGTAGCATTAACGCGCAATGCTTGGCAATTTTGCGCGATATGCGCCAACACCTCTTCGGCTTCGGTTAAATAGATATCTAGCAGTTCTGCATCAAATGCTTGATCAATTACTTTTACGTCATCAGCATGCGTTACCAATGGCGCAAACGTTGTTGTAATGTGCGTGATTTCTTCGCCTGCTGGTAATAATTCCGCTGGCATGCTGTGAGACTCTTCTATTACTTCTTTAGAGTCTACATTAGGTTCAATTCCGGCCTCTTGTAAGGCATCATTTAATCGATTAACAGCCAACTCTAAAGCTTGCTCGGATTCAGGCCGAGTTTTTGGCATCTCATCGGTATATAAACCAATCATACTGATGCTTTCAGCCACTAATTCAAATTGTGATTGATTAGCTACATACGATTTTGTTTGAAACAACTCTACAAACTGATTACTGATTTTGATAATGGCATTGGGTGTAGGCAAGCCTAGCATTTCAAACACTGCTGCAATTTGTTTTAACGGTTTGGCCGTCAATGCCAGTGGCGCTTTTTCTGCTGGTTGACGGAAGAAACTATCTAACGCTTGCTCAACCGTTTTAAGCGCCTCTTTAATCTGCGTCACAACGGCTTTAACGGTATCTTTGTCTAGCTCACCAGCTCTTTCATTTTCAAGCTTGTCATAGCTCTCACCTGATGAAATGGCCTCTAAACGACGCATTTCTGATAATAGTTTTTGCACTCTATCGGCATCAAGCTGTTGATAGTTATTTAATGACGTTTCTAATAGATTCAATGCAGCCGCTATTTCAATAAGTGCGGCGTGATTCACTTTTGTTTCATCATCGCGCAACGTATTGCTTGCTTGCTGTAGTGAGGCGTATAGGTCAATAACAACCACTTGGCTTAACTGGCGTGTTAATGTTTGACTGGCTGTCAATGTGTCCGAAAACTTGGTCATCAGCACATTATCAATATGCACTTGTGCAAGACTTGCGTTAGAGTTCACTTTGCTAAAATCAATGGTATTGGATACGCTATCCCATAGCTCGCGCAATACATCTAGCTGGTCTACCAACTGCTGAACCACTTCTAGCTCATTTGCATCAATTGAGCCTGAATCGAAGTTTATGTTAGATTTTTTATCCACTAAAAGGTCTAGCTCAAAAACTTCTTTAACCCTATGCACATTAACTCTATCAACATTACTAATCGCAACGTAGTACAAAATATCACGCAATAGGTGGTTGTGCGGCTTGCGTACACCCTCAGACAAATGACGCAGTTCTTGATCTAGCTTACGGCACAATCTTTTTGCACCCGAATTTTCAGCGATTTCCTTCTGCTCTAATGATTCAGTAAAGGCGCTGGCCGCCCACCATAAGGTTTTATCACTATTTTTTTGTTGCGCTTGACTGACGTTGCTAACCGCTTCCGTCATGCTGTTGAGCGCGATATTCTGTTTAGTTTGCAACCAACCCAATAACGATTTTTGATAAGCTAAACGCTGTTGCACCATAAAACTGGCGTATTCAGCATCCGCTAATTGCACTGACGGTAAATCTTTAGGCGCGCTATTGCTGGTATCAGGGAAGAAAAGCTCACTTTCATCCATGCTTTCGCCTAAGGCAGACACAATTGGCTGAATAACTGGGTATAAACGCAAAGGAATATCAGGTGAACCGTCTAGTAGATCTTGCAAATACGCTTGCAAAGCTTGCACAGCTTTTATAAACGCTTCAATTAATTCTGGCGTCGCCTCTAGCGTTTTTTTCTCTAAGCGCCCTGCAAGCTTTTCTAATTCGGCACAAAAACGTTTGCAACCTTCTAACCCAACCATATCAAGCGCACCAGATGCTTGATACAAATCTGTTTGCGACAATCGTAACGGCGTAGTGTCGTGCAGATTACTTTGCACCGTATTCAAATGACCCAAAACGGCATCAAGTGATTGATTTATTTGGTCTTTAACCCAAGTTAAAGGGCCTATATCAAAATTTTCAGACACCTAGGTTTAACTCCAAATTAAAATATAGCCATTAAAATTAGCATGCTCAATAAACCAAGCTTTTAAGCTATAAACAAACAATTAAGTACATTAAAACGCATGTTTAAATTAAGCCAACTTAAAGCCCGCAACAGAGTCGCGCAACTCTTCCGCTAGTGAGGTTAACTGACCCACTGATTCAGCGGTTTGTTTAGTACCCTCAGTTGTTTGCGATGTAATTTCCTGAATTTGCTGCATGTTTTTGGTCACGGTTGAAGCCACTTCTGTTTGCGCTTCTGTCGCGCTAGAAATCGATTGAATCAAGCGCGCCAAGTTGTTGGTAACCGTTTCAATCTCAGTAAGTGCTTTACCCGCCGCATCTGATAGTCGTGCACCCTCAACCACACCCTCAGTGGATTTTTCCATCGCGGCAACCGCTGAGTTGGTATCGGTCTGAATCGTTTTTACAATCGCGCCAATCTGTTTAGTAGCCTCTGATGAACGTTCCGCTAATCGCTGCACCTCTTCCGCAACCACCGTAAAACCACGACCCGCTTCACCCGCTGACGCTGCCTGAATCGCCGCGTTCAACGCCAAAATATTGGTTTGTTCAGTAATGTCAGAAATCAATTCCACAATCTCACCAATCTCTTGCGAGCTTTCACCCAAACGTTTAATACGTTTTGAAGTTTCCTGAATTTGCTCACGAATGCCGTTCATACCTGCAATCGTATTTTGTACCGCTTGTGAACCCTGCGTCGCCGCTTGCAATGAGCGCTGCGCAACCTGTGAAGCCTGGCTGGCGTTGCTAGATACCTGCAAGATTGAACGCGTCATGTTGGAAACCGCGTCTGTTGTTTCTGTAATTTGTTTCGATTGCTTTTCTGCCGCCGATAACAAACCAACTGATGTCGCCTGCGCTTGTCCAGTTGCCGTGTTCACCTGTTCTGACGCGCGGTTAATCTCAGTTACCAAGTCACGCAAGCTATCAATCGTGTAGTTAATAGAGTCAGCAATCGCGCCCGTAATATTCTCTTTTACTTCCGCACGTACCGTTAAGTCACCATCCGCCAAGTCACCCATCTCATCTAGCAAGTTTAAAACCGCCATTTGGTTTTGTTGACCGTCGTTCTCTAGTGTTGTCACCGCATCTTCAATTGTTTTAACTTGACGCACACCAAAATAAGCAATCAAGAATAAAATCAATAAACCCAATAAAGCCAGCGCAATCAAAATGGTATTTACTAATTTATTACTGGATTCAGCAATTTGAATGGATTCTTTTTGCACTTCCGCGTTTAGCGCTAAAACGGTTTGCTTATTAATCTCATAAGCACTTGCCAAATCGCCCAATGGCTTGGCTGCTGCAATTGCGCCTAATTTAATAGCCGCATCAAAGTCTTTGTTATAAATTCGGTAAAAGTTTTCGTTCGATTTTAGTACCGCTTGAAATGCGCCACCCATCGTATCCAAATTCACGTTACCTTTCCAAAATTCCACTCGCTTGTTGTATTCAGCCTCTGCTGCTTTAACCTCAGCCAGTTTTCTATCACGCTTTTGGTAATCAGAGTTTGATGTTGCAACATAAGCCTCGTTTACCGCCGCAAACGCGTCTACCGCATACAGTGGTGGTGGCAAAATATCAGCGCGTAAGTCATCGTTGGTTTTAATCTTGTCATACACTGGGCCGCCAACGCGCACCTGGCTAATCACGTAAAAAGCCAACACAATGAAAATAATCAAGCCAATTACAGGACCAATTACCTGACCATAACCACGACTACTGCCCCCCGAAGCTTTTTTGGTAAACAATTGCTTTATTTTAGCTGGAAGCTCTTTGATTGCTTGAAGATTGATTGCCATGTTGATTCCTTTAAGTTTTACTAAATTATCTTTATTTTAAAAAATGTAAAGATAACTAAACCCCACTATTTAACGACTAAAATTGACCATGTATTAACAACTGAAACCATTAAACTTTTTTAAATTTTATACTTAACTTTTTACTACTCTTTAAAACATTATTTATTCAGTATCAAGCCTATGCTTAGGTAGCATAAGGTGTTGCAAAATCTTTTGAGCGAACCAATTTATCGCAGTCTAGCAGATACCAAGTATGGTTTTCACTGTCCTGATAGGTTTGCGCTTTTAAACAAATGCTGTCATCGGTCACAGTTTCACCAAGTCGCATATCCTCTAACTTACGCAAGCCAACTAGCCTATCAACCAAAAAAGCCACATTATTGGTCACTGAATCGCTGATAAGCAACAAACGTGCACTAGAGGAAATTTGCGTAAATGTATTTTCAACAAGTTGCGCCAAATCGTTAATGGCATACAGCACGCCACGAACGTTTGCTACACCTAAAAACCAAGGCTTAACTAATGGCACAGGGTGTATATCCATGATAGGTAAAGTTTCGCTAATTTCTTGCAAGTTAACGAGCACGCTTTTGCCACCAATCACTACACCAAGATAGCCCGCTGGCGATTCAGCACCCGCTTTTTTGGCATTTTCAAGGCGCGCTAAAATGCTGGTTTGATATTCGCGTAATTGTGATTGTTTTGACATATATTTATGGTTACCTAGTCGCCGATTATTCCAGTTTATCGATTAAAGCTTTTAAATCTGCTTTTTGAACAGGTTTAAGCATGCAACCTTTTGCACCCATTTTTTCAGCCCAAGCGTGATCGGTTACTTGCAGCTTTCCAGAACATAAAATAACAGGTATTTTGGCAGTAACTGGGTCTTTGGTCAGCGACCTAGTCGCCTGAAAGCCTGTTAAGCCGGTCATGATGATATCCATGATAATCAAATCTGGTGCAATGCTTGCCGCACGCTCTACACAAGCTTCACCGCTTTCTAAAGCAATTACTTGATAGCCATCTGCCTCTAACAATTCTGTTAAATAAAAGCGATCTGTTGCAGAATCGTCTACCACTAAAATTTTACTAATTGCCATAATTACATTCCCCTAATTTAAGCTGCAGCCAAGTTAATTAGTAGCCAGGTTTATCATTTACTGGCTAATTATCCGCTAAGTCCGCTGCATTTTTTTTGTTGTTCAGATAAGCCTCACTAGTGTAAGCATTAATAGCGTCAATTAATGTATCTTGGGTAAAAGGCTTCGTTAAATACTCATCCGACCCTGCCATGCGGCCGCGCGCACGGTCAAATAGACCGTCCTTGCTAGATAGCATAATGACAGGGGTGGATTTAAAACGGGCATTGCGCTTAATCAGTGCGCATGTTTGATAACCATCTAAACGCGGCATCATAATATCGACAAAAATAATCTGTGGGTGCTGATCAGCAATTTTAGATAAAGCATCAAATCCATCTTCGGCCAAAATCACCTCGCAACCAGCCGATTTAAGAAATATTTCTGCACTGCGTCTAATGGTATTGCTGTCATCAATGACCATTACTTTTGTACCCGCTAGATTTGCTTGTGCCACGTTTTTATACTCCCATTGGTTATATTGTTTATATTTCTTATAACCAAACTTAAAAAATATTCTATCTAAAAAGATATTTTTACATTATTCTTTTAATGACTGATATGCAACATCAGCAGAATAAATTTAACTTGTACACGCAAAATATTACATTTTTTAATATAATTTGCAACACTTACGCAATATTTGTAATAATATACTTTAACTACAATCAATAATTGCAGTATAAATTGTAAATATTTGAACAGTTATACACTGGGGGCGAACGAAATGCTTATTAGACAAGAATCTGTTGATTCAAAAATGGCACTCAAAGATTTACCAAGCTCTTCTCCGCTGGCAAGTGCAAACTTGGTGCTGGCGTTTGGATCAATCAAGAGATTTAATGAAGGCAAGCTACAAGGCTTCTTAAAGTCACGCTACCCAACCGCTCAGGTAGTTGGCTGTACCACCTCTGGCGAGATAAGTCCAAATGGCGTATTCGATGACAGCATTCAAATAACGGCGATTCAGTGGGAAAAAACTGTTCAACGCGTCGCACAAACAAAAATGTCGGGCATGCAAAGCTCTTTTGAGGCTGCAGCGGGCTTGGCCAAACAATTAAAAGCGGATTCATTGCGTACCGTTTTAGTTATTTCTGATGGTTTAAATGTAAACGGCTCTGAGTTACTAAAAGGCTTTCAAAGCGTACTAGGCGAAATCCCAATTGTGGGCGGTTTAGCTGGTGATGGTGGTGCTTTTGTTAAAACACTACAACTTTTTAATGATACCGTTTCAGATAATTTAGTCATTGCGGTTGGTTTATATGGCCCCGCATTAATTACGGCAAGCGGCGCTTTAGGCGGCTGGAAACCTTATGGCCCACCACGCACAGTCACTAAATCAGAGAAAAACGTGGTATTTGAGATGGACGGCAAGCCAGCTTTGCCCCTTTACAGAATGTATATTGGCGAAGCATTTTCAAAAGGCTTACCAGGCACTGGCTTAAAATTCCCGCTGGCGGTGATTGAAGAAGGCAAGCGTGACGTAGAGAAAATTCGCACTTTATTAGCCATTGATTCAAAAAATAATAGCTTAACTTTTGCTGGCAACGTTGAAGAAGGCGAAACAGTGCGCTTGTGCCAAACCAATCACGACAGACTTGTGGATGGCGCAGGGGCAGCGGCAAACTTGGTAATGGATGGCTTAAGTGCTAACAAGACTAATCAAACAGGCTTGGCCATATGCGTGAGCTGTGTTGGCCGCAAAGGCGTAATGGCAGAGCTTGTAGGCGACGAAATTAAGCTGGTACAACAGATTTTAGGCCCTCAAACCAGCTTAACGGGTTTTTATTCTTATGGCGAGTTAGCGCCACGCCCCAATACAACGGATAGCGTGTTGCACAATCAAACCATGACAATCGGCTATCTGAGCGAGAACCTACTGGCATAACAAATTTATAATTAAATTTAAGTATTTTGGCTTCAAAGCGATAAGCACCTGTTCTACAGGTGCTTTTTGTTTTATGATTGCCATCTACGAGTTTATGTGTGTTTTGTAATCGCACAATTTATTAAAAAGGAAAAAATCATGTCTAGCTCAGTAACCCTTAAAGGCAATCCAGTGGATGTTGCAGGCAATTTGCCAAAAGTTGGCAGTACTGCGCCTAATTTCACGCTGGTTGATAAAGCTTTAGCCGATGTCACATTAGAAACTTATGCTGGAAAACGCAAAGTATTAAACATTTTCCCAAGCGTTGATACGCCAACATGCGCCATGTCTGTGCGCGCATTTAACAAACATGCAGCTGGTTTAGATAACACAGTTGTACTGAATATTTCGGCTGATTTGCCATTCGCACAAACGCGTTTCTGCGCGGCAGAAGGCATTGAGAATGTAGTCAATTTATCAACCATGCGTGGTCGCGACTTTTTAATGAATTACGGTGTGTTGTTGTTTACCAGCAAATTAGCGGGTTTAGCGGCACGTGCGGTAATCGTAATTGACGAAAATAACGTGATTAAATACCTTGAATTGGTACCAGAGATTGCAAATGAACCAAATTATGATGCAGCGATTGCCGCATTAAAATAGGTTTTATATCTTACAAAAAAGCCAGTGTCAGTTTAAAACTGGCACTGGCTTTTTTGTTTGTTCATACAATTTATAGATACTCTGTATATTTGGCATTACTGCCTTTGGCTTTATCCACTGGATACTTTAGGGCATTCAAATCAATTTTTTGATTAGCCGCAGCAATCAAATCGATATTTAATACCTCTGCAATTCTAAGCAAATACACAAACGTATCCGCCAACTCATGGCTGACCGCCTCACGTTTTTCAGGCGATAATTGCTGACTTTCTGCTGACGTATCCCATTGAAATTGTTCAACCAATTCAGCGGCTTCTACAATCATGGCCATCGCTAAATTTTTAGGCGTATGAAATTGGGCCCAATCGCGCTCATTTACAAAATGATTAATACGGTTACGCAAATGTTTTAATGAGTCTTGGTTATCCGTCATTTAATTAACCCTTAATTGACTATTTTCTATTACTGCCTGCCACCATTTTAATTTCAAACAATCGGCATTCTAATGGTCCGTTAAATAATGGAGTGCGTTTGCTAGGCGTTAAGCGCATTAATTTTGGCAGGCGTAAATCATTGGTTAAAAAGTAGGTATTCCAGCCTGCAAATTTGCGTTTTAACGCCTCACCCATTTTTGGGTAAAGCAAAGCCAATTCTTCATCTTCGCCAATACGCACACCATAAGGCGGGTTGGCAACCAGCACTCCACTATCAGCGGGCGGAACAACTTCGGTGATATTGGTTTGTGCTAATTGCACAGCGTCATTCAAACCTGCTTCTGTCAGATTTTGTTTGGCCACGCGCACAGCACGCAAATCGTTATCTGAGCCATAGAGTTTTTGAAAGGTCACTGGCTTGGCATTTTTAAGCGCGGTATTTTTGATTTTTTTCCAAGTATCCGATTCAAAGTTTTTGAGTTTTTCAAAACCAAAATCACGTCTTAAGCCTGGGGCAATATCCAGCGCCATCATGGCGGCTTCTAATAAAAACGTACCGCTACCACACATAGGGTCTAGCAAAGGCTGACCTGCCTGCCAACCGCTTAATTGCAAAATACCTGCTGCCAAGTTTTCACGCAAAGGCGCCTCAATACTGGCTTTGCGATTACCGCGCTGATACAAAGCATCACCTGACGTATCCACATAATAAACGTAACTATCAGCCGTTAAATAGGCATGAATGCGCACAGCTGGAGTTTTGGTATCGATGTAAGGACGCGAATCCACCACTTGCCTGAATTTATCGCATACCGCATCTTTAATGCGTAATGTAGCAAATTCCAAGCTTTTAAGTGGGCATTTTACGCCTGTCACTTTCACCATAAAATCATGCCTAACATCAAACCAATTCGGCCAGTTGAGCTTATAGGCGGCCTGGTATAAATCATCTTCAGTCGCATATTTGCCCTGCCCTGCCTGCATTAATATGCGTGTGGCAATGCGTGAATGCAAATTGGCGTGATAACAAACGCTTAGTTCACCCGCAAAGCCAACCCCACCATCGGTTGGCTTGATATCTTTGGCGTTACTGGCTTTTAGCTCGTTTACCAGCAAAGCCTCTAAACCGCGCGGGCAGGTGGCAAAATATTGATTCATCATGGTGTTATCGTTTCTGTTATTAATTGGGTCTTAATTAATCTGGTTATGTTCGCATAGCTTCTCTACAAAGCTTGAAAATTCAATTTTGTGCGTATTTTCTAAAATTTTTGCGCGCTCTTTCAGTTTTTTCTGATTCAGTTTTAAACTATATAACTTAGAATCATGCTTAAAGCCAAACACCACAATATTGCCTGGCTTACCTGTAGGCAACATTAATGTTTGATTATTAAAACTTTGTTCAATGCGTTGCAGGTAGATGTCGAAGTTTTTGTCACTACCCCATAGGTTAATGGCAAAAATTCCATCATTTTTAAGTACCATTTCACAGCTATCAAAGAAATCTTGGCTGCAAAAATCAGGTGGAATACCAAAACTATCAAACGCGTCAATCATCAAGCAATCTGCGGAATTAGGATTATCAGCCAAATACGCAATACCATCGCCTTCAATCACATTGAATCTGTCGTCATTATCTGGCACATAAAAATGGCTGCTGGCGATACTGATAATCTGCGGATTGATTTCAACAATGGTTTGGCTGATGCTGGGGCAATTGGCATAAATGTATTTAGGCACAGAACCGCCGCCCAAGCCGATTGTTAACACAGTTTTCACCGCATCTGAAAATAACAAAAAGCCCATCATGCCGCGCGTATAAGTGAGCTCCAGCGCAAACGGGTCTTTCACTTTCATGCTACTTTGAATGGTCACTGTGCCCAAATGCAGTGAACGTATCCCACTGATTTCAGATACCTCTACCACGCTGTCATCGCGTACGCTTTTATGAATTTTACGGTTAAATTTAAACATGATTCTTATTGGGATTCGGCATTTTCTTCTATTATTTCAACTACTTCAGCCACATTGGTTTCTATCACCGATTTAAATTTGCAGTTTAATTCCATTAACAGAGTATCAATATGCTTAATTTCTAATAACACTTTGGTACCCACTTTTAACTCAGGCAAGCTGGGCACTTTGGTGATAAAAAACATACCATCAATACGCACCAAATTTTCGCGCCAAACGGTAGCAGTCACTTCCGTCAATTGTTCCTGAATCAAATATTGCAGGCACCAGTAGCGTTCCATACGGGTTTGGAATTCACTATAAGCGTTATAAGTTTGGTCAAAATTGCGAATAATGACATTTAGCTTACCATCTGCCACGTTATAAGGCGCAGATCCGCTATTCAACATGGCAATTAGTTGCCGTTGATTAATTAGATCGACAGCGCGCCTAAGTGGTGATGTGCACCAAGAATATTGCGCCACGCCTAAGCCTTGATGTGGCTCAGCAGTAGACGTCATAAACACTTTGCCACCTGTTTGCGCGCGATAAATACCAGCCAAGCCCGCTTCTTTTAGCAATCCACCCCAATGGCTATTGGCATAAATCATCAACTCTGCCACCAGCTTATCCATCGGTGATCCGCGCTCACGCGCCACAATCTTCACGATGCCGTCTGTTACATAAAAGTTGTAATCAATTTGCGGTGCACGATTAGGGTCGGCTTTGCCGCGCGCAATCTCTAATTTTTCAGCCAAGCTAAATAATAATTTAAGCTTTGCCCAGTAGGGATGGCCGCTATCGGCTTCTAATGTGTTTACATTAAAAAACGGCTCTATCGCATCGTGGCGTAAATTATCGGCAATTTTGATTTGCTCAAGTTTTGTTTCATGCGCCACAATTTCAAAATCAGGTGTCACTTCTACATACAAACTCAACGCTGGTTTTGTTTCACCCGCATCTAAGCTAAACGGCTTTACAACGTCATCTGGCAGCATGGTGATTTTATTGCCAGGCATATAAACGGTGGATAATCTTGATAACACAACGCCATCTAAAGCAGAATCCACTGGCACGCCCAAGCTAGGTGCAGCGATATGAATACCGACCCGCGTATTGCCATTTGCTAAAACTTCCAGACTAAAGGCATCATCAATTTCAGTGGTTGTGGCATCGTCAATACTAAAACACTCAACATTAGCCAATGGCAAATCGACTGTCATTTCAGGCCTCTCAAATGCTGGGAACGCTACACCATCGCTAAACATTTCGCGCAAAAACGCGCCTATATGATAGTCGTGTGCATTTTGAATCAAGCCGCAATCGGCCATCACGGTTAAAGCTAGTCGGCCAGATGATTGCGCCGCTTCATCAATCGCTTTCCATTCCAGACTATTTTTGTCTGGGTTATAGATTAAGGCGTCCGCTTTGGCGGCAAAACCTTCTGGCAGCTGTTTATTATTCAATTGCGCCACCCAAGCCGCCATTTGTTCGGCTTGTAACTTTTTACGCTCAACCGCCGCTAATGCCAGCTTAAGTGTATCAGCAGGCGCCGCTTTATAGCGCCCTTTGCCCTTGCGATAAAAATACATGGGGGCGCTGTGCAATTTAATGGCAGTGGCGGCAGCCTCAAACGGTGTAGGCTTTTTGCCATAATACTCGTTGGCTAAATCCTCAAAGGCAAACTCTGGCTCACCACAGCATTCCCATAAAAAATCAATGTCCAGATTTTCCGCCTCAGCTAGCGCTGAATCCATAAATCCTGCCAATGGCGATTCAAACTGCATCAGCACGCTATTGCTTTTGATTTTAGAGCGTTTGCCTGAAACCGATTCTACCTGCAAGGCAGCGGGGGACTCTGACATGATAGAGGCGACTTTAAAGCTGCCTTCTTCTTCGTAAAACACATTCATTGAGCAGGAGTTTCTATATTGATAGGGGTGCGGTTAACCATTTTTTGATGCGAATATTTTAAAAACGATATTTTAATGCCTTCTGCACAATTAAGCTTATTTAATTAAGATTAGGTTAATCCAAAACAAGTGAGCGTCCCGCACTATTATTCTTGATGCGCCTATTCAAAATACGGTATATTCGTTCCCATGAGCAAAGCATTAGAATTGATACAAGCGCAAGCGCAAACCCCAACCAGCGCGCGCGTTTTAGTGTTGGATACCTTATTAAGCGCGTCATTGCCGCTATCGCATCCTGAAATTCAAAAGCAAATTACTGAGCCGATTGACCGCGTAACCATTTACAGAGTGTTGGATTGGTTAAGCACGCAAGGTTTTGTGCATAGCGTAATCAGCCCAGATAAAACCCGTCGCTTTAAAGCCAATACTCATCACACGCAACATCAGCATGCGCATTTTGAATGCACAGTTTGCGGGCAGGTGTATTGTCTGGATGAGGCGAACGATGCCATTACACAAAGTTTACCTAAACATTTTGTGGCAACGGCTATTCACTTAAATATCAGCGGCATTTGTGCCGCTTGTCAGCATTAACTTTTTAGTAAGAAAAACAAATGGATAAACGCATTCCCGTTACTTTATTGACCGGTTTTTTAGGTTCTGGCAAAACCACGCTTTTGAATCAGCTCCTGTCTAATCCAGCCATGAGCGACACGGCGGTGATAATTAATGAGCTGGGCGAAACTGGGCTAGATCATATTTTGGCTACGCATATTGAAAGCGAACACATTGCCGACAATACCGTTTTACTCAGCAGCGGCTGTTTGTGTTGCACGCTTAAAAATGAACTGGCCGATACCATGCGCGATTTGTTTTTTAAACGTGCATTGCAGGCGATTCCACAATTCAATAGGTTAGTGATAGAAACCACTGGCATGGCAGACCCTGGCCCTATATTAGGCAACTTGATGAATGAGCCTGTTATTGAATCTACCTTCAGATTAGACGCGGTGATTGTCACCATCGATAGCCAATATGGTTTGCAGCAAATTGAGGAACATGCAGAAGCGCGCAAACAAGCGGCTGTAGCCGATGTATTGTTGCTGACCAAAACGGATTTAGCGACTCCTGAGCAGTTAAGCGAATTAAAAGAAAAGCTTATTTCTATTAATCCAGGCGCTACGCAACATCACGTATTAAATGGCATACTGGACCCACAGTTTGTGATTGATGTTGGATTATTTGATATCACCACCAAGCAGCCAGAACCGCAACGCTGGTTGCGTGCTCCATTAACATCAGCCAAGCCAAAGGGCACTTTGCCGCAAGCAGTGCATGACGATGAAATAACCAGCTTTACGGTATTTATGCCCAAACCACTCAATTGGCGCGATTTAAAACCAGTGATTCTAAAGCTATGCCAAACCTATGGAAAAAACTTGCTGCGCCTAAAAGGCATTATCCATGCTGAGGATCAACCCGCCCCACTGGCGATTCACGCCGTGCACTTTACGCCCTACCCACCCACGCTACTTGAAGGCTGGGATGAAGATGAACCGATTTCTAGAGTAGTGTTGATTGGTAAGGGTTTGGATGAAGCAGCGATTCGAAAGTTATTAACGCAGATATAAAATTTATTCACATGCATACAGCAAACTCATGCAATATGGAAAAATGCGTATTCTAATTATTGTTTTCGTCTTCTTATCAGCAGGGGTACTTGGTGCTTGTGCCAGTTCGCCTGAAGCAAAAAATATCGCCTATAGTTGCGACCGCGGCACTAGCTTTACTGTTAATTACACAAAAAAAGGCTTTACGACTACGCGTGGCGGTAGAAACCATTCTCATCGTTATGAAGAAAGAAATGTTGCTGCCACTATTACGTTATCAGATGGCACAACCATCACATTGCCCGCGCAAAAAGTAGATTCTGGTTTTATGTTTAGCAACGGTCGATATACCTTTAACGGGGAAGGCAATAAAGCAAACTGGGCCGTGGGTAGAATGCTTGCCGAAGGATGTCAGATAAGCGATTAGCTAATAAATAGCATAAATGAGGCTTTAGAAATTGGTCTTGTAATTCTGTCCAAAAAACTCAATCATCATAAACTCTTCCAGCCCAGCGCTATCTTCCGGCCTAGCAGACATCACGATAGTGCGATTTAAGCGGTGCGAATCCCAATTAAAATCGCCTTTGTAGTGTTGGCGTATTAGGCTAATCATTTTCTTAATCATCACCAAGCGTACATCTTGGCCTGATGACGCCTGCACCTCAAAAAACTCACGTCTGGCACTGCTAAAATTATTGGTCCAGCCGTTAAAAGAAAAGCTAGCTGTTTTTGCTTCTAAGCTAGTAATTTCAAAAATACCGTTAACGCCTGTTTCAAAATTACGCTTAATATTGGCATCACGTTTTTGCTCTGCACTTGGGCCTAACTCTTTGGCGGTAGCTTCGGCATTAATGCGTGCGGCGTCCGATTCTTGCGCGGCGCGCCGTGCACGCTGTTGATTCACGTAAGCCATCATATCCACTGGCGCCTCTTCTGGCTTGGGTTCAGTTGGTGATGATTCTTGTGGGATACTTAAATTTGGCGTTGTTTTTTCAGGTGTTGGCTCAGTGGTACTCAGCACATCGGGCACTTTAAACACAGGCTTTTTAGGTTGCGCAACTGGTTTCTGTGTAATCACTTTGGGTTGCGGTTTTACTGGTTCAGGCGTTACTTCTTTTGGCGTCGCGGGTTGTTCTACGGGTGTTTCCGCAATTTTTTTCTCAGGAGTTGGTGGCGCTAAGCTCACTTCTAACTCACGTGCTGGCAGCTCAGCCGCTTGATCTTGTTCAAATTTTGGCAACACTGAAAATAAAATAATGGCATGGATGAGCAGCGAAACAATAATCGCAATCAGCGTATTGCGGCTAATCTGAACGCGAAAAACTCTATCGCCGCGCGGCTTAGTTAAAAACGCATCAAATTGGTTATCCGTATTCTGCATTGAACCTACAAGCGCATCTCGGCCCAGATTTTATCTAATCGTTTGGTTGAGATTGGCATAGGCGTTTTGAGTTCTTGCGCAAAAAGTGACACGCGCAACTCTTCAATCATCCAGCGAAAATCCTGTAACGCTGGCGGAATATCCATATGTGATTGGTGCAAACTATTCATTTTGTCTTGCCATTTTTGCCATATTAATCCAACACTTGCGGCATTTTTTCCATCACGGTCTGGGTTAGCAGGCTGCTTTTGTATTCTTAAATTTAATGCTTTTAAATAACGCGGAATATGTTGTAAATATTCCCAAGGTGTTTGCGTAAAACAGTTTTTATAAACCAAACAACTAATTTGGCTCTCAACATCTTTTTTGAGTCTATTCACCGTCGCAGGCATTTTGGCTTGCATATTAATTAATGCCTGATACTCAGTCGCGACCGCTTGCACTTGCCTTACAATGGCTTGACTCACTGCAGGCAAGCGCGTTCGCGCTCTGGCTTTTAATTTCATAAAATCGGCATTCGTACGCGGCAAATCATCTTCACCAATAAAAGCGCGGTCGGCAATCGCTGTCATCATATCCTCACGCAAATCGTCTGGCGACATGATGCTTCGGAACGTAAGCGCGTATTGATTAAAATTAGGCAGGCTTTTTTCCAGCTGCTTAATCTGTTCTTTTAACTCAAAACGCATTAAGCGGCAAACACCTTTACGTAAATTTGCATCTGCCTCAATCGCGGTATCAAATAACTTAACCGAAACCGAATCGATATTGTCTTCAAGTGCTGGGTAACCCGTCACTTTCAGACCATCGCGTTCAAAACTTAAAGTTTGCGGCAAATCACCAAAATCCCATTGTTTTAAACCTCTTTTTTCGATGTCGGGCGATGTATTTCTAAAGGTAAGTTGCGCCGCTTGGCCTAATTGCTTTTGCAAAGCGCGCCAATCGCGCCCCATTGCCAACTCGCGACCTGCGTCATCCACCACACTAAAATTCATCAATAAATGCGCAGGCGTTTCATCTACCCAATCTTCCACACCGATTTTTAAAGTGGTTACACGCTGAATATGCGCGGCTAACAACGGCTTTATAGGCGCCTGACCTATAAGGTTTTGATCTAAAAATCCTGTCACAAACTCTGGCACAGGCACACAAACCCGCCTGAAGTTTTTAGGTAACGCTTTGACTAAGTAGGTTAACTTTTCGCGCAGCATGCCAGGCACCAGCCATTCGGTAGCTGTGGGGTCTAGCTGATT
>JAZKDM010000083.1:0-6654 GCA_040387535.1 Pseudomonadota bacterium | reverse complement strand
TGCCATACGTTTCAACCATTACAGAAGTCGGTTGCGCCACGCCAATGGCGTAACTCACTTGCACTAAACAACGTGATGCTAAACCAGCCGCCACAATGTTTTTCGCCACATAGCGGCCAGCATAAGCGGCGCTACGATCTACTTTTGAAGGGTCTTTACCTGAAAAAGCACCGCCGCCATGAGGGGCTGCGCCACCGTAGGTATCGACAATGATTTTACGGCCTGTTAAGCCGCAATCGCCTTGTGGGCCGCCAATAACAAAGCGCCCAGTTGGATTTACCAGAAACTTAATGTCGCCTTTAATCAACTCTTTAGGCAACATTGGTTTAATAATTTCTTCAATAGTTGCTTCGCGAATATCTTCTAAGCTGATATCGGGTGAGTGTTGAGTAGAAACCAAAACCGTATCGATTTTGTATGGTTTGCCATCCACATATTGCACCGTCACTTGGCTTTTCGCGTCTGGACGCAACCATGGCAAGCGACCATCTTTGCGTAACGCGGCTTGGCGTTCCATTAAACGGTGGCTTAGCCAAATCGGCAAAGGCATCAATTGTGGTGTTTCATCCACGGCATAGCCAAACATCAAACCTTGGTCGCCCGCACCTTGGTCTAATGGATCATCTTGCGCGCCATCTACACCTTGTGCAATATCGGGCGATTGTTTGTCGTACGCTACTAATACGGCACAACCCTTGTAGTCGATGCCGTATTCTGTGTTGTCGTAACCGATGCGTTTAATGCAATCGCGCGCGACTTTGATGTAATCCACATTGGCTGTAGTTGTGATTTCGCCTGCCAGTACCACTAAGCCAGTATTGGCTAATGTTTCGGCGGCTACGCGTGCGGTTGGGTCTTGCTCTAAAATAGCATCTAAAATGCTGTCAGATACTTGGTCTGCGAGTTTGTCTGGGTGACCTTCAGAAACGGATTCTGAGGTAAATAGGTATTCATTCATTATGCGCCTTGAAAACTTAAAATTTAAAAAAGAGAAAATAATATCGACTAAAGGCTAAAGCAAATATTATTAATCACTGTTGGATTGCGGATTGTACACGGATAAGCACTTGTAAACACTCAAATTTGGTAGAATACGCGTAACTAATTGAGGTAAAAATGCAGCTAAAGTTCACAAAAATGCAGGGCGCGGGTAATGATTTCGTCGTAATTGACGGTTATTCAGAAAATGTTGCGTTGAATGCAAATCAAATCAAAAAAATCGCCAACCGTTATTTTGGTGTTGGCTGCGACCAATTGTTAATGGTTGAAAAAAGCACGTCTGCCAATATAGATTTTAAATACCGCATTTTTAATGCCGATGGTGGTGAGGTAGAGCAGTGTGGCAATGGCGCACGTTGCTTTGCACGATATGTTTTTGAAAAAGGCTTAATTGATAAACGTGATATCACAGTAGAAACAGCCTGTGGCGTGATTGTGTTGCAATTGCAAGATGATGCACAAGTAACGGTGAATATGGGTGCGCCCATTTTTGAGCCTGCACGTATTCCATTTGCTGCAGCCAATCGGCAAGCGCAATATACCCTTGATTTAGGCACTCAAACAGTGACGATTTCTGCCGTTTCCATGGGAAATCCGCATGCGGTAATGCTGGTAGATAATGTAGAAACAGCCAATGTGGCAACACTTGGGCCGCAAATTGAAGCTCATATCGATTTTCCGCAACGGGTGAATGCAGGCTTTATGCAGGTTTTGAATGCGCATCAAATTAATCTGCGCGTATATGAGCGTGGCAGTGGCGAAACGCTTTCTTGCGGTACAGGCGCTTGTGCCGCGGCAGTAAGCGGTATGCAATTGGGGCTTTTGCAATCACCTGTTTTGGTGAATACGCGAGGGGGCAAGTTGAGTATCGCTTGGGCGGGGGAGGCCGCGCCTGTAATGATGACAGGACCAGCTGAATTTGTGTTTGAAGGTCAGCTTGAAATTTAATAATTCATTTATTCAGGGAAAAACATGTCGGAAGTAATCGAGTTAGCAGAAATTAAAACCTATTTAAAAAATCACCCTGAATTTTTTGAAGAAAACGCCGCCTTGTTGGCGGATATTCACCTGCCCAGTCCGCATGGTGGGGGCACCATTTCGTTGGCAGAGCGCCAGCAATTGGCGCAACGCGATAAAATTACCGCGCTTGAAAGCCGCTTTGCGGAGCTGGTGTTGCATGCACAGCAAAATGACAGCACAGCCAATAAAATGCATATTTTTAATTTACGCTTACATCAAGCAAAAAGTTTTGATGCGATTGAGCAATTGATAAGCCACGATTTGCCAGAAATGTTTGATTTAAGCGATACCTGTTTGCGTATTTGGGTGCAACCGTCAGAGCAGTCTAGCCAAGCAAATTTGGTGTTTAGCGAAACTTCTGAAGTCGTTAAAACTTGGGTTGCTTCGCGCACGCAAGCCTATTGCGGCAAACCGCCTGCCATTGTAGGGGATGATTGGTTTATAGAACCAGCGGCATCTTTGGCGATTATTGGCTTGCATCAAACCAATATGTTTGGTTTTTTAGCATTAGCCAGCGATAGTGATAGCCGATTTTATGAAGAAATGGGCACAGACTTTTTAACTAAAATGAGTGAGCTCATTAGCGCCGCTTTATCACGACATTTGGCACTGTCTTAAATCGCAAAAAGCGTGATACTAAACCTTATGTCAGCCGATACTTCACCGCAAATTTTAATCGCCAAGTATCTGGAATTTTTAAGTTTTGAACGCCGCTTAAGCCCATTGACCTGTCAGGGTTACGCTAGAGATTTATCGCAACTGGTCACTTTAAGCGATAAGCTAAGCTTGAATGAGCTGCAAAATAACCATATCAGGCGCTTTGTGGCTAGCCTGCATGGCAAAGGCTTGGGTGGAAAAAGTATCGCACGCTTGTTATCTTGCTGGCGCGGATTCTTTAATTTTTTAATTCAGCAACACAGCTATACGCAAAATCCAGTATTGGGTTTGCGCGCACCAAAATCGCCTCAAACCTTGCCGCATGCGCTATCTATTGAGCAAACCATTAAATTGGTGGATATTAAAGATGATGACCTATTAAGTGTGCGCGACCATGCCATTTTAGAATTATTTTATTCGTCTGGTTTACGTTTAAGCGAATTGGTTAATTTGAATATGGCCGCGCTGGATTTTACAGAAGGTACAGTAACCGTTACTGGTAAAGGCAATAAAACGCGCATCGTGCCGCTTGGCGAATTTGCCATCAAAGCCATTCGGCAATGGCTAAGCATGCGGCCAGATGACGCATCCTTAGATATTAATCAGCAAGATAAACCTGTATTTGTTGGCAAAAAAGGCAAGCGTATCACCGCCAGAAATGTGCAATATCGCATTAAAGAATGGGCGATTAAGCAGGGCATTCATACCTCTGTGCATCCACACATGCTGCGCCATAGCTTTGCGTCACATGTGTTGCAATCAAGTGGCGATTTGCGTGCGGTGCAAGAGATGCTGGGCCATGCCAACATTAGTACCACGCAAGTGTATACGCATTTAGATTTTCAGCATTTAAGTAAGGTGTATGATGCGGCGCATCCAAGAGCGAAAAAAGCTAACGTTTAAAACTAAAATAATCGTAATAAAACAATAATAATCCAGAAGAATTAATATGCATTTAAATCAAAATACAACCATCTTTAATATCAGAAACATATTAATTGTAGCTATCGTTTTAAGGGTGATTTGGGCCTATTTAGTACCAGTAGAGCCAGTATCTGATTCGTTTTTGTATGACGCTTTTGCGCAAAGTATTGAAAACTGTAATGGCTATGCCTTTCCTAATGGAGATGCCACTGTTTATTGGCCTGTTGGTGCGTCTGCTGTTTACGCGGCTATTTATAAGATTTTTGGTATTTCTTACCTGCCAATTGTGATGTTTAATATTGTCATTGGCGTTGCGATTGTTTGGCTTACGTACTCAATTGCGCGACGTTATGTGCAAGAAAATGTGGCATTAATCGCGGCGTTTTTAGTGACGATATGGCCGATATTGATTGAATTTACCACTATATTGGCAAGTGAATTGATTTTCATTTTTCTGATTCTATTAGCAATCTATGTGTGGGGCTGCAAGCAAATATCGCCAATCTTAAGAGCCGTTATTTGGGGCGCTTTGATTTGCGCGGCAACCTATGTGCGGCCGACAGCATTACCGATAATTGTACTTTTACCTATATTAGAATGGATTGCCAACAAAGATTGGCGCGCTTCAATTCAATCTCTATTTGTTGCTGCTATCACAGCAGCTTTGCTCTTCTCACCTTGGGTCTATCGCAATCAGCAAGTTTTTGGTGAGTTTGTGCTGGTTTCTGCCAATGGCGGGGCTAATCTGTGGATGGGCAATAATCCAAACTCAAACGGCGGCTATACCGATTTAACCGATTTGCCGTTTAAAAACGAAGTCACACGCGATAATTACTTTAAAAAAGAAGCCATCAATTTTATTGTGCATAATCCATTAAGCTATGCAAAATTAGCGTTAAAGCGCGCGGTTATTACCTACAAAGCAGAAACAATCGGTATTGTGTGGAACGGGCACTTAGAAAAACGTTTTAGTAAAAAGACTTTAATGGGAATGAAACTTATCTCAAGTATATTTTGGTGGTTTGTTTTAGTGTTTGCTAGCATGGGCGTTTACAAACTATTAAAAGACCGCCAATTAAAGCCTTTTAATGTGCTTTTTGTGCTGGCGGCATTTTTCTTTGTATTCCCCATACTAACGGTTGGCCAAGATAGGTACCATTTGCCAATGAATCCATTTTTGGCAGTATTTGCGGCTTATGCGTTGCAATCTTTGTTGGCAAAGTACAAGTTAGTTCGTGCAAATTAAATGGTAAAACCGATGAAAGATAAACCAAAAATGAATCAATATCTAATCTTACTCATTCTCTGCAGTGTTTTATTGTCGTCAATCGCGCAGATTATGCTGAAAACTGGCATGAGCAATGTATCGGTTTTGCAGGCGATGCAATCGCAATCGGTCATGCAAGCTTTTACGGCAATCGCCACCAATGTGTATGTAATTGGTGGATTAACGCTTTATTTTGCCAGTGCCGCTGTTTGGTTGCTGGTGTTAGCGCGGGTGGATGTCAGTTTTGCCTATCCATTTGTGGGTTTGGGGTTTGTGGTAACCATGTTGCTGGCATTTTTCATCAATGGTGAAGTGTTATCTACCACCAAAATTGTCGGTACGCTGTGCATTGCACTAGGTGTAGCCATTATGGCGCAAGGTTAACAGCATGAATAAACCATTATGCGTGGATTGTGATGGCACTTTAATTGCCAGTGATTTGCTGTATGAGGCATTTTTTTTGATGCTCAAACAGTATCCGCTGGGTTTGCTTTTGCTGCCTTTTTGGTTGTTAAAAGGTAAGGTTTATTTAAAAGAGCGTTTAGCGGAACGCGTCACGTTTAATTGGGAAACATTACCCTATCGCCCAGAAGTGATGGGCATGATAGAAAAAGCGCGTGAGCAAGGCAGGCAAGTGGTGTTGGTTACTGCTTCACCCAGAGTGTGGGCAAATGGAATCGCTGCGCATCTTGGCTGTTTTGACCAAGTGCTTGCAACTGAAAATGGTGTGAATCTTTCGGGTAAAAATAAGGCTAACCACTTAGTTAAGTTGTTTGGGGAGCGTAATTTTGATTACGCAGGTGATATGCCTGTGGATTTACACGTGTGGGCGCATGCCGCGACAGCGATTGTGGTTTCTTCTGGAAATAAGCTTGCGCAAAGTGCGTCAAAAAAAGCCAATAATGTACAAATCATCAAAACGCCGCGTGCTAAATTCTTGGTGTATTTACGTGCTTTGCGCGTGCATCAATGGCTTAAAAATTTACTGATTGTGGTGCCTTTGCTGGCCGCGCATCAGCTTAGTTCGTTGGATGGCCTTGTGCAGGTGTTTTATGCATTCATTGCCTTTAGTCTGTGCGCATCAGCTGTTTACGTGTTGAACGATTTACTGGATTTAGATTCCGATAGGCAACATATTCGGAAATGTAAACGTCCCTTCGCGGCTTGTACTATCCCGCTGTGGCAAGGTATGTTGATGGTGCCTTTGCTGCTTGGCGCTGCATTTGCCGTATCTTTATTACTGCCAAACCGTTTTATTTTGGTTCTTGCTGCCTATTTTGTGATGACTCTGGTTTATTCGATCCGCTTAAAAAGGCAAGTGATTGTGGATGTGATGATGTTGGCTGGCTTGTATACCATGCGCATTATCGCAGGCGCCGCCGCCACAGCCATTACGCCATCGTTCTGGCTGCTAGCGTTTTCAATGTTTATTTTTCTTAGTCTGGCTTTGGTTAAACGCTACTCAGAATTATTGATTACCTTGCAAAGCAATAAGCAAGAGGCGGCAGGTAGAGGGTACTCGGTAAACGATTTGCCTTTATTGATGTCTCTAGGTGTGAGTTCTGGTTTAGGTTCTGTGTTAATACTGGCTTTATATCTTAATAATCCCGAAACGAACCTGATGTATCCTAATACGAAATGGTTATGGCTAATGCCACCACTATTATTGTATTGGGTAAGCAGAATGTGGATGAAAGCGCATCGCGGCCAAGTGGATGATGATCCAGTAGTATTTGCGGCAAAAGATTGGCAGAGCTTACTTGTATTATTGATTTCTGCCTGCATAT
>JAZKDM010000082.1:0-5090 GCA_040387535.1 Pseudomonadota bacterium | reverse complement strand
AAAGTCTTTTGCCATTAGAGTGTTCTTGCCACTTCGACCATTTCGTAGACCTCTAATATGTCGCCGACTTCAATATCATTGTAATTTTTCAACGACAAACCGCACTCAAAGTTATTTTTCACTTCTTTAACATCGTCTTTAAAGCGTTTCAACGAATCCAGTTCGCCTGTGTGAATAATCACGTTATTGCGCAACACACGCACGCGCGAATTGCGTTTGATCATACCGTCTTGCACATAGCAACCTGCAATTGAGCCCACTTTTGAAATACGGAATACTTCGCGAATCTCTACCGTACCAATCATGCTTTCTTTTTGCTCTGGTTTCAACATACCACCCAAAGCGGCTTTTACTTCGTCAACCGCTTCGTAAATAATATTGTAGTAACGCACATCAACACCTAATGTGTCGATTAGCTTACGTGAACCAGTATCGGCGCGCACGTTAAAGCCAATCAACACCGCACCAGATGCCGCACTTAAGTTCACATCTGATTCAGAAATAGCACCCACACCCGTGTGGATAATATTCACTTTTACTTCGGCCGTTGATAGTTTTTGCAAACTGGTTGCCAACGCTTCGTACGAACCCTGCACATCTGATTTAATAATCAGATTCAAGATTTGTACTTCGCCCTCGGTCATTTGATCAAACATATTTTCAAGCTTAGCGGCTTGCTGTTTAGCTAATTTGGTATCGCGGAATTTACCAGCACGGAAGTTAGCGATTTCGCGTGCTTTACGCTCGTCGTTCAACACTATCACTTCTTCACCCGCGCTCGGCACATCTGACAAACCTAAGATTTCAACCGGAATCGATGGGCCCGCTTCTTTAATATCGTTACCAGATTCATCCAGCATGGCGCGAACCTTACCGAAAGTAGAGCCCGCTAAAATCATATCGCCGCGTTTTAAAGTACCTGATTGCACAAGTACCGTTGTCACAGGACCACGGCCTTTATCCAAGCGGCCTTCAATTACTAAGCCTTTAGCTGGTGTATTTTTTGGCGCTTGTAGCTCTAAAATTTCAGCTTGCAACAATACTGCTTCTAGCAACTCATCAATGCCTTTACCTGTTTTGGCCGATACTTCACGGAACATCACTTCGCCGCCAAAGTCTTCAGGCACCACTTCTTGCGCAACCAATTCCATTTTCACGCGTTCAGGCGCTGCATCTGGTTTATCAATTTTATTGATCGCAACTACCAATGGCACACCAGCCGCTTTAGCATGGTGAATTGCTTCAATGGTTTGCGGCATCACGCCGTCATCGGCTGAAACCACCAAAATCACTACATCGGTTGCTTTTGCACCGCGTGCGCGCATTGCCGTAAACGCTTCATGGCCTGGCGTATCTAAGAAAGTCACCATACCGCGCGGCGTTTCTACGTGGTAAGCCCCAATATGTTGCGTAATACCACCTGCCTCGCCCGAAGCCACACGGCTACGGCGGATATAGTCTAATAATGAAGTTTTACCATGGTCAACGTGGCCCATTACTGTTACTACTGGCGGACGTGTTTCCATCACCGCTTGTGCATGTTCAGCTTCTTCTAAGAATACTTCAGGGTCATTTGGCGCTGCAGCAGCCGCTTTGTGGCCCATTTCTTCTACCAAAATAATGGCGGTTTCTTGGTCAAGCACTTGGTTAATCGTCACCATCATGCCCATACTCATGAGCTTTTTAATGACTTCACCCGATTTAACGGCCATTTTGTGCGCCAATTCGGCCACAGTAATCGTTTCTGGCACCAACACTTCATACACAATTGCCTCAGTCGGCACTGTAAATGCGTGTTCAGCGTCATCATCGTGATGTGATCTATTTTTACCTTTTGGTGAGCGCCAGTTAGAACCGGTCGTCACAGCGCCACGCGTTTTTAAGCCACGCTTTTTGTTCTCAGCGTCAGTCCACTCTTTGTTATTGCCTTTGGCTTTTTTGGCATCTTTAGATGCTGCAGGTTTTGCAACAGCACCTTCTTTGGCTGCTGGCTTGTGCAGTGTGCCTTCAGATAGCTTAGCTGCTTTTACTTTTGCCGCTTCTGCTTCCGCTAATTTTCTTGCTTCTTCATCTAAACGACGCTGAATCAGCTCTTGTTTTTTGCGTACATCTTCAGCCTGCATGGCCGCTAGCGTGGCATGACGCTTTGCCTCTTGCTCGCGAATCGCCACTTGCTCAGGCGTAAGCACTTGTTTTTTGATAGTGGTAGGCTTTGCTACCTCTTCTACAACTGGCGCTGGTGTTGGCGCAGGCGTTGGTTCTGGCTCCGCTTTCACTTCAACCGGCGCTTCAATCACTACTTCTGCAACCGGCTCTTCTACTTGCTCAACAAGCACTTCTTCAACCACAGGCTCAGCAATTACTGGCTCAACAGGCGCTAATATTTCAGCCACTTCTGCTACTAGCTCTGACTCTTTTACTACTGATAACTCTTCAACATCTTCAGGACGCTCTAATACACGTTTTTTACGAACTTCCACTTGAATGGTGCGCGCACGACCTGAGCTATCGGTTTTTTTAATCTCGGTATTCGATTTGCGAGTCAACGTAATTTTACTTTTTGGCGCTGAATCTGCGCCATGCTCTTTACGCAAATATTCTAATAATGCGGATTTGTCTGACTCTTCTAACTTATCTTCTAATGCCGATTTAACCACACCCGCGCTTTTAAGTTGATCTAACAGCAAGGCGGTTGGCAGCCCTAGCTCTGCGGCGAATTGTGCTACGGTTGTTTGTGCCATTTACTGCTCCAATCTCTCTATATTCTGCTACTTACATACAATATTTACTAATGAACACATGCTTGGTTACTTAAACCAAGGTGCGCGCGCTGTCATAATCAGACCTTTAGCACGCTCTGCATCCATGTTTGTCATTTCGACTAATTCATCAACCGCTAATTCTGCCAAGTCATCCATGGTTGAAACGCCTTTAGACGCTAACAAATGCGCTGTTTCTTCATCCATGCCATCCATAGTTAATAAATCAGCGCTGGCCTCTTCCACTTTTTCTTCTTTAGCAATCGCTTCGGTCAATAAAGCAGCACGTGCACGTGAGCGCAATTCATTAATGGTGTCTTCATCAAATGCATCGATTTCAGCCATTTCTGCTAATGGGACATAAGCGATTTCTTCTAAAGTACTAAAGCCTTCTTGCACTAAAATATCAGCTACTTCTTCGTCAACGTCTAATTTTTCCATAAATAATTGACTGACATTGGCGTATTCGGTTTGGTTTTTCTCAGCCGCTTGCTCTTCTGTCAGAATATTTAAAGTCCAGCCTGTTAGCTCAGAAGCTAAACGCACGTTTTGACCGCTACGGCCAATCGCTAACGCCAATTGTTCTTCATTTACTACTACATCCATACTGTGCGCATCTTCATCCACCACAATAGATGAAACTTCTGCAGGCGCCATGGCATTAATCACAAACTGAGCTGGCTCCATGCTCCACAACACAATATCCACGCGCTCACCAGCCAACTCGCCGGTTACCGCTTGCACACGCGAACCACGCATACCAACGCAAGTACCCACTGGATCTAGGCGTTGGTCATTAGTTTTAACAGCAATTTTTGAGCGCAAACCAGGGTCACGCGCTGCTGCGCGAATTTCCAGCAAGCCTTCTTCGATTTCTGGCACTTCTAACTCAAATAAACGTTTTAAAAAGTCTGGTGCAATGCGCGATAAAATCAGTTGCGGACCACGGCCACCACGCTCAATGCGTGACAGATAAGCGCGCACACGGTCACCTACGCGTAGATTCTCTTTTGGAATCATCGCTTCACGCGGCAATAAACACTCAATACGGCCCACTTCAATAATCGCGCTACCTTTTTCCATGCGTTTAATCACGCCGGTTACCAGGTTTTCATTGCGCGCTAAAAAGTCTTCAAGAATTTGCTCGCGCTCTGCTTCACGCACTTTTTGCAAAATAACTTGCTTGGCCGCTTGCGCGCCGATACGACCAAATTCAATGTTTTCTAATGGCTCTTCATAGTAATCACCAATAGCACGGCCTTTTGCGTGTTCACTTTCTTCGTCAAACTGGTAAGCCGAATTTTCTAATAAATCGTAATCCACATATTGCCAACGTCTAAATGTCTCATAGGCACCCGTTTCACGGTCAATCGTGACCCGAATATCGGCATCATCATGGTGTTTTTTCTTGGTAGCCGAAGCTAAAGCCAATTCTAGAGCTGTAAAAATAACCTCTTTGCTTACGTTTTTTTCGTGAGCTAAGGCATCTACCAATAATAAAATTTCACGACTCATTGCTTTTCTCCAACTTTAAATTTATTTAATTCTTTTAACTTTTGAGCTTAATTAACTATCTTGCACATTGCCTAAAAAATAGGGCTTAAGCGTGCTTTATCAATATTATTAAAAGCTAATTTATACACAACACCTTCAAATTCCATCAAAACATGGCCATCTTCAAAGCCTTTTAATAGACCTAAAAATGTTTTTCGTGGCAAAGTAGTTTCGGCTGCGTTTGGGCTTTCATCTTTAACACCTACACGCAATTTAATTTGCGCACGCTCACCTGCAAAGCGTACAAAATCTTTTTCTTTTTTCAGTACGCGATCCATACCAGCGGATGAAATTTCCAATCGGTCATATTCAATTTCATGGTCAACTGTTAAAACATTACCCAATTGATTACTCACCAATACACAATCGTCAATATTCACACTATCTTTAATATCAGTCGGGTTAAGCTTATCAATAAACACGCGCAACAATTTACCGCGATTCGAAATCTCGAGATCGACCAACTCAAAACCAAGCTGAGTGACCGTTTTATCAATTAAGCCATGCAAATCTTGCATTACCGTGCATCCTTTAAAGCTACATATCCTGCAGAAACAAAAAATGGGCACAAAGCCCATTCAAATTATTGCCATATTATACCAATTAATTCAAGCAATTGGAATGCTTTCCATCGGCTGAATTAACAGGTCTTAGAAACGAATAAAGCCCTCACAAGAGGGCTTTATTGCGAGTCACTTAACCCTACAAAGGTCAGTAACTCAATATAAATAGCTTGGCGGTGACCTACTTTCGCATGCGAAGAGCATACTATCATTG
>JAZKDM010000081.1:0-17815 GCA_040387535.1 Pseudomonadota bacterium | reverse complement strand
CACGTGCTGGTGCTGATACGTTTGTTGCGGGTAGCGCGATTTTTGGTGCGCCAGGTGAGAACGATAAGAACCGTTACGATACGGTAGTGAGTGCGATGCGTGCTTCACTAGCCACAGTTTAAAAACTAAAATCTCGTCACAATACGTCGTTGTTAAACAAAATTTAAACACTCACATACTTAATGTATGCTTCGCGTCTAAATTTTCTTCAACGCCTAGTCTTGTTTAGATATTTTAATTTTATTGTATTAATTAATGATGAAATTTAAGGTGAAAGCCGTCATGATTGATCTTGACGGCACCTTGATACACACCGCGCCAGAAATAGCGCGTGCGGCAAATTCCATGTTGGCTGGTTTAGGCAGGCCAACATTAGATGCCAAACTGATAGAAAATTATATTGGTGAAGGCGCTGTGGTGCTGATAAAGCGCTGCTTGACAGGCAATTTGGATGGCGAACCTGAAGCCGATTTATTGGCAAAGGCACAAAAACTGTTTTTTGATTTTTATGCGAAAATCGTCGCTGAAAGCAAGCCCTACCCTCAAGTTACAGAAGCTTTACAGACCCTTAAGGCGACGGGTGTTCAGTTGGCTTGTATTACCAATAAACCAGCCGCTTTTACTATGCCTTTGTTAGAAAAAAGTGGCTTATTGCCTTATTTTGACTTGGTAGTGGCGGGTGACACTTTACAAAAAAAGAAACCTGAACCGGATCAAATTTATTACGTTTGCGAAAAATTCAATGTTTTAGTCAACCAATCGCTGCTGATTGGGGACTCTAAAACCGATATTGCCGCCGCACGAAATGCTGGGTGCCTTATATTTGCCGTGCCATATGGCTATAATCAGGGGTATAGTATAGATATCAGCTTAGTTGATGCGTTAATTATTAGCATCCATGAAGCTGTGGCTTTAATTACAAATGAGCACTAAGTATCAAATTTTAATAACAGTAATTGCAAATGATTAAATATGTATTTCCTAGATAAAAAAGTAGCACTTAGTTGGCGATGGTGGCGGGCTTGTAAATAAAAGCAGATTAACATTCTGCTGATACAGCAATCAGCAACACCATTTAATCCAATGACATTGTTAGGAAATTTATGTTTAGCACAATCAACTTAGAAAAATTCAACGCCCTCAGCGCGCAGGGCTACAACCGTATTCCGCTTGTATTAGAGACTTTTGCCGATTTAGATACACCACTTTCTTTGTATCTTAAACTCGCTAATCAACCATTTTCATATTTACTTGAATCCGTACAAGGCGGCGAGCGCTTTGGGCGCTATTCCATTATCGGCTTGCCAGCTAAAACGCGCATTGTGGCGCATGGCAATCATGTACAGGTATTGCAAGGTGAAACGGTTGTTGAATCGGCCGATAACACCAACCCACTAGACTTTGTTAAAAGCTACCAAGCACGCTTTAAAACACCGCCATATGAAGGCTTGCCACGTTTTACTGGCGGCTTGGCGGGCTATTTTGGCTATGAAACAGTGCGTTACATTGAAAAGCGCTTAGCAAACACCAGCAAGCCAGATGCGATTGAAACACCCGATGTGCTACTAATGGTGTCTGAAGAGTTGGCCGTTGTAGATAACTTAAGTGGCAAGCTGTACTTTATTGTGTATGCCAATCCTGCTGAAGCTAATGCTTATCAACAGGGACTAAGTCGCTTAAACGATTTGGTGAAAATGCTACGCAAATCAGTTGCGATTCCTGAAGCGGTTGCAGCTAAAGCATCCACCGCACAATCTGAATTTGGCGAAGAAGCGTTTAAAGCAGCTGTTAAGCGCGCCCAACAATATATTTTAGATGGCGATATTATGCAGGTGGTGTTAAGCCAGCGCATGTCACAAGAGTTTAGCGCACCGCCGCTGTCACTTTACCGCGCGCTACGCAGTTTAAATCCATCACCTTATATGTTTTATTACGATATGGGTGATCATCATGTGGTTGGCGCATCGCCAGAGATTTTGGTGCGGCTTGAAAACGGTACAGTGACTGCTAGACCAATCGCAGGCACACGCCCGCGCGGCAAAACGCGTGAAGAAGATTTGGCCTTATCCGTTGAATTATTAGCCGACCCTAAAGAGCGTGCGGAACATGTGCAACTGATGGATTTAGGCCGTAATGATGTGGGCCGCGTGGCTGTTACTGGCTCAGTCAAAGTAACGGATAATATGATGATTGAGCGCTATTCTCACGTAATGCATATTGTGAGCAATGTCGAAGGCAAGCTTAAGACTGGCATGGATGCGATTGATGTCATTAAAGCGACATTCCCTGCTGGCACTGTTTCTGGCGCGCCAAAAGTACGCGCCATGGAAATTATTGATGAGCTAGAACCCAGCAAGCGCGGCATTTACGCAGGTGCTGTGGGTTATTTAGGTTTTAATGGCGATATGGATGTAGCGATTGCGATTAGAACTGGCGTCATTAAAAATAACCGTCTGTACGTGCAGGCGGGCGCAGGAATTGTGGCCGATTCAGTACCACAAAGTGAATGGATTGAAACACAGAATAAAGCACGTGCTGTATTGCGTGCGGCGGAGTTGGTGCAAGCAGGATTAGATATTCAGTAACACAACCCTTATTAGGCCTGAAATAAAATGAATGTGAAATCATCAATATGTTCACACACATGAATTCAAATGTAGGGCGATTTTTGCTTGTCGTTTTAGCTTATTTTGTAACGGCTAAACTCGGCTTGATGGTGCCCTACAAAGAATCAATTGTGACCTTAATATGGTTGCCAACAGGCATTGCTACTGGCGCAATCATGCGTTGGGGTAAGATTGCATTACCCGCCATTTTTATAGCGGCATTTTTTGTCGAGATTTCTGTAGATTTACCTATTAGCACCTCAATCGGTATCGCTTGCGGCAACACACTAGCGCCATTTTTCAGCGCCTATTTACTACAAAAACTTAACTTCTATCATGCTTTAATCAAGCAGCGCGACATTGCCTTAATGCTATGCTCCGCCGCATTGGGCATGCTAATTTCTGCAAGTGGCGGCACATTAACCTTACATCTCAGCAATATTGTAGCTGTCGAGCAATTAGCTAGAATTTGGTTTGTATGGTGGATAGGCGACACAGTAGGTGTTTTGCTGGCACTGCCTTTAGTGCTGAATATCCATAGAAAAACACTGCAAATCAATGTGCGTCAAATTTACCAGCTAATGGGCTGGCTGATTGCTTTTGTACTTTGCGAACTGGTTATTTCGGCTTTAGTGCCCAGCCTGAATAAGCAATTCATGTTGTCCATCTTTTTAATATTGCCAGCCTTGGTATGGGCTTCAATGAATTTTGGCATAGTAGGTGGCTCACTGGTTGTCATTACTCTGTCTGTTCTTGGCGTGCTAATTGCATCGCACGGTTATGGCTCTTTTTACAGCATTAATGCCAGTGATGGCATTTTTTCGCTATGGATGTTTATGGTCACTCTGGTGGTCATTATGCTATTGATTTCGGTTTTGCAATCAGAGCGTAAATTAGCAGAATCGGCCTTACTTCAAAACGAGAAACAATTACGCTCTGTGATTAATGGTGCTTTGGATGGTATTGTCACCATTAATGAAAAAGGCGCTTTAGTAGAGTTTAACCCAGCTGCCGAACGCATTTTTGGTTACAAAAAAGAGCAGGTGATTGGCAAAACCTTATCAGAAGTGATGATTCCGCCCAACTCACGCCTTGCACACGAAACCAAGCACCGCGAGTTTGTATTAACAGGTAGAAAGCATATTTTTGATAGGCGGCTTGAACTAACCGCCATGCGCTCAGATGGCTCAGAGTTCCCTGTAGAGTTAACCATAACCGCCTTAAATGAAGATGGTATTTCTTTGGTGACTGGCTTTATTCGTGATATTTCGCTGCAAAAAAAAGCACAGCAGGAAATTGAAAATTTCGCCTACTATGACACCTTAACTGGCTTACCTAATCGCCGTCTGCTGATTGATCGTTTTCAGCGCGCCTGCGTTTCTTCAAAGCGAACCAAAACGAACTGTGCACTGATATTTGCCGATTTGGACCATTTTAAATCCTTAAATGACAGCAAAGGCCATGATGCGGGCGACCGCCTATTAATTGAAGTCGCCAGTAGAATTCAGCAAACCGTGCGCGCAGGCGATACCGTTGCTAGGCTTAGTGGCGACGAATTCGTTATCATCATTGAAAACTTAGACGGCCTTGCCAATATTGCCTATAGCCAAGCCAACGAAGTGGCGCAAAAATTATTGATGGAGCTTAATAAAGTCTATCAGTTTGATTTATTCGAATTTAATACCACCGCTAGCTTGGGCATTACTTTATTTGATAGCGACCAATTTAGCTTTGAAGATCATTTAAGGCATGCTGATACGGCGATGTACCAAGCGAAAGCCGCAGGCCGCAATACATTCCGTTTTTATGATGAGCTCACACAAGAAAATGTAGAACGCAGCCATCTACTAGAATCTGCTTTGCATAGTGCCTTAAAAAATGAAGAGCTTTATCTACACTATCAAAGTATCGTTAATACACAGCAAGAGATTGTAGCAGCAGAGGTACTATTAAGATGGTCACACACAACATTGGGCTTGATTAGCCCAGCTGAATTTATACCGATTGCTGAAAAAAGTAATCAAATCATTAAAATTGGGCACTGGGTATTGGTGCAGGCCTGCAATCAACTGAAAGCTTGGGAATCTTCACCGAAATTAAGTAAAATCAGACTTTCAGTTAACATCAGCGCAAAACAGTTTTTGTATATTCACTTTGTGCACGAATTGCGCGATTTAATTAAAAAAACTGGCATTAATCCAGATCTTTTAAAATTAGAGCTTACCGAAACAGCTGTGATTGATAATATAGATGATGTAATTGATAAAATGAAAGTCTTAAAAAGATTAGGGGTTAGGATTGCACTAGATGATTTTGGGATGGGCCATTCATCACTGGTGTACCTCAAAAAACTGCCTATCAAGCAAATTAAAATTGACCGCTCTTTTGTAAAAGATATGTTGAGCGATTCCAATGATATCGCCATTATTCAGATGATTTTAGCCATTGGCCAAACCATTCAATGCAATATCGTTGCAGAAGGCGTTGAACAAAAAGAGCAATTTGAGTTGCTGAAAGATTTAGGCTGTTGCTATTTTCAAGGATTCTACTTTAGCAAACCCATTTCAACCTTTCATTTTGAAAAATTAGTTGAATCTAAATAACACCATTGAACACTATCACCAAAAAGCCACACCAATATTGAATAGAATGTCAGAGCCACCATGTTACTAATGATTGATAATTACGATTCGTTTACCTACAACCTAGTGCAATATCTGGGCGAGTTAGGTCAAGATGTGCAAGTGTATCGTAATGATGAAATTGATTTAGCTACCGTCAAAAAGTTGAATCCGCGCCATATTGTGATTTCACCAGGCCCCTGCACACCAAATGAGGCGGGCATCAGCGTGCCGCTGATTCACGAATTTGCAGGCAAAATCCCATTACTAGGCGTTTGCTTGGGGCATCAAAGTATTGGCCAAGCTTTTGGCGGACACATTATCAAGGCAAAAACCTTGATGCATGGTAAAACATCGCTAATTCACCACACCAATACTGGCGTTTTTAAAGATTTGCCTAACCCCTACACCGCTACGCGCTACCACTCATTAGTGATTGAGCACGCCACAATCCCCGATTGCTTAGAGATTACGGCATGGACTGAAGACGCTAATGGTGAGTTTGACGAAATTATGGGTGTTAAGCACAAAACTTTGGCAGTAGAAGGTGTGCAATTTCATCCGGAATCCGTACTCACTGAGCATGGCCATGCTTTATTAAATAACTTTTTAAAGGCTTATTGATTGCAATGTCAGTAATAAACTACAAACAAGCTTTAGAGTCACTTATTGCAGGCCAAGATTTAAGTCACGCCGATATGTTAAGCATCATGCAACAAGTGATGCAAGGCGAACTCACACCCGCGCAAATTGCAGGCTTTTTGATTGCATTGCGTATCAAAGGTGAAACGGTCGATGAAATTACCGCCGCCGCAACCGTGATGCGCGCGCTGTCTACTAAAGTGAGCATTGCCGATAATGCTCATTTAATTGATACCTGCGGCACAGGTGGCGATGGCATTCAAACCTTTAATGTATCCACTGTTTCGGCTTTTGTAGCCGCAGCGGCAGGCGCAAAAGTTGCCAAGCACGGCGGCCGCTCTGTTTCTTCTACCTGCGGCAGCGCCGATGTATTAGAAGTACTTGGCGTTAACGTTAACTTAACGCCCGAGCAAGTAGCCAACTGTGTCAATACTATTGGTATTGGCTTTATGTTTGCACCTAATCATCACAGTGCTATGAAGCACTCCGCCCCTGTTAGGCGCGAATTGGGTGTGCGTACGCTATTTAATTTGCTGGGCCCACTTACTAACCCCGCCAACGCTAAACGGCAGGTAATGGGCGTGTTTAGAGAGGATTTAACCTTAACGCTAGCAAAAGTGTTGCAAAATTTAGGCTCTGAGCACGTATTAGTAGTGCATGGCGCGGATGGCATGGATGAGATTTCATTTACTGGCGACACCACTGTAGCCGAACTTAAAAACGGCAAAATTAGCCAATACAAGATTAGTCCAGCGCAATTTGGATTTAATTGTCATGATTTAAGTAGTATACAAATTCAAAATGCGGAGCAATCTAAAGCGATGGTTTTAGCCGTTTTAAATGGTGAAAAAAGCCCAGCCAGAGAAATTGTATTAATGAACGCAGGCGCAGCGATTTATGTGGCGGGCATAGCAGAAAGCTTACAGGCAGGTATCAATCAAGCTGGTGTAGTTATTGATAACGGCCAAGCCTTGGCTAAATTAGAAGCGCTAAAAGCCGCCTAAATGCTTAATTTAAAAGCCTTAATACTTATATTGTTAGTAAGTGCTTGCTCACAAAATGAGCAGTCTGCCAATTCAAGCAATGGCAAGCAATCGGCAACTGCCGTTAAATCGCAAACTCAAAATCTACAGCTAAAATCGTTAAGCAACCATTCATTAAATGGCGATTTAGACTTAAAATTAGAGTCGAAAAGTGACGCCGACACACCCAATTTGCGCAGCGCACATGCGCTGTATTTGGCTAAAATTAGCGATGCGCAAGTACAAGATAGCGGCAAAGTGGTTAAAATTTTGGCGGATGATAATCGCGGTTCGCGCCACCAAAAATTTTTAGTCAGAATCAGTAGCGGGCAAACGTTGCTATTTGCGCATAATATTGATTTAGCACCGCGAATTGATGATATCCAAGTGGGCGATTTCCTTAGCTTTCGCGGGGAATACGTGTACAACCCTAAGGGTGGCGTTGTACATTGGACGCACCACGACCCGCAAGGCAGCCATTTTGGTGGCTGGATTAAACATAATGGCAACACTTACCAATAATATATTGAATAACAAAGAATAAATATGAGCGATATTTTAAATAAAATTTTAGCCACAAAAATAGTTGAAATTGCTACCGCAAAAACCATTGTTAGCCCAGAGGCCATTAAAGAACTTGCCCTCGCCCAAGCCAAGCCGCGTGATTTTATAGGCGCTATTCGCGCGAAAATAGCGGCTGGCGATGCGGCTGTGATTGCCGAAATTAAAAAAGCCAGCCCATCAAAAGGCGTGATTCGTGCTGACTTTAACCCAGCAGAAATTGCTATAAGCTATGAGCATGGCGGTGCAGCTTGTTTATCAGTACTCACTGACACCGAATACTTTCAAGGCAATAGCGATTATTTAAAACAAGCGCGTGCAGCGTGTGATTTACCAGTGTTGCGTAAAGACTTTATGATTGATACCTATCAAGTGTATGAAGCGCGCGCAATGGGTGCCGATTGCATTTTGCTGATTGTGGCTGCTTTAGAGCTGAATCACATGCGTGAGCTAGAAAAAGTAGCGCATGAATTAGGCATGGCGGTGTTGGTTGAGGCACATGATGGTGAAGAATTAGAGCTGGCATTGCAGCTTGAAACACCGCTGGTTGGCATTAATAACCGCAATTTGCGCACCTTTGATGTGACCTTGCAAACCACGCTGGGCTTACTGGATAAACTGCCAGAAGACCGTATCATTGTTACTGAATCAGGTATCTTTACGGCTGATGACGTCAAATTGATGCGCGATAATCATGTGCATACATTTTTGGTGGGTGAGGCATTTATGCGGCAAGTTGACCCTGGCGCTGAGTTAGCTAAAGTGTTTGCTTGATTTCTTAAGGATAACAAAATGAGCTACCCCTATTCCCGCCCGCGCCGTATGCGTAAAGATGAATTTTCGCGCCGTTTAATGCGCGAAAACGTGCTGACCAGCAACGATTTAATTTACCCCGTTTTTGTATTAGACGGTGAAAATCGCGTTGAAGAAGTGGCCTCTATGCCAGGTATAAAGCGTCAAAGTATTGATGTGCTATTAAAAACAGCAGGCGAATGTGTAGAGCTGGGCATTCCATTATTGGCGCTTTTTCCAGTGGTGGATGCAAAATTCAAAAGCCTAGATGCTGCAGAAGCCTTTAATAATGATGGCCTTGTACAACGTGCCGTAAAAGCCTTAAAAGCTGCTTATCCGCAACTAGGCATTATGACAGATGTTGCATTAGACCCTTACACCACGCACGGCCAAGATGGCTTGATTGATGACGCGGGTTATGTGCTTAACGATGAAACCATAGAAGTATTGGTTAAACAAGCCATCTCACATGCACAAGCCGGTGCCGATATTGTTGCGCCTAGTGACATGATGGATGGCCGCGTTGGGCAAATCCGCGAAGCGTTAGAAAGCACACACCATATTCATACCAAAATCCTAGCCTATTCTGCCAAATATGCATCGGCCTTTTACGGCCCATTTCGCGACGCAGTGGGCTCAGCAGGCAACTTAGGGTCTGGCAATAAATACACCTATCAAATGGATCCTGCCAATTCAGATGAAGCCATGACAGAAGTTGCACTGGATATTTCGGAAGGTGCCGACATGGTCATGGTGAAACCAGGCATGCCGTATTTAGATATTGTGCGCCGCGTTAAAGATGAATTTGGTGTACCTACCTTTGCCTACCAAGTTAGTGGTGAATACGCCATGCTAAAAGCGGCGGCTCAAAATGGCTGGCTAGATGAAAAAGCTTGCGTATTAGAAAGCTTGCTAGCGTTTAAGCGTGCGGGTGCAGATGGAATCTTGACTTATTTTGCGATGGATGTTGCAAGGTGGTTAAAAAGTTAAAGCTTTTAATTAAGCCTAGATTAGCGCCTGCAACTCAGTTATATCGATACGCTCAGCATTAGCGCCATCCGCCGTTCTTTTGGTGGCGATGCGTAAATCATCTACGTCAAACACACTTAGTTTTTGCACGCCCAGTTCAGTTTCCAAGGTAAACACAGGTACTGTTTTACGCACCTTATCTTTTTTATCTTTGCTGGGTTTATCCGATAATCGATAGGACTTTTCGCTGCTTTCAAACGGAATTTGCATATTCAGCAAAAACATTTCCACTTCTTTGGCGCTGTCGGCAAACAAATGAATATTGGTTTGTGCGAATTTGCCTGCTGTGCCGTCCAATACACTGCCTGTTAGGTGCGGATTAAAGCGCTCAAACAATTGCATGGTCATTAGCGCAGCTTTTCTTAGCTTGGCTAATTCTTGCGGCTGCTCATCGGCGTTATAAATTTCATGATAAAGCCTAATTTCTTCTTCAATTTCGGCATTAGTGGGCAACACGCTATTTTCTGAGATACCTAGCTGCTTGCCCGCTTTTTTCTTGGCATAGGCAAAATCGTGAATACCATCCTCTGCCATCATGCGTGCGGCCTGTTGAGCTATCATCTGTCGAATATGATCTTGGTTTTCGCGTGCCATTGAATCACCCGATTAATTAGCAGATGGATTCAACACTCTTGCCGCAGCATCAGAGCTATTTTGCGTATTGCTAGACCTACCGGCTGCTCTTGGATTATTAACAGCGGCAGCGGGCGCATCCCGAAGCGGCTTGGTTACAACTGCCTCGTCTTGAGAATCTTCTGGCAGGTTAGGCGGCTGTGGTTGCAACGGATTATCAATCAGGCTGTCAGGGAAATCCGACTCACCCGGCTCTAACATTGGCGGCAAATAGGTTTCAGCTGTTGGCGGTGGGCTCTCATGATAAAAATACTCATAGATTCCCTCATCACTTTCATCAACCAGCACTCCACTTGCGGGGTTGATTTTCACCGTCATTATTCCATCAGGCACACTAAATGGAGCATCCGGCATGCCTTTTAGTGCGGTTGCCATATAGGTAATCCAAATAGGCAAAGCGGCTTTTCCGCCCGTTTCGTCACGCCCTAGCGTGCGCGGTTGGTCATAGCCAATCCATGCGATTGCTACTTGTCGTGGGCTGTAGCCAGCAAACCAAGCATCCACCTGATTATTGGTAGTACCTGTTTTACCTGCTAAATCATTACGGCCTAACTGCCTAGCTTTAGTCGCTGTACCTCTTTGTACAACATCATGCATCATCGATGTCATCAAGAAAGCGTTACGGCCATCAATCACCCTTGGCGCATCTTTGTGCGCGCGTGGATAGCGCACCTCTTCAATGATATTGCCTTTGCTATCGGTAATTTTACTAATCAAATGCGGTTTGATGCGGAAACCACCATTAGCAAAAACGGCGTATCCAGTTGCCATGCCCCAAGGCGTTGCTGCGCCCGCACCCAATGCCATAGTCAGATAGGCAGGGTGATCTTTGCGCGAAAAGCCAAATTTCGTAATGTAATCTTGCGCGTAACGTGGGCCTATTTTTTCTAATATCCGAATCGAAACCATATTTTTCGATTTAGTTAATGCCGTGCGCATACGCATGGGCCCGCTGTATTGACCATCGTAATTTTTAGGCGACCAAGCATCATTACCACCCACCTCTTCTGCTGTTTTTGCAAATGGCGCATCTTCAATAATAGAAGCAGGCGTTAAGCCTTTTTCTAATGCAGCCGAATAAATAAACGGTTTGAAACTAGAACCTGGCTGACGCCAAGCTTGCGTCACATGATTGAATTTATTTTTGTTGAAATCAAACCCACCAACCAAAGCCGTTATAGCGCCATTTTCAGGATCTAGTGCAACCAAAGCCGCCTCTACTTGCGGCAGTTGAACGATGTGCCACATGCCTTGGCTTTTAATAATGCGCACCACAGAACCCGCTTTAATTTTATGGTTTTTAACTACTTTATCAGCCAGATTTTTTTGCAATAAACTTAAACCAACTCCGCTTATTTCAATGACCTCGCCTTTTTTACTAAACACTTTAACCAACTTGGCAGAAACCTCAGTCACAATTGCAGGCACAAACCCGTTGTATTCCTCGATATCTTCTAATTCATCCTGTAAAGCTTTCGCCATGTCATCCGATTGCAACTTATTTAAATCAATCGTCTTTTCTGGCTTTTGATAACCTTGCCTACGTTGATACTCTAAAATACCCTGTAACACCGCCGTATTTGCCGCCTCTTGATTGGCTTTTTTGATGGTGGTGTACACTTTTAAACCGCTGCTATAAATTTCATCTTGATAGCGCTCGTACAAACTTTGGCGCACAATTTCCGCCACATAATCGGCGGCTAAATCGCGTGCTTGTTTTGATGTTTTAAATTTTAACTTTTGCGCCATCGCTTCTTTAAATTTAGCTTCGTCAATAAAGCCAAAGCGATGCATGTCGCGCAATACCTCATGTTGCCTAGCAGATGCGCGTTCAGGATGAATAAAGGGATTGTAGCCAGAAGGCGCTTTTGGCAAGCCAGCCAATAAGGCCGACTCTGCTAACGTTAACTTGACTAAGGGCTTACCAAAATACACCTGAGAAGCTGCCGCAAAACCATAAGAACGTTGGCCCAGATAAATTTGATTTAAATACAGCTCCAAAATTTTATCTTTGCTTAAGGTTTTTTCAATTTTTAAAGCCAATAGCGCTTCTTTTACTTTGGTCACCATGGTGCGTTTTTTACCAGGTGTGGTAAAAAAGTTTTTGGCCACTTGCATGGTAATCGTGCTGGCGCCCTCATGACTTTTGCCAGTTACATTGTTTTTAATAGCACGTAAAATACCTTTGGTGTCCACGCCGCCATGCTTATAAAAACGCCTATCCTCAATCGCTAATACCGCATCAATTAAATTTTTAGGGACTTTATCAATACTAACAAAGGCACGTCGCTCCTCGCCAAACTCGCTGATTAAAAAACCATCGGCAGAATAAACGCGCAAAGGCAATTTAGGCTTGTAATCAGTAAGCGCCTCTAATGAAGGCAATGTAGGATAAATTAAGGTCACCGCCAGCGCTGCCATGGCCGTTAGCGTTAAGCCACCCACAAGGATAAATAATATTAAAAAGTGCCACCATTTTTTTGGAGCCATATGCATTAAAACCATCGATATATTGTAATGAATTGAATCGTGATTATTAAAATCACAAACCACAGTATATAAGTTAAATAAACATTAACCAAAACTTGAGTGGATATTTTGCGTGTAATTATCTTTCATTGAATGTAAAACAATTTTAATTGAGTGCAAAATAAATAGGATTTTTCGACATAATGAGCATTTATTACAAGCTGTATTAAAAATGACACAGGTGTTGTAATTGTGCTCATAGAATAAATATTAAATTAAAATTTACTTTACAGGGCGTAAACTTGTTGCTAGGATTTAATGTAAATTATCACTATTGTGCGTAACCCATGAATATAGAAAGAGAATTTTAATTTGAAATTCGATTTTTTTAATGAAAGTACTCCCCCACTCATCGGCGTGGACATCAGTACTTCGGCTGTCAAAATGGTAGAGCTTTCGTCTACGGGCAAGGGTTCATATCGTCTTGAGGCCTACTCAATTGCTACGATTCCGAAAGACGCAATAGTGGATGGCAACATCGCTGTATTAGATCAAGTTTCAGATGCGGTTAAGCTGGCATGGAAACTACTAGGATCGCGCGAAAAACGATCTGCATTGGCGCTACCATCAGCGGCAGTCATTACCAAAAAAGTGATGATGTCTGCCGAACTGCGCGAAGAAGACATGGAAGTTCAAGTAGAGGCTGAAGCTAATCAGTACATTCCTTTCCCGCTAGAAGAGGTCAATATTGATTTTCAAGTGATTGGCCCAGCCGCCAATAGCCCTGACGAAGTAGAGGTCTTAATAGCGGCTGCGAGAAAAGAAAAGATTGAAGACCGTATAGCCGCCGCTGAGGATGCTGGTTTAAAAGTAACTGTTATGGATGTTGATACCTACGCCACAGAGGCTGCTTATAGCTTAGTAGCCAATCAAATACCGAATAAAGGTAAAGATCAAACAGTAATGATTGTGGACATTGGCGCAGTCATGATGCACATCAACGTGCTACATGACAATAAATCGATTTACGTACGCGAACAAGCCTTTGGGGGCACGCAACTCACACAAGAAATTCAACGCCGTTTTGGTTTGTCGGCAGAAGAAGCCGAAATTGCAAAACGCAAAGGTGGCTTGCCAGAAAGCTATGAAACCGAAGTGATGCAACCATTTATGCAGTCACTTTCAACTGAAGTTGCAAGAGCTTTACAATTTTTCACTAGCTCAACTCAATACAACCGCATCGATCACATCGTATTAGCAGGTGGTTGCGCCGCAATTCCAGCAATTGATGTGTTAGTACAAGACAGAACACAAGTAAATACCATTATTGCCAATCCTTTTCAGTCGATGTCGCTTGCAACCAAAGTTAAACAGCAGCAAGCATCACTTGATGCGCCCGCATTGCTAATTGCATGCGGCTTAGCAATGCGGGGGCTAGATTAATATGATGCGCATTAACTTATTACCGCATCGCCAATTAAAGCGCGCTGAGCGGCAAAGACAATTCGGGTTAATGGCCTTGATGGCAGCAGTTGCCGCGGGTGCTGTCGTGTTTACGGGCTGGACCTATTTGGGCGCAAAAAAAGACTCTCAAGTTGAGCGTAATGGCAGGTTAGAGCTAGCCATTGCTAACCTGGATAAAGAAATTTCGGCCATTAAAGACCTTAAAGACCAAATAAACAATGTACTAGAGCGCAAACAAATTGTTGAAAACTTACAAACCAACCGCAGTCAATCGGTAGTGATTTTAGATGAGCTATCTAGGCAACTGCCCGAAGGTCTTTATTTAAAAAGTATTAAGCAACAAGGCAACTTAATTACTTTAGAAGGCGTAGCAGACACCAATGCACGCGTGGCAACTTTGGTGCGCAATCTCAGCGTTTCAAACTGGATGGAATCTCCTAATTTAATTGAGATTAAATCCATTACCGTAAATGGTATCAAGCAAAATGACTTTACGCTAAACGTCTCTTTAAAGGTCCAAAAAGCGGAAGAAGCACCCAATACTAATAAAATCAAAGGGACATAATCCATATGAAATTAGATGATTTTAATAATATTGACTTTAAAAATGCGGGTAGCCTACCAATGCCAGTCAAGCTGGTTTTGCTGAGCTTTCTGTTCGTAATATTAATTGGTTTGGGTTATTGGTTTTTATGGAGCCCGCAAATTGATGAGTTTGATCAAGCACAAGCAAAAGAACAAGAGTTGCGTCAGGTATTTCTAACCAAAAAAAGCCAAGCAGTAAAAATTGAAGCTTACAAACAACAAATGATCGATATTGAAAAAACATTTGGTGCGCTGCTTAAACAATTGCCGGATAAATCGCAAATGGATGGCTTACTAACAGACATCAACCAAGCAGGTCTGGGCCGTGGATTAGAGTTTGACTTATTTAAACCTGGCCAAGAAACCATTGCCGACTTTTATGCCGAAATGCCGATTCAAATCAAAATCAAAGGCAGTTATCACGACGTAGGTGCATTTGCTACCGACATCTCTAAACTATCTAGAATTGTGACTTTAAACGACATGTCTATTGCACCTTTAAACAGAGATACTAAAGATGGGCCACTTACATTAGAAGCTGTAGCAAAAACTTACCGCTACTTAGATTCTTCAGAAATTGCCGCTAAAAAAGCGTCTGAAAAGAAGGATATAAAATAAATGACGCGCTTTAATCTTTTATTAAAAGTGGCTTCCATCTCAGCAATCAGCCTAATTTTGGTTGCTTGTAATGGTGATGAAGGCGACGATCTAGACAAATTTATGTCTAGCGCAGCAAATGATATGAGCAAAGGGGTTGAGCCTTTGCCCGAGGTATTGCCTTATTCACCACTGCAATATAACGCGGATGGCACACTAGCAGACCCGTTTAAACCACGCAAGGCTGCTAGCAAAAATGGTTCTTTACAACCAAATACTAATCGCCCAAAAGAAGCGCTTGAAGCTTATCCTTTAGAAAGCTTGAAATACGTAGGATCGATGAGCCGCGGCAAACTAACCTATGCGCTAGTTAAAACACCTGACAACACAGTACAGCAAGTCAAAGTTGGTAACTATTTAGGCCCTAACTACGGCCTTGTAACCGCCATTAATGAAAGCGATATTGCATTGAAAGAAATAGTGCAAGATGACCTTTCAGGTGATTGGGTAGAACGTAGTGCAAGTATTAATCTGCAAGAATAAATGATGGGAATGAACATGTTTAAAACGATGACAAAAATTTTTACACTCGCACTGTTAATAGCCAATTTTAGTGTGGGCTCTGCTAATGCACTTGCAGCAGAGGACAATCCATCCCTCAGCAATAAAATTGAAAGCATTGATTTTTCTGCCTTGTCTGGTGGCCGTGTAAGCGTACGCTTGCAAATGAAAGAAGCGCTAACCAACCCACCTGCAGGCTTTACACTCAACAATCCAGCACGTATCGCGTTAGATTTCCCTAATACAGCTAACGGCTTAAATAAAAATAGCGTAACCAGCGAGCAAGGCGCACTTAAAAGCGTTTCATTCGCGCAAGCAAAAGATCGCACTAGAGTAGTGCTTAACTTAACTAAAAATGTAGGTTACAACACAGTTATTAGCGGTAAGGATGTCATTATTACGCTACAAGGCAATGAAGCAAGCATTGGAAATGCGTCCAGTGAAACACGCTTTGCGGAAGCACGCTCCACCAGTCAAAGCCATGCTATTACCAATGTAGACTTTGCACGCGGTAAAAATGGTGAAGGACGCATTATTGTCGACTTATCAGACGCCAATTCAGGTATCAACATCAAACAAAAAGGTAAATTAATTGTTGTCGACTTTATCAATACCGACGTGCCTGCCGATTTACAACGCCGTTTAAATGTGATCAATTTCAATACCCCTGTTTTATATGTTGATACCATGAAGCAGGGCAAGAATAGCCGCATTTCAATTGAACCAAAAGGCAATTGGGAGCAATCGGCTTATCAAGCTGACAAAAAATTTATTATTGATGTGCGTCAAGTGATTGAAGATCCAAACAAATTAGTAAGAGGTTCAAAACCTGGTTATGCGGGCGAAAAGCTATCACTTAACTTTCAAAATATTGAAGTGCGTTCTGTTTTACAAGTGATTGCAGACTTCACCGGCTTAAATATTATTACCAGCGATACAGTTACGGGTAATTTAACCTTAAGACTTAAAGATGTACCATGGGATCAAGCCATGGATATCATTATGAAAAATAAGGGCTTAACCATGCGTAAAACGGGCAATGTTATTATGGTTGCCCCTGCTGAAGAAGTCACTGCAAAAGATAAAGCGCAATTAGAAGCTACACAAGCAATTGAAGATTTAGAACCTTTACGTACAGAAGTATTTACACTTAAATATCAAAAAGCATCCGATTTTAATAAAATTTTGGATGGCACTAATTCTTCTGGTGGTGCTGGTGCTACTGGTCAAAACCGAATCTTATCCAAGCGCGGCAATGTCAACTATGACCCACGCACCAACACACTTTTCATACAAGATACAGCAAAAAAATTAGAAGAGATTCAAGCGATTATTAATAAAATTGATGTTTCTGTTAAACAAGTAATGATTGAATCACGCCTTGTATTGGCTGAAGATACTTTTAGTAAGAGCTTAGGTGCTCGCTTTGGTGTGCAAAGCGGAACAACTCCTGGCAACAATACTCTCAGTGTTGGTGGAACATTAAATAATACAGGTAGCCCGACTGGATCAACTACTACAGCCTCGGCTATTGCCAATACTGGTGGCTTAAACTCAAACTTGCCGTCTACTTTAGCAAACTCTGGTAGCATTGCATTTAGCTTGTTTAGACTACCTGCTGGATTGCTATTGAATTTAGAGTTAACCGCTCTGGAAAGCGATAGAAGAGGCAAAATTGTATCCAGCCCACGCGTTACAACGGCCAATCAGCAAACAGCTAGAATTGCATCTGGCGTTGAGATTCCTTACTTACAGGCTTCAAGTAGCGGCGCCGCTAACGTTGCGTTCAAAAAAGCAGAGCTTAGCCTAGAGGTTACCCCTCAAATTACACCTGATGACAAAATCATTATGGATCTTGAAGTTAGAAAAGACTCTCCTGGCGATGTAGTGGCAGGCGTACCTTCAATCAATACGCAAAACGTAAAAACACAGGTGTTAGTTTCTAACGGAGAAACAGCTGTGCTAGGTGGCATTTTTGAACAAACAGAAAGCAATAGTGTGGATAAGGTACCTTTCTTTGGCGATTTACCAATTATTGGCAATGCGTTTAAACGTCGCACAAAACAAGACGACAAAAGCGAGTTGTTGATTTTTATCACACCTAAAATTATGGACGAAAGTTTAGGGCTAAGATAATAATCAAAAACTTAAGCTCAAGACTTAACTGACAGAATCATTGCTTTACCTTAAAATGCCTATCATTAACCTGATAGGCATTTTTGCTTGCAAATTA
>JAZKDM010000080.1:2617-4590 GCA_040387535.1 Pseudomonadota bacterium | reverse complement strand
TTAAGGCTGTTTAACATGAATTTACTGGGTTTAACTTGAATTTAAAAGGCTTGCATGCTCAAAAAAAGCAGCGGGCGGGGTATACTCGTTATTACTTTGCAATGCTTAATATTTTAACTGTTAATTCGCTCATCAGAGCCGCTTTTGTTGGATTCTGAATAATTAATTTCAAACATTTACGTTAATGCCAAAATTTGATTTAAAAACCATTATTTTTATGTCGATGTTATTGACCTTTATGCTATCCATGCTATTGGCCATTACAAGAACACACCATAAAGAAATACGCGGGCCTGGTTATTGGGCGGTAGGCAATTTGGTGGTTGGTTTGGGCATGGTGCTGGTTTTAATTCAACTCGATATGCCCAAGCTATTGTTTTTACCAAGCGTTGCTTTTATTGGCGCTGGCTTAAGCCTTTATTTAAATGGCATTCAAGCTTTTAACGGCAACGCGCCCAATCATCGCATACCAATCGTCATCTTTGTGCTGCTGGCGCTTATTGACGGCTACTTTATGCTGGTCAGTTATGATCTGCGTACAGCCGTGGTATTGAGCGCGCTAGTATTTTCTTGTGTTTACTTTACATGTGCTCGGTTAACTTTTTCTCGCGATGAAGGCATTGTTGGCAATCTATTCTGGATTGCATCTAGCCTATTTTTAATCATGGCCTTGTTAATGCTCATCCGCGCTTTTACCGCCTCAAAAGTAGATGTTAGCGTCTTTGAAACGTATGCCACTTGGCCTGTCAATGCTTATACCTTTATGCTAGGCGCGGTATCGCAATTTTTCATATCCTGTGTTTTTGTTCTAATGCTTAGCTATCGTTTGAATCAAAATTTAGAATCAATTGCCACTATCGATAGCTTAACGGGTGTATTAAATCGGCGCGGTTTAGAAGATGCGGCTTTAAAAATGCAAGGTATATGCAAGCGCATTAATTTAAGCATGGCGGTGCTGGTGATTGATATGGATCACTTTAAAAAGGTGAACGATAAACATGGCCATCTATTTGGTGATGATGTATTGCGTCATTTAACCAAAGTGATTGCTGAAATTTTACGCTCTGGCGATGTGCTTGGCCGGTATGGTGGTGAAGAATTCTGTGTGTTTTTACCCAATACGTCTGAAAGAGATGCAATAGGCTTGGCAGAGCGTATTCGCTTGGGAGTTGAAAAATCTTTGCACGATATCAACCAAAAACCCATTAAGGGCACTGTGAGCATTGGTGTAGCGGATTCTGTGCGGGCGGGTTATGATTTTAAAGGCTTGGTTGCGGCGGCGGATAGTGCGCTGTATATGGCAAAAAACCAAGGTAGAAACCGCGTTGTAAGTTATACCGATATTACGCGAGATAGCCCAGCAGATGAATAATACGCTGTCATTTGCACAATAATTTCCTGAGTCGCCATGAGAACAACTAGAGCCAGCGCCGCTATTGATCGATTAAAGAACCGCAGTGGTGACCCCAACTACTCAATGACCATGAGTCAAAATGGGCTATTCACTTTAGTTTTGCGTACCTCATCTGAGGACGAATACCAGCCAAGCAAATCCAATCGCTTATGTGAGCCAATGCCTATGGATGAATTTGTGGCATTTGTGAATGCTTATGGGCCGCAAACGCCCAAGCGCGTCAGTAAATTAGAAGTGGCATTTAGTGAGCAATTAGCAAAAAGTAAATTAAATAAGACTTAAATTAGTCACAAATGAACGGATGCCGCATCTATCTTGAATTGGTATGCGTATACTAAATTTAGCTAAACTGAATGGCTTGAAATAAGGCTTAATATAAAAATATGTTGGCATCCTTAGAATTTAAAACCATGCTGTTTATGTCTGGCCTGATGGCGCTAGCGTTATCTTTGCTATTGCTGGCCATACATGCACGCACCGCAGTAGTGGGCGGATTAAAATACTGGGTAGCCGCAAATTTCTGTATTGGCGTTGCGATTATCTTGTTTATCCAACAAGG
>JAZKDM010000080.1:0-2517 GCA_040387535.1 Pseudomonadota bacterium | reverse complement strand
TTAGCAATTAATTTTGGCTTTATATTAATGGTGAACGAAAAGCTGGCAGAATTGTTGGCGCACACCGCAGGCCACGATTGGCTTACAGGCGTGATGAATCGCCGAAATTTGGAGCAAGTTGCTGAAGCCTCAACATTAAAATCGGTTAAATCAAGGCAATCACAAGCCATGCTTTTGATGGATTTAGACCGATTTAAGCAGATTAACGATACTTATGGTCATTTGTTTGGTGATACGGTGATTCAAACCTTTGCTGATTTAGCCAAAAGTAATATGCGTGAAATTGATTTATTGGGGCGTTATGGCGGCGAGGAGTTTTGTATTGTGATGCCTAATACCTCTGAGCAAGAAGCAAGTTTGTTAGCTGAGCGTATACGTAAAAAATTTGAGGCAACCGCAATGCCGTTTAACGGTGAATATATTTACTGCACTGTGAGTATTGGCGTGTGTGATTCGAATCAGGGCGGAAAAGATTTTAAAAGTATGTTTTCATCAGCCGATCAAGCGCTGTATGCCGCCAAAAAGGCTGGCAGAAATACCGTGGTTTTATTTTCAAATCTATAAATTGGCGTCTGCGATTTTATTTAACATTTTTTAACATAGTGGCTCAAACATTGCTTATTAGCTATTGGGAACCTAAATCACTCAATTAAAATCAGCTAAAAAAAGCGGAAAATAAAAGTGTAGTTCCTGCTAATGCTTAGAAACAGGGCTTGGCAGGGCAATAGGTAAGTTAAAAATCATTTTAAGTCTTACAAACTTAAAATAATAGGATAGATCATTATCTCGACACTAATGACTAAAATTTGCCATGAATGACAAAGTAAATAAAACATCCATTTGTAGTATCGTCTTTTTGGATATTATTGATTACTCCAAAAAATCTGTTTCAGAACAAATTGATATTAAAAATCAATTTAATCGCCTGATTAATCACTCTTTAAAAGACGTAGAGCCTGAAGACCGTATCATTTTGGATACAGGTGATGGTGCTGCCATTGCGCACATGGGTTCACCAGAAGATGCCTTGTTTATCTCGTTGAGTATTCGCGATGAAATTCTAAAAAGCAATATTCTAAGTTCTATGCCGCTTTATGTGCGCTTTGGTATTAATCTTGGTCCCGTACGCGTGGTGCGCGATATTAATGGCCAGCCTAATATTATTGGCGATGGTATTAATGTAGCGCAGCGAATTATGAGCTTTGCTAAGCCAAATCAAATCGTGGTGTCGCGCTCTTATTACGAAGTGACCTCGCGATTAACGCAAGAAATCTCACAAATGTTTGATTATTCAGGTATTAAGCACGACAAACATGTGCGTGAGCACGAAATTTATGCCGTGAGATTGCTTAAAGATACCGCGCCAGCCGAGGCAAGAATAGTGCAGTTAGCGCATATTGTAGAGCCTGCTAAGCAATTGCTGAATCCTTCAAACTGGTTTAAAAATATTAATTGGCGTTATGTTGCCTTAGCAATGCCTGCCTTGATGACCTTTGCGATTGTGATTAAAAGCGCCGCAACGCCGCGTGAGCCAGTGATTACAATTGAACAGTCATCTGTTGCAAAACCCGCGACTTTGGAGGTAATCAAAGATTTAGAAAAAGCGCCGCAAAATGATGCGCAATTATTATCCAACGAAACACTAGAAACGGGCTTTGTAAAAGTGACGGAAGAAAAGCCGTTGCAAATTGCAGTAAGCGATAATGCCGTGCTTAAACAAAAGCCCATTGTTCAGGCGGCAGTTGAAACCAAACCAATGAAGAAAAAGACTAGCAAAAAATCAACAGAAAAAACCGTTAATACTTTGCCAGTAGTGATAAACCAGAACGTTGACAGCGAAAAACAAGTAAAGCAGCCAATAAAAACGGCTGAGTTAACGCCCTCTGCTACATCGGCAAAAGCCGATAGTAGCAATCAAAAATCTGGCTGGAAAAGCTTTACTGATAGCTTACAACAAGGGCAAGAGCGCGTTTGCACGCAAGCTGAAGTTACAATGAACCAATGCCATCAATAGGCCGCTAAGCCATCAATTATGATGGCTTAGTTTTTTTCAGCTGGTTCGTCTTGGGCGATTTCGGTGTTAGCTTCTGGTTCGATAATAACAGGCAAATTTTCTTGCATCATTGCTTGGCGGCTAAGCGGCGTTTCTAAGCTAACGCGGCCAATTGCACCACTACGGTAATCGGTTAGAAAAGCCACAGCGGTTTTTTCCACATCCCACAAGCCATCATGGCGTTTGTAGCTGCGGCGTTTGGCAATCGCCTCTAATAAGTCCACGCCGTCTATTTGTTTGACATCAATTTTCATCAAATCTAATTTATAGCGCGCGTTGATTAAATCGGGGTATGTTTTCAATAAATTATCCGCCAGAAAAACCGCTACATCCTCATCAATCACCGCGTTACGACCAATGGCATGGCTGGCTGCCAGCATATAGCCATCTGATTCATAGGCGATTTTAGGCCACATCATGCCGGGTGTATCGGTGATGCTAAAGGTGGCATCTATTTCAAAGCG
>JAZKDM010000079.1:5748-8398 GCA_040387535.1 Pseudomonadota bacterium | reverse complement strand
ATTGTTTGTGGCATATTCACTATTGCACGCTCCCTGCTAGCTCAAATATCGGCATATACAACAGCAACACCACCACACCAATCACCAAACCAATAAACAACATCAAAAGCGGCTCAAATAATTTGGTAAACCATTCAATCCAGCGCGATAGTTCTTCATCATAAAAGGCGGCAACACGTTCCATCATGTCGCCGATTTTTCCGCCACGCTCACCCACGCGCAGCATACGCAGGGCAACTGGCGTGGTTAAGCCAGCTTGTTCCATGGCGGTTGAAACGGGTTGACCTTGCTGAATCGCCAGCGTGGCGCTTTGCATATTGGCCTTTAAAGAAACATCTAAAAGACCCGCTACTGAACCCAAAGCCGCCACAATCGGCGTGCCACCTTTTAACAACATACCCAGCGTGCGATAAAAACGCGCTAGCTGAAAAATGCGCAAACGCTCACCAATGGCGGGTATACGCCAAAATTGTTGCATTAGCCACTTTCTAACACTGGCTTGGCTTAGCGCATAGATAATAGCCGCTAAGCTAGCACCTAATAGTATTAAAAATGTCTTGCCGTGGTTCTCTAAAAACACGCCCCACTGCAATAATAGCTGCGATAAAAATGGCAAGTTACTGCCAGAATCTTCATAAATCTGGCTAAATTTTGGCACTACAAAGCCCATTAAAAAGAAAATCACCAAACCACCCACTGCAATTAGTAAAATCGGATAAATGGAGGCGCTGATTATTTTCTTTTTCACCAATCCAATCTGTTGTTCGTAGCTCACATAACGGCCAAGCGATTCAGCCAAATCGCCTGTTTTTTCACTAGCGCGTACGGTGGCAACATATAAAACAGGAAAGAGTGTGGGCTGTTGTTCTAGCGCGGTAGAAAAAGTTTGGCCTTGATATAAGGCTTGCAATAACGCATCTAGCGCGGTTTTAACTTGGCTACGCGATTCTTTTTCTGCCAGCGTTTCAATTGATTCCACCAAATTTAAACCCGCTTCTAATAAGGCCAGCAGCTCTTGGCTAAATAAAGCCAAAGGGAATTTTTTGCTGGTTTGCGCTTTGAATTGCAACGTTTTTGTGTTGACCGCAATAGGCGTGTAGCCTTTGGCGCGCGCTTGTGCTTTCGCATCCTCTGCATGCTGCGCGATAATATAGAGCAGCGCCATTTCTTTGCCACGCACCGCTTTTACTTGATATTCCATTTAGCTAATCATCCATGGGCATTTAGTGATGGATAAATTACCAACTCAGCACATCTTGATTATCAGAAGTGCCGCCCAACTGGCCATCTTTACCGAGTGTGAATAAATCGTAATCTCCATGCTCGCCTGGCGATTTATATAGGTAGGGCTTGCCCCAAGGGTCATTTGGAATATTCTTTTTAAGATAAGAGCCAGCCCATTTAGGCACATTGCCTGGGTTTTTATATAGGGCCGCCAAACCCTGTTCAGTGCTGGGGTATTGCCCCACATCAATGCGATATTGGTCCAGCGCCAAGCCTAATGACTCTATTTGGGCGCTAGCCGTTTTAGTCTCCGATTTACCAATTTGGCTAAATAGCTTAGGTGCAGCAATACTGGCCAATAAGCCGATGATGACAATCACCACCAAAAGCTCTAGCAGGGTAAACCCTTGATTTTTATTGTGATTATGGCTAATTGAAAATAATTTAGACATGATGACTGCTTTACCAAAATTAATGCAAGATGACAATTTTAGTCAATCTTGTTTTCAGTAAAATTGCAGTTTTGTGACAGTTTTGTCACAAAGCGATTGAAAGCACTGACTCAAATTTTCAGCTGCGCGTAATTCATGGGGTAAATCACTTTTTCGCGCGCGTCACTCCAAATCAAATCGCAAGTGTCATCATCCACATGCATCATGCGGCCCGTTTTATCCACACAATATTCGCCGCATACAATCATTTCCACAAAGCTATAGTCTTGGCCCACGCGGGTATATTCAAATAACACGCTGCGCTCTACCCTGCCGCCACGTTGCACATGGCAGCCATCGCTAATCCATGTGGGGCCAATAATCTGCGTGCCTTTGTCAATGCGTGCGCCAGAGCCGATATACACTGGGCCTTCAATATGGGTGTTTTCCCAATTGATATGCACATTTAAGCCCACCCAAACGCCTGGCCTAATTTGCCTGCCTGGCATTTGCATGCTGGGTACTTCATTACGCATTACTTGCTGCATCACTTCCCAGTAATCGGTCACTAAGCCAATATCAATCCAATTAAAGGGGTGATTGATGGCGTAAAAAGGTAAGTTTTTCTGCACTAACAGGGGGAATAAATCAGAACCAATATCAAAGGTGCTACCAGAAGGAATTAGATTAATGGCCTCTGGCTCAAAAATATAAATACCTGTGCTGGCCAAATTAGAGCGCGCCTCGGCTTGTGTAGGCTTTTCTTGAAACGAAATAATCTTGCCATTATCATCGGTGACCACAATGCCATAGCCAGATACTTTATCAATTGGCACTTCTTTAGTAACCAAGCTCACTAATGCGCCTTTGCGTTTATGCTCTGCCACAGCGGCGGTAATATCCAAATCAATAATCGCATCGCCACAAATCACAATAGTGGTTTCATCAAAAAAACCACCAAAATCTTGAATCTTACGCATGCCGCCAGCCGAACC